>NZ_JBUDXA010000019.1:0-115653 GCF_054956755.1 Rufibacter sp. JT3400010 | reverse complement strand
GGCTTAGGCCAATAAGCACAAAGAAAAAAGTATTCCCACATCCATTTCTTTGTCATCCTGAAAGGATCTTGGTTGCGAGCGGTAACAATGCTTCACTAAAGCTATTCTTGTTCGCACACAAGATCTTCCAGAATGATAAATAGTCTGAAGTGCCCCTATTAGTGCCATTGTTGGTGTTATCACCAACAATCCTTTATCGGCTCCTTTCTAGAAACTGGCATTAAACAGAACTGATTAGAAGTTGTTGGTGATAACGCCAACAACGGCGAAAAATGAATTCCAGGGTAAATTGGTAGAGCAAAGTATCTTCACTCATAAAACCCGTTTTAACATTATATTTACTTTTCTGTCTTTCGCATTAGGGTAAAAAATATAAATGAAACAGCAGCACACCTTCCCCACTTCGGCAAAAGAGAAGTTTGGACTAAGATTACCGAAAAAGCTTCCTCGCTGGGTACCCGCCGTGGCAGTGTTTGTTTCTTTGGTAGCGTTAGCAAGTTTCAACTCTGCTCCAGATCCCAAAGAGGTCATTCTGCAGCGCATCAAAGCGCCGGTTATCCCAAACAAGGAAATCAGCATTACCCAATTTAAGAGCGCCTCGGCCAACGGCACCAACTGGAAATCGTCCTTTGACAAAGCCATGCAACAGGCCAGGAAAAGCAAAGGCGGCCGCATTGTGGTACCAGCGGGAACGTACCAAATAAATGGCCCTATCCACTTCCAATCCAACACAGAACTTCATTTGCAGGAAGGAGCCATTCTGGTGTTCAGTGCCGAGGCTGACCATTACCTGCCCGTAGTGAAAACCACCTGGGAAGGCACGTTCCTGTACAACTACAGCCCGTTTATCTACGGCATCGGGTTGAAAAATGTGGCCATTACCGGCCAAGGAACCATCAAAGCGGCGGAGGCCGAAAAATGGGCGAAGTGGCGCGACCAACAGAAACCCGCGCAGGACGAGAGCCGCGATATGAACCACCGGCAGGTTCCTGTGGAGAAGCGGGTGTTCGGGAAAGGCCGGTTCCTGCGGCCGCAGTTAATTCAGTTCTTTGAATGCGAGAACGTCTTGATTGAGAACATCAGGATTGAGGACTCGCCATTTTGGTGCATCCACCCGGTGTTGTGCAAAAACGTGATTGTACGCGGCGTACAGTTCAACGCCCACAATCTGAACAACGACGGCATTGACCCCGAGTATTCTGAAGATGTCCTGATTGAAAACATCTCTTTCAACAACGGAGATGACAACATCGCCATCAAAGCCGGACGGGATCATGATGGTCGTGCCTCCAAACGCAGCAGCCAGAATATTGTGATTAGAAATTGCAAATTCATGGGCTTGCACGGCGTAGTGATGGGCAGCGAAATGTCGGCGGGGGTACGCAACGTGTACATTGACGACTGCACCTTTGCCGGTAAGCTCAAGCGGGGCATCTACCTGAAATCGAACGCCGACCGTGGGGGCGAGATTGCCAACATCTTTGTGAATAATGTCTCCTTCGGCGAAGTGGAAGACTGCATTATGATTACCTCCAAGTACAAGAACGAAGGCCAGGGCTACCAGACTGACATTCATGACATCTACTTCAATAACATTTCCTGCCAGAAAGCCACCGGCACCGGCATTCTGGTAGAGGGCTTCGCCGAAAAGAAAGTACGCAACCTGTCTCTGAAGAACATCAGCATTGACTCTGTGAACGTGCCCATTAACCTGTCTAATGCCGAAGGCGTGGAAATGCAGGAGGTGTGGTTTGGTGGTAAAAAGCCCCTGACCACCCGCAACTAAGTTTCTTTCACACAATCAAACACCGTTAAAACCAAAAGGAGAGCTTGTGGCTCTCCTTTTGGTTTTAACGGTGTTTTCCAGAAAGCACCTAGAAAGCTACTTTAAGAATGCCCCTGCCCGTGCTCAATGTTCTTGGTGAGGTACCGGGTGAGTAAACTTCCTACAGCTCCGGAACCGGCGTATTTGGCCAAACTATCCAGCAGGTCTATCTGCTCTTTCTGGAGCCATTTATAGTCTTCAGCGGCAATGAGGTGGAAGCCTCTTACCGCCAGGCAGATCCCTATGATAATGCCCGCCACAATGATGTTTCCCTGAATGGCCCAGTGAATGATGGTTCTGGCGCCCTGCTCCCGCTGGTGTTCTCTTTTGCGGCGGTCATTGTTAAACCATTCGTCTTCTTCTTTCGCTTTTCTTAAGGCTGTTTGTGGAGGTGGAGAGGCCTTGATGGCCTCCAGATCAAGGTGTAACAAGGGGGTACTAGGCTGAGTGGGTTGCATGGGGGGCATTAACTAACTTCTGGTAGTACTCTTTGATAAGGTCATTGGGAATGATGACGTTGTTGTTGTGTTTTCCCTGGGTGTCCCAGACCATCTTCCAGGGGGTAAGGTCCTGGTGCGTCATGGCAGACAAATCTATGCCCGAAAACTGCCCGTAGACTTCCCAGATCTTCTCCAGAAAAGGCACCAAATCAGTACTGGGTAAGGGAATAGGCGCAGTATCATTGGCATTAGAGCCGGTGGCCATCTGCCGAATGGCATCTCCCCCAAAATCCTTGAAACTGTAATACACAGAGGGCACCACCGGCCCATATTTCCAGGCCTCTACCGGCTCACTGAGTAGCGGCTGCCCCGACAACCCCAGGTACCAGCCATGGGCAATGTACACCAGTTTCACCAGCTTCATATTTGTCACGGGTTCGCCGGTATCAAAAGACTTCTTAATGAAGAAATTGGCAATGGCGAGAGCATTTTCCATGACGACTGTTACTTTAAAACTTTTTACACAACGTTTCGCCGTTCAAACAGATTGGCAAATTTCTAAACAAAAATATAACAATAATCCTGGTAAAACAAAGGTGCCTTTTGCACTTGCAAACAGAGTTTAGCAAGACATTCTGTTTCTTACGTGTTTTAGGTAAAACATGTAGCAAATGAGCACTGGCACCAAAAACTAGTAGAACTTATATGGGCTTGATGCTCCTTTTAAGGAAGGAATGGTGCAAAACACATCTCACCGCTCACCAATTCATTTCAGGGGTATTTGCATTATTGAATCAGCGAACGTTTTTGAGGCTCTCGCCTCATGGAAGTTTCAAACTTCCGGTCATGGTAGGTCCAAGTCACAGACTTGAACCATATCAAGGGAGAAAGGAATGCGTGTGATCAGCAGGTGTAAACATCCCCCTTCGCCCCCTTCAAAGGGGGAGTCTCCGCTTTAGAGGGCAGATTTTCTTGAAAAGATAACAATGCGTACTAGAGACAAGGCAGTGCCTGGTCTCTACAGGTCCTATCACCGCTGCTGATACTTTCCCCAATTCCAGTCTTCCCCGAGCGCGCCTCGCTTTTGGCCCTGGAAAGGCTCTAGCTAAACGCAAAGGACAAGGCAGGCCGAAAGGGCAGTGCGAGAGGGGAAGACGGGGCCTCGCGGCCGTGAGCGCTTATCAGAAAAGATGAAACAACGCAGCACTTGCACCCACGCAATAAGCAGCCAAGCCAAGGGAACAACATACTGCATACCCTTACGTTCACGCAATAAGCAAAAAAGCAAACCAACACCGGTATAAAACAGCAAAAGCCCAAGTTCCTTACAAACTCAGGCTTTCGTTATAAATATCATAAAAGGCTCTTTTCAGCAGCTCAATTCATTCTATGGTTTTGCACATACAACTGACATTTCCAGAGGTCAAGCTCATCCATCACCAATTTCGCCATGTACTCCAGCGTGGTACGGTCATCATCGGTAAAGTGACGGGGTGCTTTGTCTACAATGCAGACAGAACCCAGGTTGTACCCGTCATACGTAGTGATGGGAACCGCCGCGTAAAACCGAAGTCCGAACTCACCGGCCACCAACGGATTTGCCAACAGGCACGGTTCTTGGAGGGCATCTTCAAAAACAGTGACTTCTGGCCGCAAAATGGACAGTGAGCACAAACTGATGTCCCGGTCTATCTCAGTTGTTTCTTCCATGCCTGTGTTTCCTTTAAAGAAAACACGGTCAGAATCAACAAAAGAAACCAACGCAATGGGCACCTTGAAGATGTGGGCAGTTAAGGCGGCTATGTGCTTAAAAGGGCCTTCGGTTTCAATGTCTAGAATTTGATAATCGTGCAGCTTTTGTATCCGGTCTGCCTCATTCTCAGGTATTAGGTCAATACCAAATGTATTTCTTATTCCCATGCACACTGCGCTTTCAACGCTACTTTTGGTAAGTAACATACCACAGTACGAAGGCTTTTAAACAAGGTTAACTGAATTTTAAAATATTGTAACGGAATAGTTATAAGTGATTATTTTACAAGGATATGCTTAATAATAGAAAAAGCTTATATTTATCTAAGAAGTATCTACAAAGCAGAGAAGGAGAGGAATCTGCCTTCTATTGAGAAGTAGCTGTATTCTAAGTAATACCATTTCGTATTTACATTCTTCCAAAAGCTTTCTGGCGCAAGTGTCCGCTTGTGTCCGCACATATAGCTGATCTGCAAAACGCCGACATATGCGGACTCTTGCGCCAGAATCTGCTTTGCTAAAGATAGAAGGCTCTTTAAGCGATTTAGTAGAAGTACAGCGCAAGTCAATGGCCACGCTTCCCTCCTCCCCTATAAACCAGAAAAGGAGCCGCACGGGTGCAGCTCCTTTTCTGGTTTATAAAGGTTATAAGTAATTACCCCTGCTTTACTAACTGAATCTCGGCATTCAGTCTGATGTCATCGCTAACCACCACGCTTCCGGCCTCGGTAACGGCATTCCAGGTCAGGCCGAATTCTTTGCGGCTTATTTTACCAGTCACCGTGAAACCGGCTTTGGTCTGGCCATAAGGGTCTACCACAATACCGCCAAATTCTACGTCAACAGTAACGGGTTTAGTAATGCCTCTCACCGTTAAATCGCCGTGCAGTCTGGCGGCGTCACTTCCTGCTTGCTCATAGCGATTGCCCACAAACCTGATTTCACCGTGGCTCTCGGCATCAAAGAAGTCGGCTGACTTCAGGTGCGTGTCGCGCTGCTCGTTGTTGGTGTTAATGGAATTCACATCGGCGGTGAACAGAATGCTGGTGGCCTTGGAGAAATCTTCGTCTTCGGTCTCAACCTCCACGTTGAACGTCTGGAAATAACCGGTAACGGTAGTAATCATCAAGTGCTTCACCTTGAACTGCACTTCACTGTGCGTAGGGTCTAATGACCATTTGGTAGTTGCCATAGTTTTATAATTAGTTGACTTGTTACTAGTTGCCTGTAGGGTATACGTAGGCCGTTTCTGACCGTTGAACTTGTTTGCTTACATTAAATGTATGTACATATATAGAAAACAAATGGATCTCTTCCAAACCCATTCTGGCTTTTCAGCCGAATTTCTAAAAAGAGGTTTAAAACAGCTTGCTCAAGCCACCATCTTTTTCCCTACGTTGGAGGAGGTTTTAGCAATGTCTGTGGTGACTTTTCTGATAAACTCCAGTTGTTCTTTGAGCAGGAGTTCATCTGACGAGAGCGGAGTTTTCTCGGGCAGTTCGGGCTCAGGCGGAAGACAGGTACTCTCGGGTGCCTTGAAGTCGGGGTCAAAGGGATGAAGCGCGTCTACCAGGGAGGAAGTGGCACGCTTTAAGGACCGCAGGAAAGCTTTGGAATAAGCACCTGTTTCCTGCCGAAGCCTGGCCGAGACAATAGTAGCGATGTACGAAGAAAGGATGTGGTTGAGCACCACAAACTGGTAGATCTCGCGGCCGTTCAATTGTTTGCTTTTAGGCTCATTGGTCATGCGCTGGAACGCCGCCGATAGGTTGGCTGAGGTCACGTACACTTCTTTTCTTGCCAGTTTATACTCCACTTCCTGCACTTCTTTGCCCGCCAATACATCTGCTAATACCTGCAGGTAGCGCAGATTGGCTTTGAGCACGGCCTGCATAAACCCGCCCACCTGTTTAGATTCCCAGTTGGGGAACACAAAATACGTGGCGGCAAAGGCAATGGCGCAGCCCACCACAGTATCTACCACGCGTTCCTGCACAATGGCCAGACTTCCGCCGCCCAGAAAGTTGAACAGTATAAGCATAAACGGGGTCATAAGAATCACGCTCAGCACGTAATTGATGCGCTGCACACTGTAAAAACCGGTCATGAAGATGAGCAGGAACACAAATTGCAGCCGTTCATCCTGTACCAGAAACAAAACCAGTAAGCCAATGGCCCCACCCACCACGGTGCCCACCACCCGCTGGATGTTCCGTTGCTTGGTGAGGCTGAAAGCGGGTTTCAGGAGGAAAACCACCGTGAGCAGGACCCAGTAACTGTGCTGCCCGTACGGGAAAATCTTGGTCAATGTATAGGCGAACAAGGCCACCAGCGCCACCCTGAACGAGAACCGGAACACCGAGGATTCAAACGTGAGGTTGTTCCAGAACAATTTAGGGTCAAAGTTTTGATGCGTGATAAATTGGGAAAACTCCAGTTCCCGGGCGCGCTGCTGCACCTGCTCAGAATGGGCGTTAAAGTACGTAAGGATGTCTGAAAGGCGCTGTGCGATGGTTCTGATATTGACGAAGATTTTCTTCAGAACCATGTTTCCGCTCAGGCCCTGCTGCTCCCCTACTGCGTCAATTTTGGCTTTGAGTTCGTCCAGTTTCTGGGCAATGTTAAGCAAGTTCTTGTGCCGTAGGTTCGCCTGAATGGCAAAACCAATGTTGTCCAGTTCATCGGCTAGATACTCAATAAACTTGCCCATTTCCTGCAAAATACCGGTGTGCCCAAACCGCTCCCTAATGGAGGCATAGTCATAATGGATGGCCGTTACCTGCTCATACAGGTCAACCATGTCTACAAACGTCATCACCAGCGTGCGGCCAGACTCTGTAGATTCCTTTACAATCTGCCGACTTTTGAACAGCAGTTCGCGCACGGCATCCTGCTTTTCGTTTACCAGCACCTGCTGCGAGATTAACCCACGGTACGTTGCGTCAAAATCGGTGTGGGGTTGGTAGAAGGCGGCTTTCATCCGAAGGTATTTCGCCACTTCCCTGATACACTCGCCCAACGCCTGCTGCGCCGGGCGGTACGGCATAAACTGGTTGGTGACCAAACTGAGCAACAGGTACCACACGCCACCCGCCATAACCAGGGCACTGTTGATGAGTACCTGCTCTGCCGTGAGCGGCCGGTCCATGGTCATCACCAGCACCAGCAAGCCTCCCAACCCTATGAACGAAGCCCGCATACCGTACACCAGCAGCATGGAAAACACAAAGCTGAACACCAGAATCTCCAACCCTAACGTAACCGTGTGCATGCGCGCAAAGCCAGTCACCAACGCCACTAACGCGCAGACGCCAATGCCCACTACCATCCCGTTCCGTTTATGGCGCATGGGGCCCGGCGAATCTGCCAGACTCACGCTAATGGCGCCTAATGAAATGGCAATCCCCAACTCAAAATGCCCCAGTTGCGACATCAGCAAGGCAGGCAGCAGCGCCGCTATGGTGACCCGAATGCCATCATAGAAGTTCTGGCTGTAGAAAAAGTACTGTAGCTCCCTTACTTTCCTGTTCATGCGTGCTGGCACTGAATGACTGATTGAGTGGTTGAATGATTGAGTGAATGGGTAAAATTGAATAATATTTAAAAGACTTCACGCTTGGCAAGCAAAAAGCCCTTTCACTTGCATGTACGCAGAAGCCCGAATTCCTGATATTTCAAGCCGTGGTTTATACGCAAGCTCTCCCTTTTGCGCCGATTTTCAAAAACCCACCCTTAAACGTGGGGGTGGCTTAGACACTCGTATTGCGCACACTACGAGGTCTTGAGAGCAGGCGATATTGCGGAAAACAGGCCAGTACTTTTTAAACCACCCAACCTGGCGCGAGACTCAAGTCTTGTGACTTGGGATGATGCGAGTCTCCAGACTCGCCGGGAACCACCAGCAAGATTGCGTGTGGTTTAAGGGTAGCATTCTTACAGAAGAATGGGAGTAAAATAAACCAATATCTCGCTCGCCTCTCGGACGCCTGTGAGCTACCTGCGGCGTCCCGCCACTTCTTCAAAGATGGGTTAACATTCCCTCCACTCGGCCAGAGGCCGAAAATAGCTCACAGGCGTCCGAGAGGCGAGCGAGTGGATAATCACTTCACTTTTGAACACACTGCCTCTGCAAAGCAGCTTTTGACACGTTTAGCCGTACACTCTCACATTCACTCCATCCATCATTCAAGAATCACTTCTTACCTTTGCCGCATGCGTACATCTGATGAACTGGATATTGTCATTATTGGGGCGGGGCCTATTGGGTTAACCTGCGGCATTGAAGCCCAGAAAGCCGGACTCTCTTACGTGATTCTGGACAAAGGCGCGTTGGTGAATTCGTTGTACAACTACCCGGTGACCATGTCTTTTTTCTCCACTTCTGAGAAGCTGGAGATTGGCGGGGTGCCCTTTATCTCTGACAACCCCAAACCGCGCCGCAACGAGGCCTTAGAATATTACCGTCGGGTTACGGGCAAGTTTAACCTGCACGTGCGGTTATTTGAGGAGGTGCTTTTGGTGCAGAAACAGGAAAACAGGTTTGAAGTGCAAACAAGCAAAGGCACGTACCACGCCCGCAAAGTCATTATCTCCACCGGCTTCTATGACCTGCCTGCCCTCATGGCCATTCCCGGCGAAGAGCTGCCGCACGTGACGCATTACTACAAAGACCCGCACTATTACGCCCTCCAGAAAGTGGTGGTGGTGGGGGCCAGCAATTCCTCCGTAGATGCCGCGTTGGAAACCTACCGCAAAGGAGCCCAGGTAACCATGGTAGTGCGCGGTCCTGCCATTGGCCGACGGGTGAAATACTGGGTGAAGCCAGACATTGAGAACCGAATTGCCGAAGGCAGCATCAAAGCGCATTTCAATTCCTACCTCACCGCCATTCGGCCCGGCGAAGTTGATATCATGACACCCGAAGGCCCTGTCACCCTTGAGAACGACTTTGTGCTGGCGCTCACCGGCTACAAACCTAACTTTGACCTGCTCCGCAAATTTGGGGTACAACTTTCACCCGACGAGAAATTGTACCCGCAGCACAACCCAGAGACCATGGAAACCAATGAGCCTGGCCTGTACCTGGCAGGTGTGGTCTGTGGCGGCATGGACACCCACCTCTGGTTTATTGAAAACTCCCGCGACCACGCCCAGAAAATCATCCAACACATTCAGGAACAAGACCGCCTTTCTTAAAGAAATTGATAACAGCGGCAACCACCAAGGGTTGCCCTTTCCATTTTCATCCTTCTTTCCAAAAAATGCAGCATGCACAGCATGTACGGACAGGTCGCGACCTGTCCTACGGTATCAGATAACATTGCCCGGAATTGCCTCTACAAACACCACCCTCCGCTTACCCCTTCCTCTCAAAACACCCCTGTTAATTGCCTGTTTTCCAAAAACTATCCTTAAAACAGGTTTCCCTAACTTGTTTACTTCTGTTAGGTTTCCCGAAAGATACCTCTTCCATCAAACCCTTTCAACAAACTTATTTACAACTACTTATCTCAAAACAGAAAACAGTCTGAATTTCTGCAACAGGAATTAAATGTTAAATCCGTTGGATGCTCCCTACTTTTGTTCTTTACTTTGCGAACCGAATGAACGTTCAATAAACAGCCAAGCAAAGAGTTGGAGATATTAGCAGAGAAGAAAAAAGCGATTCTGGAAAGTACGCTCAAGTTGATCAAGGAGAACGGATTCCATGGTACCCCCATGAGTCTGGTTGCCAAAAAAGCGGGGGTTGCCGCAGGTACCATTTACCATTACTTTGACAGCAAAGACACGCTTATCATGGAGTTGTTTACCTACACCCAGCACCAGGTACACGAAGCCATGCAGAAGAAACTGCGGGAGGACATGGATTTAAAGGAAAACTTTTTCCTGCGCTGGATCAGTCGCTGCCAGTTTTACATCCAGCACCCCAACGTACTCTTCTTTATTGAACAGTTCGTGAATTCGCCCTACTATTCGCGTTGCCCGCAGGAACAGAATGATTGCATCCAGAATGAAATAAGGCAGTTTATAGAATTAGGGCATAAAAACGGTATTCTGCGTAACCTGGACCAAAAACTGATGGCCATCATGATTCACAGCAGCATTATGACCGCCGCTAAGGTACATTTAGACAATAAAGTTCTTTTGGGAGACAAAGAATTTCAGCAATTAGCCCAAATGGTTTGGGATAGCATCCGTAAGCTATAAACTCCATCCTACCACCCACTTATAGATTTAATAGTTACCATTCTTATGAAGAAAACAAGGATTCTGATGTCTGTGCTGCTGAGTTGCCTCTGGGCTCCTTTCGCGCTTCGGGCACAGGTGGCCCCAGATAGCACTACCGGGCGGCTTTCGCTGGACCAGTGCGTGGCCTACGCCCTAAAAAACCAGGCCCAAGTGCAGCAGGCGCAAATAGAAGAGGAAATCGGCGAACGCCAGATCAGGGCACAACTGTCTGGTTGGTTGCCGCAGGTGGCGGCCAACTACGCGTTCATCCACAACATCAAGCGCCAGCAAAGCGTGTTCGGGGACCAGGTGATCACCATTGGGCAGAAATACACCTCCAACATCAATTTTCAGGCAAACCAGACGCTGTACAGCAATGACTTGCTGTTGGCTTCCAGAGCTGCCCGTTTTACCAGAACCGCATTGGATCTGAACACCCAATCTACCAAAATCAACACGGTGGTAGACGTAAGTAAGGCGTTTTACAACATTCTCCTGAGCCAGGAACAGCTGCGCATTCTGGATGAGAACATCATCCGGCAGGAAAAGCAGTACCGTGATGCCAGAGCCCAGTACGAGCAAGGGTTGGTAGACAAAACCGACTACCAACGTGCCAGCATTACCTTAAACAGCATACGGGCAGACCGCAAGAGAACGCAGGAGGCTTTGAAATCCAGCACCGCGCTGTTGCAGGAGCTCATGGGTTTACCCGTTGGCTCACCGCTGACGCTGGCCTATGACTACAACCAGATGCAGCAGAATATTCTGATAGACACCACCCAGACCCTGGCCTTCACCAACCGGGTGGAGTTTCAGCAGATTCAGACGCAACGCCAAATCCAGGGCTTGAATACCCGCTATTACCGGTGGGGCTTTTTACCAACGGCTTCGGCGTTCGTGAACTACAATCCTACCTTCTTCAGCTCCAGTCTGGGAGATGTGTACAGCCAGTCCTACCCTACCTCAGCGTTGGGCTTGCAGGTGGGCATTCCTATTTTCCAGGGAGGCCGAAGATTGCAGAACGTGCGTATTTCTGAATTGCAGGAAGAAAGCCTGAACGTGGAACTGCAAGGTCTCCAGCGCCGCATCAATACGGAGTACCAAACGGCCTTGGCCAACTACAAGAGTGATTACAATGACTGGCTTACCCTGCAAAGCAATGTGCAGTTAGCCGAAGACGTATACAACGTGATCAAGCTCCAATACAACGAGGGCATCAAAACCTACCTGGATCTGATTGTAGCCGAAACCGACCTCAGAACCGCCCAACTCAATTATTACAATGCCCTGTACAATGTGCTTTCCAGCAAGCTGGATGTACAACGCGCCTTGGGTACCATAGCAGTTAACTACTAATCAGAGAGAAAAATCCTAGCATCATGAAGATACAGTTATCCTTTATAGCGGCGCTTACGTTGTCCGGCGCCTTGTTGGTTTCCTGCGGCAAAAAGGAAGCCGCCCCGCAAGGCGGCCCTATGATGGGCGGTCCGGTTCCGGTGAACGTCTATACCGTTTCTGAAGAGCGCGTGGTAGGCACAGATACGTACCCAGGCACCGTGGTGCCGCTTAGTGAAGTAGAGTTGCGCCCGCAGGTGAGTGGTTACATCACGCAGATTTTTGTAAAAGATGGCCAACGGGTTACCAAAGGGCAGCCGCTTTATGAAATTGATCGCACCAGATACCAGGCAGCTTACAACCAGGCACAGGCGAATGTTCGCAGTGCCCAGGCGAATTTGAACCGGGTGCAGAAAGACCTGGAGCGTTATGAGAACCTGGCCAAGCAAGACGCTATCGCGCGCCAGCGGGTAGATTATGCCCGCGCCGATGTGGAAACGGCCCGTGCCAATGTAGCGGTAGCCCGCGCCCAGGTATCCAGCGCGGCTACAGAACTTGGTTATTCCATCATCAAAGCCCCGTTCACCGGTAGAATCGGGATTTCGCAAGTACGCGTGGGTTCACAGATAAGCCCGGGGCAAACGCTCCTGAACACCATCTCTTCTGACGGACCAACCGGCGTAGATTTCGTGATCAATGAGCAGGAGTTGCCCCGTTTCAACCTCCTGCAACAAGGCAAGCAGCCAGACTCCACGTTCACCCTCACGTTAGCAGATGGCACCAGATATCCGCACACCGGTAAGCTAACGGCCATTGACCGCGCGGTTGGTTTGCAGACCGGTACCATTACGGTTCGCGTGAGTTTCCCTAACCCTGACCGCCAGTTGGTGGCCGGTATGACGGTGAGCGTGAACGTGCTGAACCAAGACATAGGACAACAAATCACGCTTCCGTTTAAAGCCGTGACCGAGCAATTGGGCGAATACTTCGTGTACAAAGTACAGGGAGATTCTGTGCAGCAGCAAAACATCCAGTTAGGGACCCGTTTCCAGGACAAGATTGTAGCCCGTGAAGGCCTCAAAGCCGGAGACGTAATTGTGGTAGAAGGTATTCAGAAACTTCGCCAGGGCGCTAAAATTCAAGTAGGTGCACCGCAAGCAGCAGCCGGTGGTGCCCCTGCCGGTGCCAGATAATAACATGTTAAAATAGCCTTTTCAGAAAAAGTATGATCTCTGAAGTATTTATAAGACGGCCCATCACTGCCATCGTGATCTCTATTGTGATCGTGTTGGTAGGAACGCTGGCCATGATGAACTTGCCCATCACCCAATACCCCGATATTTCGCCACCCACCGTTTCGGTGTCGGCGAACTACACCGGAGCAGATGCCCAGACCATTGAGCAGACGGTAGCCACGCCTATTGAAACCCAGATCAACGGTACTCCAGGCATGGCCTATCTGACCTCTACCAACACCAGTACCGGCCAGATGAACATGACCGTGACCTTTGAGGTAGGTACGGACATTAACATTGCTACCCTGGATGTGCAGAACCGCGCCAGCGTGGCCGAGCCAAGCTTGCCGGAAGAGGTAAGACGTTTGGGGGTAACGGTTCGGAAACGGAACCCAAGTATCTTGATGGTAGTGGGTATTTACTCGCCCAAGAAAACCCATGACATCCAGTACCTGGATAACTACACCAACATCTACGTGAAAGACGCGTTGCTACGGGTGCAAGGGGTAGGTGACGTTACGGCCATTGGGCAGGATTTCAGTATGCGTTTGTGGCTGCAACCAGATCAGATGGCGCAGTACAATCTCAGCGCCAACCAAGTAGTAGCTGCCATTCAGGAGCAAAACATGCAGGTGGCTGCCGGTACAGTGGGTGCCCGCCCGCAGTACAGCACGCAGGCATTTCAATATCCTATCACGGTAAGTGGCCGGTTGGCTAGCAAAGAAGAGTTTGAGAACGTAATCATCCGCACCAATCCAGAAGACGGTTCTTTGGTGTATTTGAAAGACGTGGCGCGCGTGGAATTCGGGCAGTTTGACTATGGCCGCCAATCTACCATCAACGGAAACCCGTCTGCCATGATGTTGATTTACCAGGCGCCGGGTTCTAACGCGGTAGCCACCGCTGAAGGTATCTACGCGGCCTTGGACAACATGAAAGCCTCTTTCCCCGCCGACGTGGATTACATTGTCTCGTTTGAGTCGGTGACGGTGGTGGAGGTTTCCATCAATGAAGTGGTGCACACCCTCATTGAAGCCTTGATTCTGGTAATTGTGGTGGTATTCCTGTTCCTGCAAAGCTGGCGCGCTACGTTGGTTCCCATTCTGGCTATTCCGGTTTCCATTATTGGTACGTTCATCTTCTTTATTCCGCTGGGTTTCACCATCAACACTCTTACCCTCTTCGGGTTTGTGTTGGCCATTGGTATTGTGGTAGATGATGCCATTGTGGTGGTAGAGGCGGTGCAGCATTACATTGACCATGAGCGGCTCTCGCCAAGAGAAGCCACGCGCAAGGCCATGAAAGACATCACCGCGCCGGTAATTGCCATTGCTTTGATTCTGGCTGCCGTGTTTATTCCGGTAGGTTTCATTCCGGGTATTGTGGGTCGTTTGTATCAGCAGTTCGCCATCACCATCGCTATCTCAGTTTTGATTTCAGCGTTTGTGGCCTTGACGTTGACGCCGGCGCTTTGCTCCATGATGCTGCGCCCTATGAACGTGAACCGCGAATCCAGGGGTCTGAATAAGTTCTTCTACAAGTTCAACAACTGGTTTGCCAGAACTACGGAGTCTTACTCAGGGGGCGTACGCCGGACCATCAAAGCCGCTCCATTGGCTTTGATTCTGCTGGTATGTTTGTATGTGGGAACCGTAGGATTGTTCGCGAAAAAACCAACTGGCTTCATTCCTACTGAAGATGAAGGACGTCTGTTTATCTCCGTGGAATTACCGGAAGGCTCCTCGGCCAACAGAACCCAGGCTATTCTGGAAAGAATGGCGGGTATTTTGGGCGAAGTGAAGGCGATTAAAAACGCAACTTCCATCTCTGGTTTGAACGCGATCAACTTCTCCTTCAAGTCTAACAGTGGTACCTTCTTCATCCAGATGAGACCTTGGGATGAAAGACAGGAAGAGTCTATGCGCTTGCAGGGAGTGATGGCAGAACTGAACCAACGTTTTGCCGCCATCAAAGAAGCCAACATCATTGTGGTAGCGCCACCTGCTATTCCGGGTCTGGGGCAATCAGGAGGTTTCAGCTTTATGCTGGAGCAACGTACCGCCGGTGACATCAAAGAACTGGAACGCGTGATGGGTCAGTTTTTAGCGGCGGCCAACCAGCGTCCGGAAATTGCCATGGCCTACAGCTTCTTCAATACCAGAACGCCGGGCTACCACGTAGACGTGGACCGTGAGAAAGTGAAGAAACTAGGCATCAGCCTCACCGATGTGTACGCCACCATGTCTTCTTACATGGGTAGCCGCTACATCAATGACTTCACCCGTTACGGCCGTAATTACCGGGTAGTGGCCCAAGCCGATACCACGTACCGCATGGACATCTCTGACATGAGCCAGTACTACGTGCTGAACCGCCAGGGAGAATCTGTACCGTTAAGTGCGTTGATTACGGCTAAAGTGGTGGAAAACCCGGCCGTAATTTCGCACTACAACTTGTTCCGTTCCGTAGAGATTTCTGGTGGGGCCAAACCGGGTTACAGTAGCGGTCAGGCCTTACAGGCGCTGCAAGAAGTTGCTGCTCAAACCTTACCGGCCGGTTACGGCTTTGACTTCTCGGGCCTCAGCCGCGAAGAACTGTCAGCGGGAAACAGCACCATTTACATCTTTGCCCTATCCATTGTGCTGGTGTTACTTTTACTGGCTGCCCTGTATGAAAGTTGGAGTGTGCCGTTCTCCATCTTGTTTGCCATTCCGCTGGGGATGTTTGGGGCTATTCTGGCGCTGACTTTCCTACCTAAACTGGAGAACAACGTGTACGCCCAGATTGGTATGATTACCCTGATTGGTCTGGCCGCGAAAAACGCCATCCTGATTGTGGAGTTCGCCAAAGAACGGGTAGACCGCGGTATGGAATTAATTGAAGCAACCATTGAAGCCGTAAAACTGCGTCTGCGACCTATTATCATGACCTCCCTGGCCTTTATCTTAGGGGTAGTTCCGCTGGTGACCGCTTCTGGTGCCGGTGCGGTTTCCCGCCAGACCATTGGTTGGGTGGTAATTGGTGGTATGTTGGCCGCTACGTTCCTGGCTATCTTTATTGTGCCGGTACTCTACGTAGTAATTACCCGCCTAGCCTACGGCAAGAAAGGCCTCGCCGAGTTACGCGAGCGTAATACAGGCTATGACTTTGAACATTAATAAAGTTTAATCGCTAATTTTCCAAAAAGCCCCGGTTTCTGAAGCCGGGGCTTTTTACTAGCGATTTTCCAAAAACAACATGAAAACGCAACCCAACTTTTCACCAAACAGGAATTTCACCTTAGCCAGATTCATTGCCATCTACCAACTGGCCGGTGGTCTGCTGGGACTGGGGCTGTGCCTTAAAATGATTCCCGCCTTGCAGCAGCCCTCCACCTCCACTTGGGTTGGCATCTTTCTAGCGGCATTACTCTATATCTTTTCCATCCTGTGCGGATTCCTGCTTTTCCAGCAAACCAGAAAAGCCTTCAACTTGTCGCTGGTGAACCAGGTACTACAAGTCCTCAGTTTCGGGATTTCAGGACTGGCGTATAACTATTTAGCAGGCATCAAACTAGGCATAGGCGTTGACTTTCTGGAAAGCTGGTTTTTCAAGTTCCGACTTTCTTTATCTTCCTTTAACTTCAGTTACGGAGCCCACGCAGGAGCCTCCTTTGTCACCATCAACCTGTTAGCCCTCGTGCTTATCTACCTCCTGGAAAGATCCAGAGACGAAGCAAAAGCCTAACACTTCTATTATAAGGTCAAAGCCAGAAAGCACCTTCTTCAGGTACTTTCTGGCTTTTTTGTTTCTATGCGGGAGCAATATTCAAGGCAAGGATTTGGTTATAGGTTTGTTTTTGGAAAGGAGGCCTAAAACGTACTGCTCCTATTCCTCCGAACGGGAAATACGTCTTTGTCTTTATGGCTCACGGATTTGCAAACTTCCGGTCATTTTGGGTCCAAGTCACAGACTTGAACCATGTTCCCTGCTATCATTCACAAGTACGGCAACTTTCCCCTTTCCAGTCTTCCCTGAGTGCACCTCGCTTTTGGCCCTGGAAAGGCAAAACTAAGCGCAAAGGACACTTCAGGCCGAAAGGGCAGTGCGCGAGGGGAAGACGGGGCCTCGCGGCCGTGAGCGCACGGAGGGAAAAGATGAAACAACAAAAGCATAAGGGCCTCGCATAAACCAGCCGTCACGCCAGCAACTGGCATAAGGCATGCACCAGAGCTTCCTTCTAGAAGAGCAGTCATTCAACTCCCAGGATAGAGTCATTCATTCTGAAATAAATGGTTGATATAATTAAATCAGCAAAAGCGGATTTGAGGCTATCGACTCACAAAAGTTGCAAACTTCCGGACATGGTAGGTCCAAGTTAGAAACTTGAACCATGATCTCCATTGTATGAACTTTCTTAAAAACCCCTCCTAAACACCTCCACCTCTTCACTTGACAGTTAAGCAGTTGCATTTTATTTACTTTGCTGTATTACAAATTTGCTATTTTTCCTCGTTCCATAGAAGGCAAGTTTTAATACATTTTAAGATTACCACTCAATTACATATAAAATCAATAAACCTAACGCTTGTTTTGTATAAATACTTCAAAATATAGCTTGTTTATTTAACAACAATCTATTAACTTCCTGATTCACCCTACCCTGAACGAACAAACAAAGGAATGAATCAGGCTGATAAACACCCCAAAGGGTTGTACACCCCCGAGTTAGAGCATGATGCCTGTGGCGTTGGATGCGTGGTCAATTTAGATGGTCAGAAATCCCATGCCACGGTGAAAGATGCGTTGACCATGCTCAAGAACATGGAGCACCGCGGTGCCACCGGCAGCGACCCCGAAACCGGCGACGGGGCTGGTATCTTAGTGCAATTACCCCATGAGTTTTTCAGAAAAGAACTGGCCGAGTTCGCGATTACGCTGCCTCCGCAGGGCAGCTATGGCGTAGGCATGGTGTTTTTTCCGGCGGTCTATGAAGTGCGCGAGAAATCCCGCAAAATCCTGAACAACTGCCTCCGCAAATTAGGTTTAAGTCTGATTGGCTACCGCCTGGTGCCGGTGAACGGACAAGTACCGGGCCACGGAGCCAAAGCGGTGGAACCTTATATTGAGCAGGTGTTTGTGCAGCCGGTGGACCCCACCATCAAAGGCGAAGACCTGGAGCGCAAACTGTTTGTGCTGCGCAACCTCATCAGCAACGAGACCCGCAAGAACGTACGCGGCGAGAATGGCACTTTCTACATCGCCAGCTTCTCCTCGCGCACCATCATTTACAAAGGTCAGCTCAAAACCGACCAACTGGAGCGCTACTACCATGACCTCCGCCATCCCGAGTTTAAATCGGCGCTGGCTGTGGTGCACTCCCGTTTCTCTACCAACACCTTTCCTAACTGGCGTCTGGCCCAGCCGTTCCGGTTTATTGCGCATAATGGTGAAATCAACACCATACGCGGGAACGTGAACAAGATGAAGTCCAAGGAAGCGCTCATGTCCTCGCCGCTTTTCACAGAGGAAGAAATGCAATGGCTCATCCCCATCACCAACCCCGAGGATTCTGATTCGGCCAACCTGGATGCTTTGGTGGAACTACTGACCTTATCCGGACGGCCGCTGCCGCACGTGATGATGATGCTGGTGCCCGAGGCCTGGCAGAACAACCCGCACATGGACACTTACAAAAAGGCGTTCTATAAATTCCATGCGTCTTTGATGGAGCCCTGGGACGGCCCTGCCGCCCTGTTTTTCACCGACGGTACCCAGATTGGCGCGACCTTAGATAGAAACGGCCTGCGCCCCGTGCGTTACTGCCTGACTAAACAAGGCCGCCTCATCATGGCCTCCGAAGCTGGGGCGCTGTGCGTGGACCCCAAAGACGTGATCAAACGCGGCCGCCTGCAACCTGGCAAAATGCTGCTCGCGGACATTTCCCAGAACCGCATTTTTGAGGACGAGGAAATCAAGCAACTGGTCTGCAATGACAAGCCGTATTTTGACTGGATTCAGAAAAACCGCATCAAACTGAGACTTCGACCTGAGCCGAGTGTGTTGCTACAGCCTTGCTCTCCTGAGGAACTTCGGCAGCGCCAGAAAGCGTACGGCTACACCCGCGAAGACCTGAAAATGGTGGTAGAACCCATGGCGTCTACGGGCTATGAGCCAGTGGGCAGCATGGGCTCAGATACGCCGCTGGCGGTTCTGTCTCAGCACAGCCAGCACGTGGCTAACTACTTCAAGCAGTTCTTCGCGCAGGTGAGTAATCCGCCTATTGACTCCATTAGAGAGCGCTTGGTGATGTCGCTTTTCACGCGTGTGGGCGAGTCCCTGAACATCTTGGATGAAAGCGAACTGCACACGCGTCAGATTCATATCTCCCAGCCGGTCATGGACCCCGTGGAGTTCCAGAAACTGGTGTTCCTGAAAGAAGAAGGCTTTGAACACGAAAACATAGACGCCACCTTCTCTACCCGCGAGACCGGCAACCTGCAACGCGACATTGACCGTATCTGCGCCGAAGCTGAGGCCGCCGTTCGCTCGGGCAAGAAAATATTGATTATCTCTAACCGTAAGGTAGAAGCGCAACGGGCGGCTATTCCGTCTTTGCTGGCAGTGGGTGCCGTTCACCACCACCTCATCGAGAAACGCTTGCGTACCAAAGCCGGGCTGGTGGTAGAAGCCGGAGATGCCTGGGAAACCCACCACTTCGCTACTATCATTGGGTATGGAGCTAGCGCGGTGTACCCGTTCCTGGTGTATGATACCATCAAAGGCCTGCATGACCAGCAGAAACTGGACAACGCGCACCCGTACACACATTACTTCCAGAACTTCATCTATGCGGTTGACAATGGTTTGCTGAAAATCCTGTCTAAAATGGGCATCAGCACGCTACAGAGTTACCAAAGCTCCCAGATTTTCGAGATACTAGGGCTGGGTCAGGAAGTGATTGAGAAATGCTTCAAAGGTACCACCAACCGTCTGGAAGGCCTCAACTTTGAAGACCTGGAGCGCGAAGCCTTGACCAAACACCAAAGCGCGTACCCAGATTTGGAGAACCTGCTGGAGTCCGGTGGTTTCTACCAATGGCGGCGCGATGGCGAGGAGCACTTGCTCACGCCCAAGGTTATTCACCTGCTGCAAAAATCCACCCGCCTGAATGACTTCCTCTTATATAAAGAGTATTCCAAATCCATCAGGGAGCACCAGCAGGAAACGGCCATTACGCTCCGCAACTTGTTTGAATTCCGGAAGCGCCAATCGGTGCCGTTGGAGGAGGTGGAACCGGTTTCTTCTATTCTAACCCGTTTCGGTTCGGGAGCCATGTCCTTCGGGTCAATTTCCCATGAAGCGCACAGCACGCTGGCCATTGCCATGAACCGCATTGGCGGCAAAAGCAACAGCGGCGAGGGCGGTGAAGACGAAGCCCGTTACATCAAACACGCCAACGGAGATTCTGAACGCTCTAGAGTAAAGCAGGTGGCCTCCGGCCGATTTGGGGTAACCAGCCATTATTTGGCGAACGCCGATGAAATTCAGATTAAAATCGCGCAGGGCGCAAAACCAGGTGAGGGTGGACAGTTACCCGGCCACAAAGTAGATCATTGGATTGCCCGCGTGCGCTGCTCTACGCCCGGCGTAGGACTCATTTCACCGCCGCCGCACCATGACATCTACTCCATTGAAGACCTGAAGCAATTAATCTTCGACCTGAAGAACGCGAACCCCAAAGCCCGCATCAACGTGAAGTTGGTGGCCGAGGCCGGGGTGGGTACCATCGCCTCGGGCGTAGCCAAAGCCAAAGCAGATGCCATCATGATTTCTGGCGCCGACGGCGGAACCGGGGCCAGTCCGCTGAGCTCCATCCGGCACACCGGCTTGCCTTGGGAAATAGGCTTGGCCGAAGCCCACCAGACGCTCCTCAAAAACAACCTGCGCAGCCGCGTGGTCTTGCAGACCGATGGTAAAATCCTGACGGGCTATGACCTGGCCGTGGCCACGTTGCTAGGCGCGGAAGAATACGGCGTAGCGACCGCTGCCCTCATCGCCGAAGGCTGTATCATGATGCGCAAATGCCATTTGAATACCTGCCCGGTTGGCATAGCCACGCAGAACCCGGAGCTGCGCCAGCTTTTCACCGGTAACCCGGATCACGTGGTGAACCTGTTCACCTTCCTGGCCATGGAGCTGCGCCAGATCATGGCCTCGCTGGGCTTCAGAACCATCAATGAGATGGTGGGCCAGTCGCAGATTCTGAAAATCAGAACCGACCTGAACCACTGGAAACTCAAGAACCTGGACCTCTCCCCTATCCTGCACCAGGAGTATGTGCCGCGTAACGTGGGTACCTACAAACAGATTGAGCAGGACCATGAGATTGGCAAAGTGCTGGATAAAAAGCTCATTAGGGACCTGAAGAAAGGCAATACCGATGTGGAGTACCGCATCAACAACGTGGACCGCGCCGTGGGCACCATGCTGTCTTATGAAATCTCCAGCACCTTCGGGAAGCATGGTTTGCCGGAAGATTCCTTTAAAACTACGTTCTACGGCTCAGCGGGTCAGTCTTTTGGGGCATTCCTTGCTCCGGGTATCACGTTCCGGTTACTGGGCGAGGCCAATGATTATTTAGGCAAAGGCCTTTCCGGTGGAAAAATAATCTTACAGCCTTTCCGGGAAAGCCAGTACCTGGCCCATGACAACATCATCACGGGCAATGTGGCGCTTTACGGCGCAACCAGCGGCAAAGTGTACATCAACGGCATGGCCGGAGAACGCTTCTGCGTGCGTAACTCGGGTGCCGAGGCGGTGGTGGAAGGCATTGGCGACCACGGCTGTGAGTACATGACCGGCGGCAAGGTGCTGGTATTGGGCGAGATTGGGAAGAACTTCGCGGCGGGTATGAGCGGCGGTATCGCGTACCTCTACGCGCCAGACCCCAGCTACCTTGACCAGTGCAACCTGGACATGGTAGGTATGGAAACACCGGAGGCAGAAGACTTCCGCTGGATTGAAAAGAAATTAACGGAACACGTGGCTTATACCGGCAGTTTGCGGGCGCAGGAGCTTCTGGCCAATTGGGAGCAAACCAGCCAGCAGTTTGTGAAAGTAATGCCGCATGACTTAAGAAAAGCCTTGCAATCAATTGAATTAGAAACCGAAAAAGCCTTGGTGTAATGGGAAGAGCAGACGGATTCCTAAAGTATAACCGCGAGGTGCCGGGCACCCGCGATCCGAAAGTGCGGGTGAACGACTCGAACGAGATTTACCTGCCTTTCCCTGAGGAAAAGACCAAAATACAGGCAACCCGCTGCATGGACTGCGGCATTCCTTTCTGTCACAACGGCTGTCCGCTGGGCAACCTGATTCCGGATTTCAATGATGCGGTCTCAGAAGGCGATTGGGAGCGGGCGGTGCGCGTGCTGTACAGCACCAACAACTTCCCGGAGTTCACGGGCCGCATCTGCCCCGCCCCGTGCGAGAACAGCTGCGTGCTGTCCATCAACAAACCGGCCGTAGCCATTGAGCACATTGAGAAGTCCATTGCCGAAAAATCCTTTGAACTGGGTCTGGTAAAACCGAATCCGCCGTTGCAACGCACCGGTAAAAAAGTGGCCGTGGTGGGCTCCGGCCCCGCCGGACTGGCTGCCGCCGCGCAGCTGAACCAGGCAGGTCACAAAGTGACCGTCTATGAAAAAGATGAGAAAGCCGGTGGTTTGCTTCGTTACGGCATCCCAGATTTCAAACTAGAGAAATGGACCATTGACCGCCGCCTGGCCATTCTGGAAGCAGAGGGCATTAAGTTCAAGTACAACCGCAAGATTGGGCAAGACACCACCCTCAAAAAGCTGTACCGGAAATTTGATGCCGTGCTGTTGGCCATCGGGTCGTCCAAGCCGCGGGCCATTTCCATTCCCGGCAACCACCTGAAAGGCATTCATTTCGCGATGGATTACCTGGGGCTGCAGAACCGCCGGGTGGATGGTGCTCAAATAGCGCCGGAGCAGGACATCAACGCTTTCGGGAAGCACGTGCTGGTGATTGGCGGCGGTGATACGGGCTCAGACTGTGTAGGAACCGCCAACCGTCAGTTCGCCAAATCTGTGACGCAACTGCAGTACCGGTACATGCCCAGCTCAGAACGCCACCCGCACAACCCCTGGCCCGAGGAACCGGTGACGCTCTCCTCCTCTTCGTCGCATGAAGAAGGCTGCGAACGTAGCTGGGGCTGGCTCAACAAGGAATTCATTGCTGATGAAAACGGACACGTGAAAGGTCTGCGCGTAGTGGAACTGGAATGGAAAAACCAAAGCGAGTACACCGAAAAGCCCAACAGCGAACGCATCCTGCCCTGTGACCTGGCGCTGATTGCCATTGGCTACGAGCGTCCGGAACATGATGCCTTCACTTCCAGCTTTAAGTTTGAACTGGACCGCCGGGGCAACTTCAAACTCAACGATTGGCAAACGAACGTACCTGGTGTATTTTCCGCCGGAGATGCCTGTCGAGGTCAGTCACTGGTTGTCTGGGCCATCTCAGACGGTCGTGAAGCCGCCCGTGCTATAGACATGTACCTGATGGGTGATTCTGAGCTACCCTCCAAAGAACTATCTAAGTACCAATTGTTTTAAGTCCATAGCAGGTAGCACGTATCAAGTAGCACGACCTACTTTTTGAGGAGCCCTGTTCTTGCCTGTTTGGTGAGGCGGGGCTTTTTTGGTTGGGGTTGAGTTTGTGTGGTGATTTGGGGAAAGTGGGCTTGAAACGGCAGTGGTATAGACACTCGTAGGAGCTGCGCACACTACGAGGTCTTTTGAGGGTGCGGAATTGGTTAGGTTTTAAGGCTAATTTTCGGATAGCGTGCCAAAAACAGGAACTCTATGGCGCGGAAGTTACTTCCGTGACTTTCAATCAACTCAATAGTCACGGAAGTAACTTCCGCGCCATAGTTGACATAGAACATATACCTGACCTCTCCATTCAGCCAGTAATTCCCGGCAAGTCTGGAGACTCGCTTCATCCCTAGTCACGGGACTGGAGTCTCGCGCTAGTACTTTCTAAACCTGTGAGGTCTTGGAGACCTCACAGGTTTTCGCGTTTTCAGCCTGCTTCCGCAATACCGCCTACTCCAAAGACCTCGTAGCGTCTTTAGACCTGCGAACGTCTACGCCAATGACTTTTCAATATTTCTATAAAACAGCCCTGAAACGGAACAGCCACGTATTTCCACGTAAAAGCGAGAAGACAAGAAGGCGAGCATGGAAAACAGAGACAAGTATTACCAAACCAACGGCATTCAACTACACACCGTGGAAGCCCGCCCAACGGAGGGCAAGGTCATTCTCTTCTTGCATGGTTTCCCGGAGTTCTGGTATGGGTGGCGAAAGCAACTGAGTTACTTTTCAGAAAAGGGTTGGCGAGTGGTGGCACCAGACCAGCGGGGATACAACCTCAGCAGCAAACCAGAGGGCGTAGAATCGTATACCATAGACCAACTCACCCAGGACATTGCGGAGTTGATTCCCCAATTAACGACGGAGAAAGTGGTGTTGGTGGGGCATGACTGGGGCGGCGGCGTGGCCTGGAACCTGGCACTGCATTTTCCACAGTTGTTGGAGAAGCTGGTCATCCTGAACATGCCTCATCCGGCGGTTATCCATGAGCACCTGACGCATAATCCCAGGCAGATGCTCAGGAGTTGGTACACGGGCTTTTTCCAGATTCCGTGGGTGCCGGAGGCGGTCAACAGCATGCTTGACTTCAAGGTGCTGGAGAAAACCTTGACCGGCTCTGCCCTGCCCAACACTTTCACTCCGCAAGACCTGGAAGCCTATAAAAAAGCCTGGGCGCAACCAGGTGCCCTGGGAGCCATGATAAATTGGTACCGGGCGTACAAATACAACCCTATTAAAGCGAACCACCCAGTTGAAGTGCCTACCTTCATGCTCTGGGGAAAGCAAGATAAATTTCTGGGTACCGAATTAGCCCTGCCCAGCATAGAGCAATGTACCAATGGTCAACTGTTCTTTCTGGATAACGCCACGCACTGGCTGCACCATGAACAACCGGAGAAAGTGAATGCCTGGGTAGAAAATTTTCTACGGAATTGAGACGTTTTTGCGCAAATCGCCCCCAAAACAAAAAGCCGCACCTCAAAGAAGTGCGGCTTTTCTATCATTCATAAAATCAAAACAGGTTAGTTTCTACCGCCTCGGCTGGATTGTCTTCCAGAGGAAGATTCCTGACGGGGAGCAACTTGGCGCTGCTGTGCCGGGGCTTGCGACGGAGCAGTTACCGGACGGCTTCGTTGCTGGTACTGCCCTTGTCCGCCAGATTCCTGCCGACTGTGAGTTTGATATTGACTTTGTCCGCCTGCTTCTGACCGGGTGCGTGGTTGGTACTGCCCTTCCGCTGAAGAAGATGACTCCATTCTGCGGGGAGAATAGCTTCCTTCTGTCCGTTGGCGGGAACCCTCCTCTGCACGGGTGCGGGTTCTGGTTTCAATAGCGCTAGACTCACTGGTGCGCTGTGGATAATCCGTTCTTTCCGGGCGGGTTCGCGTGGTGTTGTCCTCAGAGGAAGTTCTGGTTTCCCGAACGCCGATTCTGGTCCTGCTGCTTCCTTCGGTGACGCTGCGCTGCTCAGAAGATGGTTCCAGGTTAGTCCGGGAAGTAGAATTCAACTCTCCGGTGGCGCGCTCACGGGTGTTGTTTTCAACTCTGGTGCGGTTGGTATTGCTGCTTCTGTCGCTTCGGCCTGCGGTGCCATAGGTACCGGTTAGGTTAGAACGGTTAGTGGCTGTGTTTCGGGCGATGACCCGGCTGGGAGCTTCTTCGCGGCGGGAGTTCACGTCTGGACGGTAAATCCGAACGGAGTTCTCAGCCACCGAAGTTCGGCCGGGACGGCTGTCACGGTCTACGCGGTACACATTCACCCGGCGGTTGGTAGCTCGCTCAATGTCCTGGTTTCTGGGCCCATACACGTACCGGCGGTTATCGCGCTCGTAGTAGTTATTGATGATGGTGGTGTTGTGGTAGATGTTGACCACCCGGGTTCTGGGCACGCAGTAAGAGTAAATGCGCGGGCTGTTGATGTACATAACCGGTACAAATACCCAGCGCGTGGCCGGCACAATGTACGTTACCCTTGGCCCCATAGGTGCCCAACCATAATAGCCACCGCCGTTGCGCCAGTCTACCCAGGCCGGTCCCCAGTCAGAGCCCGGAATCCAGAGCCAGCCCTCATAATCATCATACACCCAGCGTCCGTAGTGGAATGGAGCCCAGCCCCAGTCATAATCAGACACCCAGGTGTTGCCGTACTCGGTCATGACCCAGTGCCCGCGCGTACCATACGGCTGAAATCCGCGCTCCACGTTGGGCGACCACACGTACCCGTATTCGGCATCATTGATCCAGCGGCCGTACGGGTCCAGTTCATCATAAAACGTCTGGAAAGACACGCGGTCTCCCGGACCAGCCTGCGCCTCAGAGGCACTGAGTAGGCTGAAGGCCATGAGGGCAACTACCCCCAGCGCCCACATTCTTTGTAAAAAGGTTTTCATGGAAACGAATTTTAAAATTGGGCAGCTGCGCGAAAAACAGAATCACGTTTCCTACTCAATCAGTTTATAACTAAAAGAAACTTTGTTTATCTATCTTAATCCAAAGACCTTGCCAAAAATCTAAATTCTCCTATACTTTTTTAACGCTCATTTCACACGTAAAGCATTCAATTACAAGGTATGAGGTTCGTTCTTTAACAGACTTTGCAGCACAGCAAATACAAAGAAAAAAGACATTGTATTATTCTTCTTTACATGAATTCAATTTAGAAAAACCACACCTACATTTACCAATGATGAAAGGAGTTTTTAGTACCTTTGTGCATTGCCTTTGCCCTTATCCCCCTGGTAATCGCTAGGTTGTTTCCAGTTCCAGAGATCACGTTGAAATTTTACTTTTTCAATGCTCCGGCGCGTCTATCACTACAGGCGTTTAGGCAGGAGTATGTTTTGCAAAACCTTAAGAAGCTTCGGCTAGTCGCTTATTTGGCTATGTCTGTTTCTTGTGGCATTCTACTATTGCCGCTGTTGTTTCCCGTTCTCAACCAAACACTCCATGCTACTTTCTTCCGAGCCGTAAACATTCTACTGATTAGTGCGTCGGCCGTTCTTCTGAACCTGGAACACTCTTTCTTTCACAGGAAGAAGTCTCAAACCAGGCTCTGGGTAGCCCAATTGTTGTGTCTGGCATTCGGGTTTGCGTTCATTGCCTGTTGCCTGAGTATTACGTTCATTGCCCAATCTAATCCCAAAAACACCCTAACCATGTATCTGTTAGGACTAGTGACGGTGGCCTTCCTTTGGGACTTTGAGTATGTAGAGACGCTGGTCTTGGTAACGCTCACCGCGCTGGCTTTTACCATCATGCTGCACTTTTTACCTCTCAGCCCCGAGCAGAGAATCTTAAACCAGTGTGTGTCTTTCCTTATCCTGACTTGCTTCTTTGTGCTTTCCCGCACTATGTACAGCTACCGGGCAACCCATTTTATACAACTAAAAGAGATTGAGGCGAAAAACCGCGAGATTCAGAAAATAAGCCAGACAAAATCAGAAATATTGGGCGTGGTGGCGCATGACCTCCGAAGTCCCTTCAACAACATTGAGATGATCACCTCGCTGCTCCAGAAAAACAACGCGACCCCAGAGAAGCAGCAGCAATACCTCAACCTGATTCTAACCAGTTGCCAATCTTCCAAGGCCATTATCAATGATTTGTTGGTAGTGGCCCGCGAAGAGCTGGTGGAAGAAATCCCGATGGAGAAATTGGATCTGGGCGAGGTCTTGCAGCAAGTGCACCAGGAGTGGCAGTCTCAGTTGCAAGGCTCCCGAAACCTGCACCTGCAGCGCCCACCGGTTCCGGTATATGCCAACCTGAACAAAGAACGCTTCCACCGGGTCATGACCAACCTGCTTTCCAACGCTGTGAAGTTCACGCCCACCCATAGCACTATCAGCATTAAGGTACAGGAAGAAAAAAAGAACCTGCACGTTGAAATCACCGACGAAGGCATTGGCATCCCAGAGCAAATAAGACCCGTCCTTTTTGACCGCTTCTCCAAAGCCAGAAGAAAAGGCTTGAAGGGCGAAAAATCTACGGGCCTCGGATTAAGCATCTGCCAACAATTGGTAGAGCAACACGGCGGCTCTATCAACGTGGAAAGCGAGGAGCAAAAAGGCACCACCTTCCACATCAGATTGCCGGTCGCTTCCTAATCTCGGCCGTTCCTGTAGACGTCAGACCTTCGGCTTAAAAGGATATCTTTTAAGCCTGTTTTCACAAAAGAGAGTAAAAAACGACTTACGACCGATTAGTTCCTTTTAGAATTTCACATGTAAAAAGAGCAAGCCTAGGCTTGCTCTTTTTACATGTGAACGCAAGATTACTTATCCGTTCTGATGTCTTCTGAAGCGGGTTTCTTTTCCTTCTTCTCTGCCTTTGCGGTTAGCGCGGTTGGCTTGCATTTGCTTGCGCTCTTCTTCGTATTTAGCGTATTGCTTTTTGCTCAGCATGCTTTTGAATTCCTTCTCCCAGGAAGCATGAAGCTGTTTCATCTGCTCCCGCTGCTGGCCGTTCCGTTCGGCTCCATTGCGTTGGCCTTTTTGCGCGTACTGTCCTTTGAAGCTTTCCATTTGCTGGGCTTGTTTCAGGTTAAGGGCCTGTAGTTTCTTTTTCTGTGAGTTGCTCAGGTCCAGTTTCTGGCTCAGCATCTCAGTACGCTTGGTGGCTCTTTCCTCAGGTGAGATTTGGGCACGCTTCTCCCCGCCATGGCGAGCATCACCTTTGTCTTTTCTGTGTTGCTCTGTTCTGTTTTCAGAATTTCTGCCCCGTTGCTGCGGACCAGTTTGCGCGTAAGAAGTTCCGGCTACGGCTAAACCTAAGGCGATCATTACAAAGTACTTTTTCATTTCAAGTAAGATTAAGGGTTTACGTTTCTAGCTTTTCAGGCTGCTTTAACCTGCTTGATCTTCCCTTTGCAAAGCAGGTGCCAGAAATAAGCCCAAAACCCCTGAAAACAGCCAACCGGACAAAGCCGGCAGTGAAACGGACAGAACCGGCCATCCAAACAAACATTTACTTTTTAAGCTGTTTTTCTAAGAAGCCTCCTAAAACAAAAACCGCTCTTACTTTAAGGTAAAAGCGGCTTTTTACTTCATTGCGCCAACCAGTTTAGAAACAGCGGACCCTTCGCCTTACTCACTATGATTTCTTCCTGGAACGGAATGGTAAGCGTGACCGCGAGTTTGCGCCCCAAATGCTGTACCGCTTCTTTGATAGCCTTGCGGTGGAGCAGGAACTGCCGGTTGGCCCGGAAGAACTGGTTTCCGCAGAGGACTTCCATCTCTTCCATGGTCTGCTGGAGGGTGAATTTCCTCTGGTCAAAGGTGATGACGTGCGTGACCAGGTTCTGCGAGTAACACACCGCAATTTGGTCCAGGGGCAGCGGAATAATCTTGTCGCGCTGGAACACCAGCACCGAGCTGGGTTTCTGCCCCTGCCGGTTATCCAGCAGTTGCACCAAGGCCTGGTAGTCTGGGGTTGGCGGGGCGAGGCTCTGCTGTAGTTGTTTGTATTTCTGCAGTGTTTTCTCAATAGTAGCCTTGCTGAAGGGCTTCAAAACGTAGTCAATGCCATTGGCTTTGAAAGCATCCAAAGCATACTCGTTATAAGCCGTACAAAAGACTACTGGTTTAGAAATGGGCACCGCCTGGAAAATCTCAAAGCTCAACCCATCGCCTAACTGAATATCAGAGAAGATTATGTCTGGAGCTGGGTTCCGCTGGAAATACGAGATGGCCGCTTTCACAGAAGCTAGCACTGCCACTACGCGCACGCTTGCTTCTACCTCTACCAGCGTATCTTCCAGATCTTCGGCCGTAAGGGGCTCATCTTCAATGATAACAATATTCATTCGTCAGCAGCTTAAGTTCAACAGAAAAGAAATGGTCTGCCTCTACCACCTTGATGCCCTTGCCGCAGATGACCTGGTACCGCTCAGACAAATTCTTCAGCCCAATGCCGGAGGAAGGCTCCAGCGTCTGCTTGGGCCTTTTGTTGTTCCAGACCACAATGCACTCTTCGTGGGTATAGGAAATCTGGATGATCAGGGGTTCTTCTACGGTGAACGCGTTGTGCTTGATGGCATTCTCCACCAGCAGTTGCAGCGAGAAAATAGGCAGACACCCCGAGGTGAGAATATGGGCCGGAATCTCAATTCTATAGGAAAACGAGTCTTTGAACCGAACCTTCTGCATCTCCAGGTAATCCACGCACAGCTTTAATTCTTCCGCCAGCGGAATAGTGGTTTTGTTTTCAGAAGTGATAGAGGCCCTGAGCAAATCGGACAACCGCACTAGGTATTCCTCGGCCTCGGGCCGATGTTTTTTGATGAGCGTTTTCAGGGTATTAAGTGAATTGAACAGGAAATGCGGTTGCAATTGGTGCTTCAGCCGTTGGTGCTGCGCGATGGCGTGGTTCATCTTGAGCTGGCTGTTCTCTACGGCAATCTGGGCGCTTTTGCGCTGCAAAATCACCAAGTCCATAAGAACCAGCACAATGGTATTGTTGGCAAGCGCCACAATCAAGGGAAAAACCCGGGGCGGCGGACCGTCTATTACTACAAAAGCCAGGGTCAAAAGTCCATAATACAGCAACACGGTCAGCAAGTAGCTGAGAGCATATCGGGTAAAATTCTTTGCTCTTTCGTTCCAGCTCAATCGGCTGAACCAGCCGTACAGGTAAATGTTCATCACCCAGAGGCACAGCATCAGCAGAAAAACCCACACCGCCGACAGGATAATATCGTCCTGAGCTGGCCCAAAAGAAACACGGTTCATTCTCCTAGGTGGCCTATCTCCGCGGCTGCCCAGAAAGAAAGGTCGCCTGGCGTTCACCACCGGAAAAAGGCTAATCACACCCCACCCAGCGGAGGTAATCAGCGCTATTTTCCATAAGCCTTTTTGATAGGAATTTGACTGCAACATCTCTAAATCTACTTCAACGGATAATGAACGGAATCACTAGCTTTTCTCTACTTCTGCTAAAAACCTTTCATTTCCTGTTTTGACATTTGTTTTCTGAAACGAACTCCAAAACAGAAAATGCGCAAAGTAAACAGGCATCATCAAATGCCAGTACATCTAAATCAATCAACAGCGAGTCTTGCCGTTTCCCCTTTGGATGACTTTACTTTTAGAACCGCTGGTTTCAGTCCGTTCCCCGTTGCGGTCAAGGTAATTTCCCCGGCCTCTTTTGTAGTCTGAACGATGATTTGGGCCAAACCATTGAACAGCTTCCTTTTCCATAGCGGTGCCGGAGTAAAGATCTGCACGGTACCAGGATTCGTATTCACATAGTCCCAATCATTCTTTTTAGGAATGGGAGTGGCAATAATATCGATCTGGTTCTTGCCGGGTTTTAGCATGGCAGCGTCTAATTTAAAGGCGTATCCTTCCGCATTTTCTTTCAGGTTTTTGCCAATCTCCTTGCCATTGATGTAAATGGATTGCTCCCTGCCAATGCTCTTATAGAAGAAATTAATCTGGGAGCCCGGGTAGTTTTGGGGCAGTTCAAAAGCGCCCCGATAGAGGTAAGCCGGTGCCAGGTTCTTGTAGTCCCGGTTTCTGAATGCTTCAATCCAGGAACTCGCATCGGTTTCTTTTAAGGCATTTTGGCCTTGGTCCATCCCTTGCAGAGGCTTTTCCCTCAGGTCCACAATGCTGACTGCGGTAATCTCCTCCACAAACTTCTCTTTCTCTAGGGAAGTAGGGTCTCCGCTTCCAATGCCTATTATTTTACCCGGACCACTCAGTTGAAAGGTAATTTCATCATTTGCGGTAGGTACTCCCAGTTTCTTCTTATCCGCCACAGAAACGGTTATGACAGAAATATCTTCGCCGTCTGCACTCAGGGAAGTTTTATGCGGAGTGAGTTGAAGGGCAGCCGCTTCGCCGGTTGTTTTCACCACATCGGTCAAAACCTTTTGGCCATTTTTGTAGCCTATTGCTTCCAGCGTGCCGGGGACGTATTTCACTTTCCATTCCAGGTGAGAGTTGGGCTTCATAGACTGTCTTCCCAAGCTCTTCTTGTTCAGGAGCAACTCCACCTCATCACAATTGCTGTACGCCCACACATCTATCTCTTTCCCCTCCTGCCCTGGCCAGTTCCAATGCGGCAGCAGGTGCAAGGTAGGCTGGTCTGACCACCACGAGCGCAGGTAATACACATTATCTTTCGGGAAGCCGCACAAGTCCATCATACCAAAGTAAGAGGTCACTGAGGGCCAGCCGTGGGGTGTGGCTTCGCCCCTATAATCGAACCCGGTCCAGATGAACATACCGGCTAGCCAAGGGCGGTTGGCGTAAAACGTCCAGCCTTCTTCTATGGAGTAAAACGTGGGACGCGGCTTCTTGTCATAGGCGGCCATGTACTGCTTTTGAGGGTCGGTCACGTAAATGCCTCTGGTGGCAAAAGTAGAGCCTTCCTCGGTGCCCATGGCGGGTTGGTTGGGGAACCGGTTGTGGTGGGCTTCAATGTTGCCGTTGCCCATGTAGTTGTAGCCCATTACCTCAATCACGTCAGAAATGCCGCTCCCGAACCCGCCGCTGATACCCGCCGAAATGGCTCGGGTAGAATCCAGGCTCTTGGCGTAAGTCTGCATGGTGGTGGCTATTCTTGCACCAATGGTACTGTTTTCAATGCCCCACTCCTCATTCCCAATGGACCAGCTGATGATGCTGGGATGGTTCCGGTCCCGGAGAATCATTCCTTTCAGGTCTTTTTCCATCTGGAAGTTGGTACCCATCAGGCGGTTTTCGTCTATCACCAGCATCCCCAGGCGGTCGCAGGCATCCAGGAGTTCAGGCGTAGGTGGATTGTGGGAGGCGCGGTAGGCGTTGGATCCCATTGCCTTCAGCGTTTTGATGCGCCAGTACTGAAGCTCATCCGGCATGGCAGCCCCTACCCCGGCGTGGTCCTGGTGGTTGTTGGTGCCCTTCAGTTTCACATGCTTACCGTTCAGGAAGAAGCCTTCTTTGGCATCAAACCGAATGGTTCTAATCCCGAAGTTGGTTTCGTAACGGTCTGCTTCCTGGTTTCCATCGGGGAGCACGGTAGTCACCAGTTTGTAGAGGTAAGGCGACTCCAAATCCCAAAGCTTGGCATTGGTTACTGGAAGCTCCATTTGCACCTGCTGGGTCTGGAAGGGAGCCAGCCTGAGATTATCCTGCCTTTTGGTAGCCACCGCTTTCCCCTGGGCATCTACAATGGTCTGAACCACGGAAAAGGTTTTGGCAGTTTGGTCTTCATTGATAATATCGGCTTTTGCCGTGACGTTGGCGTTAGTGCCGTTTACTTGGGAGGTCACGAAGGTGCCGTGGGGTGCCACGTGCAGCGGGTTGGTTTTGGAAAGCCATACGTGCCGGTAAATACCCGCTCCTTCATAAAACCAGCCCTCTTCCATGGTGGCATCTACCCGCACGGCAATCACATTGCTGCCGCCGTAATTCAGCAGGTCGGTAATGTCATACCGGAAACTGTTGTAGCCACTGGCCTCGGTGCCCAGGTAATGGCCGTTCACCCACACCATGGAACTGCGGAACACGCCGTCAAACTCAACCGAAATGCGGCGGCCCAAGTCTGCCTCGGGAATAGTAAACGTCTTGCGGTACCAACCTATGCTTCTATCTGGGAAGTTGCGCCCAATGGCTTTGAACCCGTGGCTGAAACTGGCCTGGGGGCTAAAATCCTGCTCCACGGCCCAGTCGTGCGGCAGATCCAGCTTTCGCCAGGCGCGGTCATCAAACTTGGGGTCAGCGGCGCCGTCGCCGTACCCCGCTTTGGCTAGATAAGAAAAGTAACTGGTCCCAGTCCCGAAGTCCTTTTTAGTATCTGACGGATGTCCGAAGGCGAAGCGCCAGCCAAAATCCATTAAAAGTCGCTGCCGGCCGTTATCAGTCTTTTGCTGGGCATTTGCAAAACTTATCAGAAAGAGGAGACAGAGAAAGAGGTACTTCTTAAGCCTAGGCATAAATATAGTTCAAAGTTGTGAAACCAATATTAAGGTTTTTTACCTCAACCTAGATATTTAAAAAGCAGAGAAAGAACATCATTCAGACGATGCAGTTATGTTCAAAAGACCACCCTAACCACAAAAGGTACAATTCATAATTGGATTTTTATAAAGTACCTCAAGAAACTAACTCCTCTCAACCTACATTTTCCACAGAAAAGGAACACTGTGGCTGGCACTATTGTTGTAGATACAAGAATCATTGCAGGAATTTACCTTTGAACTTAGGCTTAATTATTTTATCATCGTAAAATCAATTGTGCTTTTTGGCGTTGGTAAAAGGAGAACGGAGAGAATAAGCTCTAAGAACTTCAAGTAACTTCTACAAAGGGCCGTTCCTGCATACACTTACAAACAAGTACACTTGACATCTAAACCCATGAAAAATAGCACGCTTCCCTCTATTGCTGCGTTATTGAAAAACTTAATTTCCAGATTAGCTGGCCCTACCCTGCAACCCATCCCGGTTCCGGTGAGACAGCAAAACAATCGCTAACAATAACTTTCCTCTGGCTGCTCACGCCAGCCAGAGGCTCTCCCCCATTTACATAAACATGAAATTTCCTGAAGCCCTGCTGCCTTTAGTAGCAGGGATTTTTATTGGTAGCCGGGTAGACACTCTTTCACCGTTAGATTAGTACGCCTTGGAAGCTGTTGGGAAAGCAGAACTCACCGCCCTATAGAGCCAGGCTGATTGAGAAAACATTCTTTTGAGGCTTTCACCTCACGGATTTGCAAACTTCCGGACATGGTAGGTCCAAGTCACAGACTTGACCCATGTTCATAGGAGAAAGCAATGCGTGTGATCTGCAGGTGTAAACATCCCCCTTCGCCCCCTTCAAAGGGGGAATCTCTGCTACTTCCGCTACTTTCCCTTTCCCAGTCTTTCCCGAGCGCGCCTCGCTTTTGGCCCTAGACAGACTCCTACTAAGAACAAAAGACACTTCAGGCCGAAAGGGCAGTGCGCGAGGGGAAGACGGGGCCTCGCGGCCGTGAGCGCACGGAGGGAAAAGATGAAACAACAAAGCATAAGGGCGCCGCATCAACCACCCGCCACGCCAGCAACAGGCAAAATGCGTGTACAAAAGCTTCCTTCTAGAAGGGCAGTCCTTCAGGTTGTTGGTGATAACACCAACAACGGCGAAAACAGACAAACTGCTTGCAACAGCCACTCCACAAGAACCAAAGACAAGCCAAAATCAGTTGTGCATTCATTTCATCAAAACAGCCCAAAAAACCAACAGAGAAGTCATTCCGGCAAACCACTCCTCATCTAGTAGTTGAATTCTTACTTATTTTAGTATTTTTCCCCTTGAAACAAACCACACTATGTCTTCATCCTCAGAAAATACCCGTCGTAGCTTTCTCACCAAAACCGCTTTGGGAGGGGTAGCGGCCCTTTCCATTCCCAGTATTCTCACCGAAGCTTTTGCGGCGGAGAAACCCAAAGCGATCACCTTCAAAAAAGACAGCATCCTGCTTTTCCAAGGCGATTCCATTACCGATGCCGGACGTAACCGCGACACCACCGAGTTCAACAGCGCCAAAGCGTTGGGCAGCGGCTACGCCATGCTGGCCTCCGCCGAGTTGCTGCACACCCACCCCGACAAAAACCTGAAGATCTACAACAAAGGCATTAGCGGGTTCAAGGTGTACCAGGTGGCCGAGCGCTGGGAGACCGATACGCTGGCGCTGAAACCAGACGTGCTCAGTATCCTGATTGGCGTAAACGATTTCTGGCATACCCTCACCTCGGGCTACAAAGGCACGCTGCAAGTGTACCGGCAGGATTTCAAAACGCTGCTAGATCGCACCAAACAACGGTTACCCGAAGTACAGTTGATAGTGGGCGAACCCTTTGCGGTGAAAGGCATCAAGGCGGTAGACGAGAAGTGGTTTCCGGCCTTTGATGAATATAGACAAGCGGCCCGCGAAATTGCCCAGCAGTTCAACGCCAGTTTTATCCCGTACCAGAGCGTGTATGAGAAAGCGCAGAAACATGCTCCCGGCGTGTACTGGACCTATGACGGCGTGCATCCTAGCTTGGCGGGCGCCGAATTAATGGCTCAGGCGTGGATAAAGGCCGTGAAAAGCTAACCAAACAGTCAATCAACAGAAATACCATTTTAAGATAAGATGAAGTTTAAATCACTTCTGGTAAGTGCCCTGCTGGTTTCCGGCACTTCGTTCGCGCAGACGCTCACGTTGGAAAAAGACGTGACGCAGCAACTGAACACCGTAAAACCCGAGGCTATCAAAGCGCATATTCAGTACCTGGCAGATGATAAATTACTGGGTCGCCTGCCCGGTACGCCCGGCTACCAAATGGCCGTAGATTACGTGGTAGGCCAGTTCAAGAAACTGGGCGTACAGCCCGGCGGCGAAAACGGCACGTATCTGCAGAAAGTAAGAATCAGGAGAGCGTTCACGGGCAAAGATGCCACACTCGCGCTCTCTACCGCACAAGGCACAAAAACCCTGGCGCCAGGGACTGATTTCTCCATCTACCCCAATCCGCAGAACCCCTCGGTGACTATAGACGCACCGCTGGTCTTCGCTGGTTACGGCATCACTGCCCCCGAAGTAGGTTATGACGACTACGCCAACCTGGATGTGAAAGGAAAAGTGGTGGTCATACTAAGAGGAGCGCCCCAAAACTTCCATTCTACCATTGCCGCCGCCAGCATGCACTTCTCCACCATTTTGCAGAATGCGGTGAACCACGGCGCGGTGGGGGTCATCATTGGCAATAACAATCCTAGAGCGCGTGTCACTAACCTGAGCCTCGGGGTAAACAGCGTGATGGCCGCCGACGGAAAAGTGGCCGCCTCTGGCAGCTATGTTTCTGAACAATCCAAACTGCTTGCCTCCGTGAACGCTGCTACTTTCCACGCGTTGCTGCAGGGCGCTGGGTTAGACACTACCCAGGTAGTAGCCAAGTTGCAGAAAGGAACACCGGCTTCGGCTGCGCTTCAGGCTAAACTACAGGGCAAATACACCTCTACCTACCAGGACTTCGATTCATACAACGTGGCCGGAAAAATCACGGGTGCAGACGCTACGCTGCGCGATGAATACGTGGTGCACAGCGCCCACCTGGACCACATGGGCATCAGTACGCCCGTGAAAGGCGACTCTATCTATAATGGTGCGCATGACAATGCCTCGGGCGTGGCCAGTGTATTGGAGATTGCCAAAGTCTATTCCCAACTGAAACAGAAACAGAAACCGAAGCGCTCGCTGCTGTTTGTGCTGGTAACCGGCGAAGAAATGGGTTTACTAGGGTCGCAGTACTTCGCCAAATACCCTACCGTGCCCAAGCAGAAGATTGTGGCTGACATCAATACCGACATGCCTACCATCATTGCCCCGCTCCTATCGGCGGTGGCGTTAGGGGCCGAGCATTCTTCCCTCAAAAGCCAGGTCGCCAACGCAGCCGGTTACCTTGGGATTACGGTTGAGGCCGACCCGGAACCCGACCAGAACCGGTTTATCAGAAGTGACCAGTTCAGTTTCGTGAGCCAAGGCATTCCAGCGCTACACATCAAATACGGCAATAAAACCAAAGACGGCCAGAACAACCTGAACAAGCAGGTGGAAGTATGGCGCGCCGCTTTCTACCACAAACCTCAGGATGAACTCAACGACTCCTTTGACTTTGAGGCCGGAAAACGCTACGTCCAACTCAACTTCCTAATCAGTTACCAAGTAGCCCAAGCCACCCAACGCCCCACCTGGAACCCCAACGACTTCTTCGGCCGCCGGTACAAAAACTAACCGCTTCTCTTAAGAACGCGCCGCTTCAGAGCTGTTTTGCAAAAATGGGGCAGGAAACACGAAAACCTGTGAGGTCTCCAAGACCTCACAGGTTTGAAATATCTCAACCAACTGGCGCGAGGCTCCAGTCTCGTGTCAAAGGATGAAGCGAGTCTCCAGACTCGCCGGGAACCACCGGCAGTCGTGCGTACTTCAGGGATTTACATGAATCCCGTTTAGAGGCAGTTTAACGGAAACAGCCCCTAAACGGGATTTCTGGTTTTCGGCCGTAGGCAGAAAGGACTATACCATTCATCTGCTCTCGCCTTAAAGATCAAGCGGTAGCTTTCCACCTCCAAGGCAAGTACGGCCGTGCCGAGCCACTATGGTTTTGAGGCTGAATTTCTGAAAACAGACCAAGAACGAGCCGCTTTCCATTGAGAAGCCCAATTATTCTCTCTACTGGGATAGTCATCGCGCCACATATTTACTTTAATTATCTGTAATACACGATATTAACCCACCAAAAATCTATCTTAAAAAATATTACAATTTTTTTGGTTCTTAAAATTATGAACTAAAGAAACTAACTAATACCTTTGTGCTGTTCTTAAACAAATGAGAGGAACAACAGTGGCAGAGTTAACGCAAGAACAAAAGAAATTGATCGAGAAAATGGGCATTTACCATGAGCAGCAGGGCTTTCCGCCGGTGACTGGCAGAATCATGGGATTGCTCTACGTCTCAGACCGGCCGCACCTTAGTTTTGAGGAGATTGTGGAGACCTTGAACATCAGCAAAAGTGCTACCAGCAACGCCCTCCAGCTTCTGCAGCAAATGCGCCTGATTGAATACACCACCTACCCCGGTGACCGGAAACGGTACTTCGGGGCTTTGCTGGAATGCTGGCATGAAGAGGTGGTGAACAAGATGGAATCCATTCTGGCCTTCAGCAAGTTACTGAGACAAGCTAACGAACTAAGGGGAGATGTGAACCCCGAGATGAACGAGAAGGTGCTGGAGCGAATAGAGTTTATGGAATTTCTTTCCAGAGAAGTTCCGGCGCTTATGCAAAAGTGGCTGAAAGGGAGAAACTAATTTTTTTGCCCATTCGGTTCTTTTAAGCAAGAACCAACTACATAGATAAAAACCAATAACTAAGTAAAACCGTGAATAAAAAGCATTTACTACTGGGCCTTCTCCTTACACTCTTGGTGAGGTTCAGTTATGCACAAGCCCCGGCCGCAGGCCAGGTGCTGTCGTTGCAGGAAGCGCTCAAGTTTGCTACCGGCAACAACATAGCCATTAGACAGGCGCAATTAGACGAACAAAGCGCAGAGTCCAGAATACGCGAAACCAAAGGCTCTGGCTTGCCACAGCTCAATGGAACCGGTCAGCTAACGGTATCTCCTTCCATCGCTACGCAGTTGTTGCCCGGCGAATTCTTTGACCAACCCGGCACCTACATTCCGGTGAAATTCGGACAGAAGTATAACGCCAGCGGCGGATTGGAGTTAAGCCAGCTGATTTTCAGCAAATCTTACTTTGTAGGTTTGGAAGCCGCGGCTACCACCCGTGACCTGTACCGTCTGCGCACGCAAATGAGCCAGGAAGACGTGATTTACAACGTAAGCTCGGCGTACCTGCAGGCGCTGCAAACCAAGGAGCAGTTCAGCACCATTGAAGCCAACTACAACCGTTTGGTGCAACTGGAGAAAATCCTGACGTTGCAATACAAGAATGATTTTGCGAAGAAGGTAGACGTAAACCGCATTACGGTAAACAAAACCAACTTGGAAAATCAGCGCGAGACCTTGGCCTCGGCGTATGAGCAGCAGAAAAACGCGTTGAAGTTCTTCATGGGCATGCCCATGGACCAGCAGTTCGAGATAGCCGACTCTACCACGTTGGCCGATGTAGTTCTTCCGGTGAATACCAATGTGGACGAGGTTCTGGCCCTTCGCTCTGATTACCAGGCTTTGCAGACACAGAAGAAACTGTATGGGTTGAACGTGGAAAACATCAAAGGCCAGGCTTATCCTTCTTTGGCCGGGTTTGGTCAATACACTTACAACGCCCAACGCGGCTCGTTCAACTTCTTTGACACCAATCAACCTTGGTTTAAAACCTTTGTGTTGGGCGTACAGTTAAGGGTTCCCATTTTTGATGGATTCCAGCGCAGAAACCAGGTAAAACAGGCGCAGATTGAAGTTCAGAAAACGGATCTCACCATGCAGAACTTGGCGTTGAACACCCAGATGGGCTTAGACAACGCGGTGAAACAAATCTCCACTAGCCAGTTGGCCATAGAGAACCAGGAACGGAACGTAGAGCTGGCGCGGGAGGTTTACAATACCACCAACAGCCTGTACAAAGAAGGACTATCTCCTTTGACAGATTTGCTGGAGGCCGAGGTAAGCTTACGCGATGCTCAAACCAATCTGAACAACGAAAGACTGAAATACAAAATCGCGCAGCTGAACTACGTGAAAGCGCGCGGCGAATTAAAGAACCTAATCCAATAACAACTTTTCTGCACACCTTAAAAAAATGAAAAAACTAATTTATATCCTCGTTGTTGTTGTCCTGGTGGGCGCGGTAGCTTATACCCTCAACAAGAACAAGAAGGAAATGACGGAAAAAGCGGCCGTAGCTGAGATTAAGAGTGAGGCCATTCCGGTAACCTTGGTAGAGGCGCAGTCTGCCAAACTAGACAAATCCTTTACAGCGCAAGGTAATTTCCAGCCGGTACAAAGCCTGAAACTTCTTTCTGAAGCCCAGGGCCAGATCCAACGCGTGTTAAAGCGCAAAGGCGATAAAGTGCGAGCCGGTGAGTTGTTGATTCAGATTGAAGACAATACCAACAGCGCCAACTTAGCCACGGCCACCGCCAACTACCAGAAAGCCCAGAAAGACCTGGAGCGCATGAAAAACCTGGTAGCCGGGGACGCAGTTACCAAACGCCAGGTAGAAGAAGCCCAGATCAACGTGAACGCCACCCGCGCGCAATTGGTAGCTGCCCGCCAGAGCCAGTCTAACACTCGGGTAACGGCCCCCATTGGCGGTGAAATCAACGCCATGTACATTGAGGTAGGCTCTTTCCTGAACCCAGGCACCCCGCTCTATGACATTGTGAATGTAGACCGCTTAAAGCTGAACGTGAAAGTGTCTGAAGCCGAAGTATTGTTGATCAACCGCGGCCAGAAAGTAACCGTGACCGCAAGTGCGGGTGGTGCCCAGGAGTATACCGGTACTGTCACAGCCATTGGCGCCCAGGCAGACCCTACCCTGAAGTATGACGTGGAGATTGAAGTAAAGAACGGGGCCAACAACAACCTGCGTGCGGGTATGTACGGTACGGCGTTCTTCCAGGTGGCAGACCAGCGTGATGCGCTGTTGCTTGCCCGTGAAGCCATTGTAGGTAGCATCCAGGACCCAAGCGTGTACGTGGTGAAAGACAACAAAGCGTACCTACGCAAAGTGAAAGTAGGCACGGTAACCCAAGATCAGGTAGAGATTCTGGATGGTGTACAGCCTGGCGAGCAAGTAGTGCGCACGGGTCAGATCAACCTGCGCGAAGGCATTCAGGTGACTACGCTTAAGTAATTAGCTTAACAAAGAAGAAGTTTAAAAAATGAACATAACCAAATTATCAATTCAGCGGTCAACCTTGGTGGTGGTGGTCTTTACCGTCCTTACCCTGCTAGGTGTTGTCTCTTACAAAGCCCTCAACTACGAGTTGCTGCCTAAGTTCAGCCCGCCCGTGTTGACGATTACCACGCTGTACCCGGGTGCTTCGCCTAATGAGGTGGAGAACTCGGTGACCAAAGAGATTGAGGATGCGCTTTCTGCCCTGGAGAACGTGAAGGAAATGAAAGGAACCTCTCTGGAGAGTTTCTCAATTGTGACCATTCAGTTAAACCAAGGCACCAACGTAGATTTGAGCTTGCAGGACGCCCAGCGGAAAATCAACACCATTCTGGCCAATTTACCCGAAGACGCAGATGCTCCTACCCTGAACAAGTTTGACTTTGACGATTTGCCAATCATTAGAATGGGGGCAACGGCCAACATGCCTGCCACTGAGTTCTTCGACCTGATTGACAACAAAATCAAGCCGGAGCTTTCTAGGGTACCCGGTATGGCCGCCATCAAAGTTCTGGGTGGTTCTGAGCGTGAGATCAAAGTAAACATTCAGGCAGATAAGCTGGAAGCTTACGGCATCTCCATCTTACAGGTGCAGCAAAAGATCAGAAACTCTAACCTAGACTTCCCTACCGGTAGAATCAAGAATGAAAGCGGCCAGACCCAGTTGCGTTTGGCTGGTAAATTCCAGGATTTAAACCAATTACGTAACCTTATCATCAAGGAAGACCAAAACGGTTCGGTACGCCTGAGTGATATTGCCGAGGTACAGGACACGCAGAAAGATGTGGAAGTACTGAACCGCATCAACTCTAAAGCATCAGTGGGTATCACTATCCAGAAGCAGTCAGATGCTAACGCGGTAGAGGTAAGTGCGCAAACCAAAGCTGCTTTGGCCAAGCTAGAGAAAACCTATGCTGCCCAAGGCCTTAAGTTCAACATTGCCTCAGACAGTTCTGACTTTACGCTGGAAGCTGCTGACTCTGTGTTGCACGACTTAATGATTGCCATTGTTCTAGTGGCCGTGGTGATGTTGCTGTTCCTGCACTCTATCCGGAACGCGATTATTGTAATGATCTCTATTCCGGCTTCTTTGGTGGCCACGTTCATTGCCATGTTCCTGTTGGGCTATTCTTTGAACCTGATGTCTTTACTGGCGCTTTCCTTGGTGGTAGGTATTCTGGTGGATGATGCCATTGTGGTCATTGAGAACATTTACCGGCACATGGAGATGGGCAAAAATCCGGCGCAGGCAGCGTATGACGGTATCAAAGAGATTATGGCAACGGTTACCTCCATTACCTTGGTAATTGTGGTAGTATTCGTTCCTATCGCCTTGTCAACGGGTCTGGTGTCTGATATTCTTCGGCAATTTGCGGTGGTAGTAGCCATCGCCACCATGATCTCCTTGTTTGTGGCCTTTACTTTGATTCCATTGCTGGCCAGCCGCTTCTCTAAACTGGAGCACGTGTCTGACAAGAACATGTTCGGCCGTTTCATTCTAGCGTTTGAGCGCTTGCTGGACAGAATCATTGAAGGTTTCACCAACACCTTGAAATGGGCTTTCAACCATAAGTTCATTACGCTGGCCGTGACGTTCCTGCTCTTGATCGGCTCGTTTATGCTGGTGCCTTTCGGCTTCATAGGTAGTGAGTTTATTCCGGCGGGTGACCGTGGTGAGGTAAGCTTACAACTTGAGTTACCGAAGAATGCGACGGTAGAGCAAACCAACTTTGCCACCAAGCAGGTTGAAGAGTACTTGCGCTCCATTCCTGAAGTATCCAGAGTATTTACCACGGTAGGTACTACTGCTTCTTCCCAGGCGGGCCAGAACTCAGCGTATCAGTCTGAATTATCTGTAACCCTGGTAGATGTGAAGGAACGGACGTTCAGTACGCAGCAGTTCAGCCGCCAGGCCAAAGCTGATATTGAAGGCAAACTGCCTAACGTAGAAGTAACGCCGGTACCGGTAGGTCTGGTGGGTAATGCGCAGGCTCCTATTCAGATCGTATTGTCCGGACCAAACTTAGACAGCCTTATCAGCTTCTCAAAGCAAGTGATGAAGGTAGTTGAAGGCGTAGAAGGTACGGTTGACGTGGAGACCTCGGTAGAAGGCGGTAACCCAGAAATTGAGGTAGTGGTAGACCGTGACAAGATGGCGAGCGTAGGCTTGTCGCTGGAGAGCGTGGGTGCCGGTATGCAGATGGCCTTCAGTGGTAACTCAGACGCCACGTTCCGTTCAGGTACCGAGGACTACGACATCAACATCAGACTAGATGAGTTTGACCGCCGCAACGTAACCGACATCGGGAACCTGTCTTTCGTGAACAAAGACGGTAAACTGATCAGGCTGGCGCAGTTCGCAGACATTAAACAATCTACGGGTCCTTCTCAGTTAGAACGTACCAACCGGGTAACCTCTCTGAACGTGAACTCCCAGGTAATTGGTCGTCCGGCCGGTTCAGTGGGTGCCGATATCCAGGCTATCTTGGGTACCAGTGACAATCCCGGCAAAATCAGAATCCCGAACGGGGTAACGGTTGACTACGCCGGTGACTTGAAAAACCAGAGCGAAGGTTTCGGTACACTGGGTATTGCCTTGCTGGCTTCCATCATCTTCGTGTACCTGATCATGGTGGCCTTGTATGACTCATATGTGTACCCGCTGGTGGTATTGTTCTCTATTCCGTTGGCGATCATTGGGGCCTTGCTGGCCCTGGCTTTGGCCGCGCAGAGTTTGAGTATCTTCTCCATCCTGGGTATTATCATGATGATTGGTCTGGTAGCCAAGAACGCGATTATGGTGGTAGACTTTACTAACCAGATGAAGAAGGAAGGCCACCATGTGAAAGATGCCTTGCTGGAAGCTGTGAGAATCCGTTTCCGCCCTATCTTGATGACCACACTTGCCATGGTGATTGGTATGTTACCGATTGCGTTGGCTGGAGGTTCTGTGGCCGCTACTAAAAACGGTCTGGCCTGGGCCTTGATTGGTGGTTTGAGTTCTTCCATGTTCCTGACCCTGATTGTGGTGCCTATCATCTACTACGGTTTTGACCGCATCCTGGCAAAATTCGGAATGGATAAGAAGACCGAGATCATCTTGATTGACAAAACAGCCGAAGAGCTTGAGCGGGAAACCGCCGAGCTGGAAGCGAAGAAAGACCAACACCACGGACAACCGGTCCTGGTTTAAGCGAAACACCAAAAATGAATGATGGAAAGGCGGGCGCATTTTGTGCCCGTTTTTTTCGCTTTCATGCAGGATACTGGCTTAGGTGCTAGATAAAGTGAAAGGCATCGTACTTTTGCATCGCTGTTCTTCCAAGGCCCCTGAAAAGAGGCCGTTTTCTGAAAAGAAGTCCGAAACCCAGCCAAATTGATTATCGCATAGTTTAAAGTAATACCAATAGAACACGTTTACCCCATCCCTATGATATCCGCAGCAAAGCCTTCCATTAAGCAGAAGGTAGTAAGAATCATCAGTAAAGTAAAAAGCATCCGCCCTTCCCGTCTCCGCATCTCCTCTGACCTCAGCAAAGAGTTCGGTCTTGACACCGTAGACGTGGTAAGCATTATCTGGGAGCTGGAGAAAAGCTTCAAAATCAATATTCCAGATGAAGTACCTTTCAACACCGTAGGTGACTTTGTAGAATTTGTCTCTAACCGGACAAGCAAATCTTCATAGATTCTTTTAGCAGCAGGCCTGAAACAGGAACGTATGACTTTCCTGTTTCAGGCCTGCTTTTTAAGAAACAGGCTCAAAAACGGTAAGTCTTTTCCGTCTGGCTTTTCATTCTTAAAAGAAGCTTTCTATCCCTCTCTGCTTCTAGCCTACCTAAGCACGGTCATCTACCATTCTCAGCAGTCATACACCTTCTTGTTTCACCTTAATTTGTTGCGCGTCAGTATCCTGAATGATACCAGAATTAGTTGACAACGTCAACTAATATCCTGAACTTTGCCACAGTTAATTTAACAGAAGATGAATGAGGCGACACATTTGGGTTTATTGATTGGGAGAACAGGTTTAGCGTTAGGAAAGGCCGTAGAGAAGGCATTTATCCAAGCCGGTTTAGACCTCACCTTCCAGCATTTTATTTTCCTGAATCTCTTATCTAAAAACAACACCTTGATTCAGCAGGAACTGGCAGACATTGTAAAGAAAGACAAATCGGCGGTACTCAGAATCATAGCGGTGCTGGAAGGGAAAAACCTGGTAGAACGCATTGGAGATACCTGTGACCGAAGAAAGAAAACGCTGTTTCTCACCCCCTTTGGGAAAAAACTACTGAAAGAAGCCCAGAAGATAGAGCAAAACGTGATCACGCATTTACAGGAAGGCTTAACCCAGGAAGAGATTACCACTTTTGTAAAAGTAGCCTTGCATCTCAAAAACAGAATTTAACCATTTTTTTGACCTAATAGTTGACGAGATCAACTACTTCTACCCTCCGGTTAGTTGACTAGATCAACGGAATAACGAACCCTTCTTTCCTCACAGATTCACCACACACCTTCTACTGAAGAATTCGCCTTGTAAGGCCCTACTACTTTTTGCCCTATACTACTATGTTACCTCCTATACCCTATACCTTGACGATGCCCGGTAAAACAGGGCGGGTCAGTTTTCTGCATTTATTCTTCTGCTTGCTTTTGGTAGCTGCGGGAGTGCCCTTTACTTCTGCGCAGGCCCAGAACGTGACCACTGTGAAAGGCACTGTCAAGGATGCTCTTACCAAAGAGCCCTTGATTGGGGTCTCTATTTTTGTGCCGGGTACCAATGTGGGCGCCAGTACAGACTTAGAGGGAAACTATTCCTTGAAGACCACGCAGACCCAGACCAAAGTCCAGTTCACGTACCTGGGCTACAAAGCGGTTACGCGGGACCTTGTGCTGGGGCAGGCCCAGGTGCTGAACGTTCTAATGGAGAGCGATGCCCGCCAACTGAAGGAAGTAGTAATCAAAGGCCGCAGCCGCAACTACAGCAATAAAAACAATCCGGCCGTAGACCTTATCCGTTTGGTGGTGGACAACAAAAACAAAAACCGCCTGCAGAGTTATGACTACGTGCAGTACCACCAGTATGACAAGCTGCAACTCTCGCTGACCAACACGCCTGAGAACCTGCGCAACAACATCCTACTCAGAAGGTATGACTTCGTCACCAAAAACATAGATACTACTATTTTGCCGGGCATGGGGGTTCTGCCTTTGTACCTGCAGGAATCGCTTTCGCAGCACTATTACCGGAAAGACCCTGAAAAGAAAAAGACCATTGTAGAGGCCGATAAGCAGGTGAATTTCGGGGAATTCGTCAACGTCAAGAACTATGTGAAGCACATGTACCAGGACATTGACATCTACAAAAACAACATCACCATTCTCACCAACCAGTTCCTGAGCCCTATTGCCGATCTGGCTCCTACCTTTTATCGGTTCTACATTACAGATACCGTGGTGGTAGACGGCCAGAAACTGACGGAACTTACCTTCAGCCCTAAAAATGAAACAGACTTTCTCTTCACCGGAAAACTGTACGTGACCACAGACGGAAATTACGCGGTGCAGAAAGTAGACATGGAAGTTGGCAAGAGTGTGAACATTAACTGGGTGCGGGACCTGAAGGTCACCCTGGATTTTGAGCGACTCCCGAACGGCCGTTATAACCTAAGTCAGAGCGTACTGAAAACAGACTTCGCAGTAACCGGAAACAGCAAGGGCGGCGTGTACGGCGAGCGGACGCTTTCTTTCAAGAATTACCAGGTAAACCAGCCCCAGCCCGACAACCTATACGAAGGCGAAGCTGTGGTGAAAGCCCCGGTAGCCGAGACCCGTACTGATGAATATTGGCTGGCAAACCGCCATGACAGCCTTTCCGTCACAGAAGCTAATACTTACACCAGCATTGACAGTCTTCAGAACACGCGCTCCTTTAAACGCACCGTAGACTACGCTACCTTGTTTATTGCTGGGTATAAGAAAGCCGGTCGGTATTTTGAGATAGGCCCGGTGAACACGTTCTACAGCTATAATCCGGTAGAAGGTTTCAGGTTACGGGCAGGAGGCAGAACCACCACTACTTTCAGTAAGAAAGTGATGTTTGAAACCTATGCAGCGTATGGGTTCAAAGACGAGAAGTGGAAGTACAACCTGCTGGGCACCTACTCTTTCACAGACCGTTCCATCTTTGATTTCCCGGTGCGTGCCATCCGGGCGAATTACCAGAAAGACACCAAGATTCCGGGGCAGGACTTGCAGTTCATTCAGGAAGGAAACATCCTGTTGTCGCTTAACCGCGGGAACAATGACAAATGGCTCTACAATGAAACGTATTATGTGGACTACCTGCACGAGTTCAGCAATCATTTCTCTTACCGCGTTGGGTTTAAGAACTGGAAGCAGAGCCCGGCTGGTACCTTAGAGTACTTACCTGCCAGCTACACCGCGCCGCCTACCGAAGGTACTAGTGACTCTAAACCTGCAGGCCTGGAGAGTATTACCACTTCACAGCTGCAACTGGAACTGCGGTGGGCACCTCACGAAGAATTTGTGCAGGGTAAACTTTACCGCTATCCTATGGCAAGCCATTACCCGGTTTTTACGTTGCGGGCCTCGGCCGGAGTAAAAGGCTTGTTTGGCGGTGATTATGACTTCCAAACCGTGGCTATGAATGTGTCTAAACGCTTCTACTGGTCGCAGTTCGGGTTTTCGGATGTAGTGGCTGAAGGCGGCTATATTTTCGGAAAGGTGCCGTTCCCACTCCTCACCATTCACAGAGCCAATCAGTCGTATTTTTACCAGGTACAATCGTACAACCTCATGAACTTCCTGGAGTTTGTGAGCGACCAATACGCCAGCATCAACATTGACCACAGTTTCAATGGTTTTATCTTCAACAAACTACCGTTGATCAAGAAAACCAAGTTGCGGGAACTGGCAACGCTCAAAGTGCTCTATGGCAAAGTACGGGAAGAGAATAACCCTACCAAGAACCAGGACCTTCTTCGTTTCCCTACCTATGCTTCCGGCCTGCCTATTACCTATACCCTGGATAAAAAACCCTACGTAGAAGCTAGCCTGGGCGTGGGTAATATCTTCAAGGTATTCCGGGTAGATGTGGTCAAAAGATTGACGTACCTTGATAACCCAAGCGTTTCTGAGCTAGGTATCAGAACCTTGTTTAAGTTCGATTTCTAACAAGCCTCCTTTCTTATACAGCCTCCTAAATCCGCTACTGGTCATGCACCAGTAGCGGATTTTTACTTTTAACTCTATTGCTTATCTACCGAGAAAAGCGCATTTCCTTCCTCATTTTCGGCACAGCCGAAGTTAATATATCTGAAATGTAGCGTCGTTACACTGTAACGACAAGGTTCTACGCAGCAGTAACGCCATTACAAATAAAAGACCTTTCTCAATAATGATTTGCCTTGGAGAATTGATCTATGTTGTGGTGCCGTTATCGTTTCATTGAACCTCGTCGTTACAGGGTAACGACGCTACATTTCTGTTTTACAACCGTTTTTCAGAAAACATGCTCAAAACACAGGAACAAACGAGAACGGTAGCTTTAAATCTCTGAATAAGCGGTTGGCTTTAGCAGGTAGATATCGGCGCGGAGGAAGTTGTTGGCATATTGGGGGTCGGCGCTCATCTTTTTCCAGGCGGGGTCTTCCCCGAAGGCTTTCCATTTTTCGTCACGGATGGCTTTGCTGTCAAAGGAGGTCATGTATAGGAGGTTCGGCATTTTGCTGCCTGCTTTTACCTTGGCATAGAACACTGGGTTGAACCCTAACCGGCTGAAGATCTCCATCTCGCCCTGGTTGAACATGGCAATCTTGTTTTCGTGGAGTTTTTCGGTGGCCGCCTCGTAGCTGCGCAGTTCATAGATTCTTTCAGAAGGAGCAGCTTTCAGGTTTGGGGCCGTGAACATTGGTTTGCCTGCAAAGGCTTCCATTAAAACTACTTCCAGTCGCTGGTACACCGGGTTGTTGTGGGCAGCCCCAAAATAGTCCTGACCGGCGGTGGCGAATGACTTGTCTTTGGCCAGATCTTCCTCCACTTTGAAAACCTGCTCGGCAGATTTGAACGGGATGAACACGTACACCAATTTTTCAGCCGGGGCATTGGCAGAAGGTTCTTCGGCCGGTTTGAAAACTCCTACTTTGGCTACTCCGGCGCGGTGCAAAGCGGGCAGATAAGCGTCTTTCAGGAACTTGTCTAATCGGGTTTCCTGGGCTTGGTCTTTCAGGTGGTAAATCTTAAGCTGGTAAAACTCCCGTTTAGGGGCTGATACTGCCTTGAAAGAAATGGCCAACCCTAGGAAAGCAGCTAGGAGAAAAGTAATGCGTTTTGTTAAGGTCATAGATGAGTTTATGATTTAGAAAGCTGGTGCATGCAAAAAGGCTTATCAATAGGTATAAAGTATTTTCCGCAGCAAGCATAAAAACCGGTGATGTTTTTGAAAACCTCACCGGTTTTTCGTTTAAGACCTGTTTTGGGCTAAACAAGCCTGAAACGGAATAGCGTTTTTACTTCAGAATCGCTTCAATCTGGGTTAGTTCGTCTGCGCTGAATTGCGTGTTCTGCATGCATTTGAGTGAATCAGCGAGATGGGCGGGGGTGCTGGCTCCAATGAGCACCGAGGTCACGCGCGGGTCTTTCAGCAACCAGGCCAAGGCCATCTGGGCCAGGGATTGTCCACGTCCTTCGGCCAGGTCGTTGAGTTGACGAATTTGGCGCAGGCGGTCTTCGGTGATGTCGCCCTCCTTCAGGAAACCGTGCGGTTTGGCTGCGCGGGAGTTTTCAGGAATGCCTTTGAGGTACTTGTTGGTGAGCAAGCCCTGGGCCAGCGGCGAAAACGGAATACAGCCTACTCCCTCCTGCGCCAGCAAATCCAGCAGACTTTCTTCTACCCAGCGCACAAACATAGAATATTTGGGCTGATGGATAAGACACGGCGTGCCTAGTTCGTTCAATATCTGAATGGCGCGGGTAGCCTCTGGGGTTTCATAGTTGGAGAGGCCCACGTACAGCGCTTTGCCTTGCCGCACAATAGAATCCAGTGCGCCCATGGTTTCTTCCAGCGGCGTGTGGGGGTCTGGCCGGTGGCTGTAAAAAATATCCACGTAATCCAGTTTCATGCGCTTCAGGCTTTGGTCCAGGCTGGAGATGAGGTATTTCCGGGAACCCCATTCGCCGTACGGTCCCTCCCACATCTTGTAACCAGCTTTGCTGGAGATGATGAGTTCATCGCGGTAGCCTCTGAAATCTTCGTGCAGAATCTTCCCGAAGTTCTCTTCGGCGGAGCCGGGCGGCGGGCCGTAGTTGTTGGCCAGGTCAAAGTGGGTGACCCCGGCATCAAAGGCATCATGCAAGATCTGGCGGGAGTTCTGGAGCACATCTACGTGCCCAAAGTTATGCCACAAACCCAAAGAAAGGGCGGGCAGTTTCAGGCCGCTATTGCCGCAGCGCCGGTACTCCATAGAAGCGTAGCGCTGGTCAGAAGGGATATACGTCATAGGTTGGAATCATTGGTTTTCGGTGTAAAATACAGCTTCTGAGGGCATCTGCCAAACCTCTTTTTTAGGTGCAACTATAGTTAGATTTGGCCGTAAGCGGAGGACCTTGTGTACTTATAAAAGGAAAAACATAGTAATAAAACCACATCTGCCATCTTTCTGCTCAGAATAACAGATATTTGGATACCTTATACCGGCGTTAAAAGGCGAGGCACATAGCATCTTTTTGGCTTTCAGAAAAAAACATGAATACAGAAGATACAGAAGTCCACTCTAAACCATTACCCATCTCGCAAACAGAAGACCGTTATAGACTACTCATTGAGAACGTAACGGACTATGCCATCTTTTTACTGGATGCCACCGGCCATGTAGCCACCTGGAACGCCGGGGCCAGAAGAATTAAGCAGTACGAAGAAGCAGACATCATAGGCAAACACTTCTCGCATTTCTACACCGCCCAGGCCAAGGAAACCGGCTACCCAGATTTTGAACTGAGGGAAGCCAAACGGTTGGGCCGGTTTGAAGACGAAGGCTGGCGCGTACGCAAAGACGGTTCTGTTTTCTGGGCCAACGTGATTATCACGGCCATCTTCACGCCCCAGAAAGAACTGATAGGCTTCTCTAAAATTACCCGTGACCTGTCTGAACGCAAAAAGGCCGAAGACGACCTGTTCAAAGCCTACGAGGAACTGAAAGAAAGCGAAGAGCGGTTCAGGCTGCTGGTAGAAGGCGTCACCGATTACGCTATTTTCATGCTGGACCCGGCCGGTAACGTGGCTACCTGGAACGAAGGCGCCAAAAAAATCAAAGGCTATGAACCCAGTGAAATCATAGGCAAATACTTCTCTAAATTCTACAGCAAAGAGGCCATTCAGACCGGGTTCCCCGAATATGAACTGAAGTTGGCCCGCGAAGTAGGCCGCTTTGAAGACGAAGGCTGGCGGTACCGCAAAGACGGATCGGCTTTTTGGGCCAACGTGGTCATTACGGCAATCTACAACAAACAGAAGGAGCTGCTGGGCTTCTCTAAAATCACCAGAGACCTCACAGAGAAAAGGAAACTGGAGCAACAGCTTTTCCAGACGCACGAAGAACTGAAGGAAAGCCATGAAAAAAGCCGCCTGCTCATCAACAGCGTGCAGGATTACGCCATTCTCATGCTCAACCCAGACGGGTACATTACCAGTTGGAACACCGGGGCCGAGCGCATCAAAGGGTATACCGCCAAAGAAATCATTGGCAAACATTTCTCTATTTTCTACGCCCGCGAAGCCATTGAGAACGGTTTTCCGCAGTTTGAGTTGACCAAGGCCCTGGAAGTAGGTCGGTTTGAAGATGAGGGCTGGCGCATCAGGAAAGACGGAACCGCTTTTTGGGCCAACGTGGTCATCTCGCCAGTGTATAACTCAGACCAGCGTTTACTGGGCTTCGCCAAAGTAACCCGCGACCTCACCGAACGCCGCCGCAACGAAGAACTCACCCAAAAGAACAGAGACCTGGTCAGAATCAACAATGACCTGGACAATTTTGTGTACACCGCCTCGCATGACCTCAAATCCCCCATCACCAATCTGGAAGGCCTGCTCACCGCCTTGCAGGAAGACCTGGGAGAGCACAGAGAAGAACACCAGCAGTTACTAACCCTCATGCAGGGGTCTATTGGAATTCTCAAAAAGGTCATCTCAGATTTAGCTGATATCACCAAACTTCAGCCGGAAAGGCACGTCTTTGAACCGGTCTGCCTCTCAGATCTGCTGGAAGAGGTAACAGTCAATCTGAGCACCTTCATCAATGCTTCCCACGCCCATATCATAACCGAGGGAGTAACCATTGACCACCTACTGTATTCGCGCAAAAACCTGCGGAGCATCCTGCATAACCTCATCTCCAACGCTATTAAATACGCAGACCCAAAACGCACCCCCGAGGTAAGCATCAGCACCACTCTCACCTCATCAGGTACTTTTGTGCTGTCCGTAGCCGACAACGGCCTGGGTATTCCAAAAGACCAGTTCAGCAAGATTTTTGGGATGTTCCGGCGCGTGCATGATCACGTAGAGGGCTCTGGGGTAGGCTTGTACCTGGTCAAAAAGATACTGGACAACTCCGGCGATAGAATAGAAGTGCAAAGCGAAGAAGGCAAAGGTTCTACCTTCACCATCTATCTGAACCAGTAAGCACTTGTAGTCTTGAGTCCTGAGTTCTGAGTCTTGAGTCCTGAGTGGATTTAGTCAGAGTTCGTTTGTTCTCTATTTTCCAGAAAATAGAGAACAAACCAAACAAAGCTCCCCTTCCCGGGCTCCTAAATGGAGTTCAGGAAGGGGAGCTTCTGTTTGGTGGTGCAAGGTAAGTATCTGCCAGCTGTTTCAAGGCCGTTTTCTACAAAACACTCTCAAAATAGGTCAGCTTCTTGGTGAGTTTTGGTCTCTCCTGCTCTTGCGTTTGGCGCTGTTCTTTGTGCCCCTGTACGTGGTCTGGCCTAGAGATCCAGGCTTTGAAGTCATCTTTGCCGCTCCACTTAGAAACCAAGATATATTCAACGGTGCCGGGGTGTTCACGCCGCCAGATGTCAAAGGAAATCAGCCCTGGGGCACCGTGGCTTTCCTCGTAATCATGCTGGCACTTCTTTGCCAGATACGCTTCATGTTCTTTGTCTGCCTCAAAGCTGGCATTCACGATATAGGTACTCATGTTTCTTCAATTTTAATGCATCACGGGTAAAGATAGAAGAAAAGACTTCTCTGCCCCATCCAATGAACATGCGAAAAACGCACTTCGCTTCTCTGTACTCTTTCTATTTAAGTTTACGGCCGAATAAATCTAAGGTACGCTGCCAGGCAAGAGTTGCGGCGGCCTCGTTGTAACGGGCTGGAGAAGTGTTGTTGTTGAAGGCATGGTTGGCACCTTCGTACACGTAGAGTTGGTACTTCACCTTGGCCGCTTTGAGGGCTTGTTCAAAGGCAGGAATCCCCGCATTCACCCGTTCGTCCAAGCCACCATAATGCAGCAGCATCTCGGCCTTGATTTTGGAAACATCTGCTGCCTCGGGCTGACGGCCGTAATACGCCACCGCGGCATCCAGTTCTGGTGAATGCACCGCTAATTGCCCCACTAAGGCGCCTCCCCAACAGAACCCCACCGCACCGGTTTTGCCGTTGCCATTCGGGTTCTTCTGTAGATACTCCAGCCCTTTCAGGAAGTTGTTCAGGTTTTGCTGGGCATCTAGCTTCGCGAACAATCCCCGGGCTTCATCTTCATTGGTTGGTGTTCCGCCCATGGGCGATAACGCATCTGGTGCAATGGCCAGATACCCGGCCTGCGCCACCCGTAGGGTTACATCTTTGATATGTGGGTTCAGTCCGCGGTTCTCATGAATCACCATCACGGTGCCTAACTTCTTGCCTTTCTTAGGCTTCGCCTGAAATGCTTTCATAGTCACCCCCTCCGCCCCAGGGTACGTGATGTCTTCCGTCTGGATGTCTTTGTCCTCAACTGTAGCGGCCTGGGCATAATTGTTCTCCAACATGGGCAGAAGCGACATGGCCAACGTGAGGCTGCCCGTCAGTTTGGCTAGTCTAGTGATGAACTCCTTGCGGGTGAGGGGTACGTGGGTGTACTCGTCAAACAGGTTGATGATGCGCTGGTCCATGGCGGTGGCGGGTTATAGTTGTTAGTTGTCGGTTTTCAGTTGTTAGCGGGAAGAGAAGATAGAAAGAATATTTTGTTTTGGGCATGTTTTTGAAAAATAGCACCAGAACATATTCATGGGTACTGGCGCGAGACTGGAGTCTCGCGCCAGAGGTTTTAGGTTACCTTGAAATGAAAAAGCGTTTTCGGTCAGTTTCTGAGAAAACTGACCGAAAACGCTTCGTGGATTTGTCTTTAAAAGGCTTCTCACTTCTTTGGTTTACTGCTCATGTAGAAGGTAAGCTTTCCGCCTTTCACCAGGTCTGAGTGGTTCAAAATCGGTTGTCCTAAGACTTTCCCATTTAATTCCACTTTCTGCACGTACACGTTCTTCTCGCTCTGGTTTTTGGCCTCGATCTGGAAGGTCTTGCCATTCTCTAGTTGAATAGTGGCTTCTTTCACCGCCGGACTTCCTAAGGAATACTGCTCAGAGCCTGGTGCCACCGGATAGAACCCGAGGGAGCTGAACAGGTACCAGGCGCTCATCTGGCCGCAGTCGTCATTACCGCCCAGACCGTCTGGGGCAGCTTGGTACTGCTTCTTCAGGATCATGCGTACGCGTTCCTGCGTCTTCCAGGGCTGGTTTGTCCAGTTGTAGAGGTACGCCACGTGATGCGCGGGTTCGTTACCGTGCACGTAGTTCCCGATGATGCCTTCGCGGGTAATATCTTCGGTGTCTTTGAAGAACTCATCCGGTAAGTGCATGGTGAAGAGCGAGTCCAGATGGGGCACAAACTTGGCGTTTCCGCCCATGGTCTGAATCATCTCTTGTGGGGCTTGCGGCACGTAGAGGCTGTAGTTCCAGGCGTTGCCCTCAATAAAGCCTTGGTTGTGGGTGCTCAGCACATCAAACTCTTTCTTGAACGTGCCGTTGCTCAACTTCGGCCGCATGTACCCGATAGATTTATCATACACATTTTTCCAGTTCTGGGCGCGCTTGCTGAATTCCTGATAAATATCCTGGCGACCTAACTTCTGCGCGATCTGCGCGATGCACCAATCGTCATAGGCGTACTCCAGCGTTTTGGAGACGGAGGAGCTGTTCTTGTCTTCGGGCACGTAGCCCAGTTGCATGTAGAAATTGATACCATCGTAGTAGCCTTGCCGGGCGGTGGCTACGCAGGCATCCAGCGCGCGGTTCGCATCGCCGGTGTAGGTACCTTTCATGATGGCATCTGAGATCACCGACACGCTGTGGTACCCGATCATGCACCAGTTCTCATTGGCGTGGTGCGACCAGACGGGAAGCATGTTGTGCACGCTCTGGTCATAGTGCGCCAGCATGGACTCCACCATGTCGGCGTTGCGTTTGGGCTGCACCACATTGAACCAAGGGTGCAGGGCGCGGTAGGTATCCCAGAGCGAGAAGGTGGTGTAGTTGGTGAAGTCCTTCGCCTGATGGTTGTTCTGGTCCAGGCCGCGGTATTGGCCGTTCACGTCCATGTAGGTGGTGGGCCCCAGGAAGGTGTGGTACAGAGCGGTGTAGAAGTTGATGTAGTCGTCTTTGGTGGGCAGAGTGGCGCGTACTTTGCTTAGTTCCTGGTTCCATTGGGCCTGGCTCTCGTCTTTTACCCGGTCAAAGTCCCAATGCGGAATCTCGGCGCGCATGTTGGCCAAGGCGCCCTCTGTACTCACCGGCGACAGCGCGAATTTCACTTTAATCTTCTCCCCTTCGGTGGTCTTGAAATTAAAGTAAGCGCGGAGCTGTTTGCCGGCCATCTCGGGGAAGTTCTTGCTTTGGTCAAACTTCCGCCAGAAGCCTTTGTAGACTTGGGCCTTGCTGTAGTCTTTGTTTCCGTAGGAGGTAAATGGCTTCGAAAACGACATCGCGAAATACACGGTGCGGGTACGGGCCCAACCGTTGGTCTGGCGGTAACCGGTAATCAAGGTATCGTTCTCGATGCGCAGGAACGTCCAGGTGTTTTTGTCTTCGTAGTTGTAGATACCATGCATCAAGTCCAGGATGATGTGCGCTTCTTCTGATTTAGGAAAAGTGTACTGGTGCATGCCCACGCGGTTAGTGGCGGTGAGCTCCGCCTGGATGTTGTGGTCGTCCAATTTTACGCTGTAGTAGGCAGGTTCCGCCCGTTCATTGTTGTGCGAGAATTTGGACCGGTAGCCGCTTTCCGGCTTAACCTCTGTGCCAGGGTTCAGTTGTAGTTTGCCGGTGGTGGGCATGAGCAGGAAATCGCCTAAATCTGAGTGCCCGGTACCGCTGAAGTGCGTGTGGCTGAAGCCCACAATGGTAGGGTCATCGTACTGATACCCCGCGCAATATTTGTACACGTCTTTGTTGTAACTTCCGTTCACCTCGTAAGGAATAGTATCGGTATCTGGGGAGAGCTGCACCATCCCGAAGGGCGCCGTAGCCCCGGGGTAGGTGTGGCCCATCTTGTGGGTCCCAATCATCGGGTTTACCCAGCGGACTAAATCATACTTCGGTTTTTGGGAGAAGGCCGAGAACTGGCAAAGCAGGAAAGCGAGAAGGAAAAGTTTTCTCATGTTGAGGAGAAAGATGCGTTAGAAAGGTTTGGTTTTCAAAGATAAGGGAGATTCCAGAAGCGCAAAGAGAATGGCCGCTTTTCGACCTTTTTCTGAGAATCAGGGCAAAAAAGAATTCTTATCCCCAACTTATCCCGCAAGTTTGAGCATCCCATCCACTTGTGGGTGCCCCTTACCCTCCTATCCCGCAAGTTTGAGCGTAGCGGTAACTTGTGGGTACCATTGTGCCAGTTTGCGACTGGCTTTTAAACATATGTGCAACTGGTTTAAACTACGCCAGTTACAAACTGGCTATCCAGAAAAGCCACAAGTTACCGCTGCGCTCAAACTTGCGGCATGTGCGCTCAAACTTGCGGCATGTGGTGTATGGGCTATTTCCTGCAAACTGGCCCCTAAACAAAAGCAGCTTTCCTGCTAGAAACCAGACTATCCATGCAGTTAGCCCGTAAAAGATGCATCTTTAGCGAACCAAACTCATCTCATCTGATTCTACTTTTACATGTCTGCACCTCACTTAGAACGCCGCTTGGGGCTGGCGCAAGCCACGGCCATTAACATGATTGACATGGTGGGCATCGGGCCGTTTATCACGCTGCCCATGGTCATTGGCATGATGAACGGACCGTATTTCCTGTATGCCTGGATTGCCGGCGCGGTGCTCTCCATTGTGGATGCCATGATCTGGAGCGAGTTGGGGGCAGCGTTCCCGAGGGCGGGCGGCAGCTACAATTTCCTGAAGGAAGCCTACGGCGAACGCGGCGCGGGCCGATTCATGAGTTTTCTGTTTGTGTGGCAGACCATGATTCAGGCCCCGTTGGTCATTGCATCGGCGGCCATCGGGTTTGCGTCTTATTTCTCGTACCTGGTGCCGTTGACCACGGTTTCTTCTAAACTAGTGAGCGGCGGCGTGGTGATTCTGATTGTGGTGTTGCTGTACCGAAAGATTGAGTCTATTGGCAAAATCAGCGTGCTGCTGTGGGTGGGCGTGCTGCTCACCATGGCCTGGATCATTGGCGGCGGACTAGTAAACGGCAATTTCCTGCAACCGCTCCGCGAAATGAACGACGGCCTCACCGTCAACTACGGCTTTGTGGCCGTCATTGGGTTTGCGAGCGTGAAAACGGTGTACAGTTACCTGGGCTACTACAACATCTGCCATTTAGGCGCTGAAATCAAGAACCCCACCAAAAACATTCCACGCAGCATGTTCTACTCCATTGCGGGCATCGCGGCACTGTACCTGCTCATGAACATTAGTGTGGTGAGCGTGGTGCCGTGGCAGGAAGCCAAAGACAGCGAGTTTGTGGTGAGCTTGTTTATCCAACGCCTGGCCGGAAACACCGCCGCTACTATTGTGACCGTGCTGATTCTGTGGGTGGCGTTTGCCTCCGTGTTTTCGGCTACGCTGGGCTATACCCGCATTCCGTACGCCGCCGCCGCCGATGGGGCTTTTTTCAAGGTCTTCGCCAAACTGCACCCTACCAAGCATTTCCCACATTATTCCCTGCTGTTTCTGGGCGGAGTGGCGTTTGTGTTCAGCATGTTGTTCCGGTTGAGCGATGTGATTAGCGCCATTCTGGCCATGCGCATTCTGATTCAATTCATAGGACAAGGGGTAGGCTTGCTCCTCCTCCGGAAAAACCGCCCCAAAGAGGACTTTCCTTACAAGATGCCACTGTTCCCAATACCGGTGATTATTGCCTTGCTCATGTGGATAGGTATCCTGCTCTCTACTGGTTTAACCATGGTGGTTTCTGGTTTGGTGGTGATTACCTTGGGGGCAATCGTCTATTTTATTAAGGCGAAAGTAAACCATGAATGGCCGTTTAGATCAGATGAATCTTTAGCTAGGCCCCAAGAGAATTCTTAAAGATTTCCACTCGCTCGCCTCCGGCGAGTGTGAGCTACTTTCGGCCTCTGGCCGAGTGGTGAATCTTGTTGGACTTTTGAAGCGGCGGGACACCGCAAGTAGCTCACACTCGCCGGAGGCGAGCGAGGGTTGCAGGTTCATGCTATTAAATACTCGAATCCTGAGCCAGTTCGCAGTCCTTTTCGTAGAAAAGGGTTCTAAACAGAGAAGCAAAACTGAACCGCTTATGAAATACAGAGAATTAGGAAATACCGGCGAAAAGCTGTCGGCGTTGGGACTGGGTTGCATGGGCATGAGCCAAGCCTACGGCTCCCGCGACGATGCTGAATCTATTGCCACCCTGCACCGCGCCCTGGAACTGGGCATCAACTTCTGGGACACCGCCGATGTCTACGGCCCGCACCACAACGAGGAACTCATCTCGCAGGTGCTGGTGCCCAACCGAGACAAAATCTTCATCGCCACCAAATTCGGGTTCACCCATACCCCCGACGGGAAAATGGGGTTTGACGGCTCCCCTGCCTACATGCGCACCGCCGTGGAAGGCAGCCTCAAACGCCTGAAAGTGGACGTGATTGACTTGTATTACGCCCACCGCATTGACCCCAACGTGCCCGTAGAGGAAATGGTAGGGGCCATGGCCCAACTGGTGCAGGAAGGGAAAGTGCGGTACCTAGGATTATCAGAAGCCTCGGCAGCCTCCATCCGGAAGGCCCACGCCGTGCATCCCATTGCCGCCGTACAGTCTGAATATTCCCTCCTCACCCGCGATGCCGAGAAAGAAGTCATTCCGCTGTGCCAGGAACTGGACATTGCGTTTGTACCCTTCAGCCCTTTAGTACGTGGACTGGTGACCAATACAGTGAACCTGGAAAACCTGCCTGAGGGCGACATGCGCAAATCACTGCCCCGCTTCCAGAACCAGGACAACTGGGACAACAACCAGAAACTGGCCCAGGCCTTCGCGGAGTTTGCAGAAAACAAGAACTGCACTCCGGCCCAGCTGGCGCTGGCTTGGGTATTAGCGCAAAGCGAAAACATTATCCCCATTCCCGGCACTAAACGCAGAAAATACCTGGAGGAAAACGCCGCGGCCGTAGACGTGCACCTCTCCATAGATGACATAAATGGGCTGGAAGGCTTGCTAGCCAAATACCCGAACATAGGTGAACGCTACAACCCAGACCAGTACAAATTGGTGAATAATTAACTCACCCCTACCCCTCCGAGGAGGGGAATAAAATCAGATAATGTAGGGGCAACCACAAGGGATTGCCCCTACCTTTTTATTTACGGCACCACCACAATCTTACCTTTGGTATGATGGCTGGCAATCTGCTCTAATGCTTCTCTGGCTTGGTCCAGGGAATAGGTTTCGCTTACGTGTACTTTCAAGGTACCTGCCTCCGCCAATTCCCGCAGGTGCTCCAGTTCAGTGGAGTTGGGCTCCACGAAGACGTAAGTGAAATCAATGCTCTTATCTAAGTCCCCTCCGGTGTTCAGAATAGAAACCAACTTGCCGCTGGGTTTCAAAGCGATAAGGCTTTGTTGCAGGGTTTCGCCGCTGGCAGCGTCAAAGATGAGGTCTACGCCGTCTGGGAAGATTGCCTTCACGGCTTCGCCCACGTGGGTGCCATTGTAATCTATGGTGTGGTCTGCGCCGAGTTCCTGCATGAACGCATGGTTTTTCTGGCTGGCTACCCCAATAACGGTAGCGCCTTTCCACTTGGCCAGTTGGATGCCCAGGTTCCCGATTCCGCCGGAGGCGCCTAAAATCAGCACGGTCTGGCCGGCTTGCAGTCGTCCGGCATCAAACATGGATTGATACGCGGTGAGTCCCACCAGCGGAATGCCCGCGGCCTCTTCAAAACTCAGGTTTTTGGGTTTATGCGCGAGGTAACTTTCCGGCAGCACGATGTACTCCGCGAAGGTGCCCCACTGCACTTCGGGGCGGCGGGCGTAGGCGTACACTTCATCGCCTACGCTGAAGCGGCGGGCACTGAAGCCGCGGTCTTCCACCACGCCGGCCATGTCCCAGCCCGGGATAGCTGGAAACTGCACGGGCAAGAAGCTGCTTAACCAACCGGCCAGTACGGCATTGTCTACGGGGTTTACCCCAGCGGCTTTCACGCGTACCAGCACCTCGCCTTCTTTTAATTCAGGGATTTCCAATTCACCGATCTTGATTTTTTCGGGGCTTCCGAAGGCGTCATAGAAAGCGGCTCTCATCTTATTTGCCATAGTCTTTTTAGTAGTTGTGTGTTGTAGAATCACGTACCCGCTCCCTTGAAACCAGATACGCGAAGTAGAATCTCTTTTTACCCTCTTTTTATAAAAGGGGTTCAAAAGACCCGCACATCGGCAAAGCTGAAGACCCGCTGGAAGATGCATTTTTACCTTACTTTTAAGTAAGCAGCCCGTAAACGGTAACTGAAATAACCGCATTTGCCCGGCGGTAATTCGTTCTGTTTAGTACCTTTACCCGGGCAACACGTACCTCCAACAACGCCTATAAGAAGTTTACCCGCTTCTTACTAGGTTAACAATCAAAGACTTATTTATGAGCACCCAGATAGAATCTCTAGAACCGAAAGCCCTGTGGCAACACTTTGCGGCCTTGAACTCCGTACCCCGTCCGTCTAAGAAAGAAGAACGTATCATCAAGTTCATCCAGGACTTCGGGAACAGCCAGGGCTTTGAGACCATCACCGATGCCGTGGGCAACATCATCATCCGGAAAGCCGCCTCGCCGGGCATGGAAAACCGCCAGACCGTGGTGCTGCAAAGCCACCTGGATATGGTGCACCAGAAAAACGCCGATACCGACTTCGATTTCAACAGCCAAGGCATTGAAATGTACGTAGACGGCGATTTTGTCAGAGCCAAAGGCACCACCCTGGGTGCTGACAACGGCATTGGCGTGGCCACCATGATGGCCCTGCTTACCTCCCGGAACATTGCGCACCCGCCGCTGGAATTGCTGTTCACCATTGACGAGGAAACCGGCATGACGGGAGCCATGGGCCTGAAAGGCGGACTGCTCACCGGCACCATCCTGCTCAACCTGGACACCGAAGATGACCGCGAACTCACCATCGGCTGTGCCGGAGGGGTGGACGTGACCGCAACCGGTTCTTACAACGAGGAAACCATTCCGTTTGACTTTGCCGCTTACCGCGTGGGCATTACGGGCCTTACCGGCGGTCACTCGGGCATGGACATCCATAAAGGTCGGGCCAACGCCAACAAGCTGATGAACCGCATTTTGTACCAGGCCGCCGATAAATTCAACGCCCGCGTGCACAGCATTGACGGGGGCAGCCTGCGCAACGCCATTCCGCGCGAGTCATTTGCCGAGGTGGCCGTTCCGGAAGCCAAAGCCGAGATTTTTGAGCAGTTTCTGCAAAAACAGGCCGAAATCCTGCAAGCCGAATACGCCTTCACCGACCCCAATTTACAACTGCTCGCCGAACCTACGGATTTACCGGAAGCCGCTATTTCCTATGATTTCCAGAACCAACTGCTCCGCTCTTTGTACGCATGCCCCAACGGCATTCACCGCATGAGTCCGGCCATTGAGGGGCTGGTGCAGACCTCCAACAACCTGGCCCGGGTAGAAGTGAAAGATGGCTCTTACTCCATCCAATGCCTTACCCGTTCCTCGGTAGACACCGAAAAAGCAGATTTAGCCCAGGCCATCCAAAGCACGTTTGAACTGGTAGGCGCTAGCGTTACCCAGAAAGGTTCTTACCCCGGCTGGACACCAAATCCGGAGGCCACCATTGTGCAAACCATGACCAACCTCTACCAGGAGATGTTCCAGGAAGCACCGCACGTGAACGCCTGCCACGCCGGTCTGGAGTGCGGTATTCTGGGCGCGAATTACCCCCAGATGGAAATGATTTCCTTCGGCCCGAACATCACCGGCGCGCACTCGCCAGATGAGAAAGTGCAGATCAGCTCCGTGCAAAAGTTCTGGGGTTTCCTGTTGGAGACGCTGAAGCAGATTCCGGTAAAGGCGTAAACCGCACCGCCCTTCGGGAACCCCTCTTACACTAAGAGGAATGTTTTTGCTTGTCAACGCAATGTTGCTTGCTTCAAAGTCCTCGTAATGTCTGAAAGACCTACGAGTGTCTGCGCCAGTATCGTTGCTATGCGTGTTACTGGTGGTGTAAACATCCCCCTACGCCCTCTTCAAAGGGGAAGTATCTGCTATTGATAAAGTGAGAAATATGGCGCGGAAGTTACTTCCGTGACTTGTGTTCATAAGCCATCGAAGTAAATCCGCGCCATAGATTGCCCTTTAAACACACAATCATCTCCAGTTTCAACATCCATGCCTGACACCCCTGAACCCAACCAGCTTCCCCAGTTTACGCCGCAGGAAAAAGTCTCGTTGTCTGCGTTGCAGCAGCAGTTCAATGCCAGCATCCAAACCATTGACCACCTCAAAGGGCAGATGGCGGAGCGGGCGCGTATCATTGACCTGGCGCGGGCGCGGGTGCAGAAAGAGATTCAGCCTTTGGTGCGTGAGATGGTGACGCGACGGGTGGCACTGGTGCGTTTACTGGATGGCGCCTATCAGCAGGAAAACTTTTCGAAATTGGAGCAGGAAAAACTGGCGGACTTTATCAAGAACCAGGCTACCAGTTTGGTGCACCAGTATGACCAGGAAGAACTCACGGAACTCATGCAACGCTACACAGATCCGGTGCCCACCCTAGGAAACAACCCACATGCTACCAAGGCCGAAACCCAGCACCTCCTGAAAAACGTGCTGGGGCTGGACGTGAACCTGGAAGACCTGTCTAACCTGGAAGCGTTTCAGGCCAAGCTGGAACAGCAGATGCTGGAAGAACAGGAAAGACGGGAAGCGCAGCGTACGCACCGGCAGAAGTCAAAGGCGCAGCAGGCCAAAGAAGCCAAACTGAAAGCCCAGCTCCAGAACATCAGCAAGGCCAGCCGGCGGTTGTATACTACGCTGGCCAAACTGCTGCACCCCGACAAGGAAAGGAACGCTACCGCGCGCATCTGGAAGGAAGAGGCCATGAAGAAGGTGACCATCGCCTACCACCAAGATGATTTCTTTGAGTTGCTGCGCCTCCAGATGGAATTCATGCACGAACAGGAGCAACTGCTCACGCAGGTGCCCGAAGACCAACTCACCTACTACGTACACCTGTTGCAGGAACAGATCAGGGAGATGGAAGACGAGCACAGCAACTACTACCTGGGCCCAGATGCGCAGTTGTACCACGAGTTCGGCGGCACGCCCAAGCAGATGGAAACCAAGTTCAGGAGCGCCAAAAAAGGCCTTCGGGAAGAAATCCAACACCTGGACTACGCCCTCACAGATTTCCAGGATTCGTCCGCCCTTCGGGATTTCATTAAAGGCTTAAAAAGTTAGCATTTCTGGAAAATAATGCTTACTATGTAACTACTTACCCCACAAGCATTTTAAGGCTTTACGGTGCAAAACGCCTGATTTTAAGCCCGAAATTTGCTTTACAGAGAGAACCTGAGCTGTGCTGTTGCGTAAATAACCACATTCCTATATTTAACCATATACATATATGAGCACGCACGAAGAAGCAGAATATAGATCAAGAGGTACCTGGAACGAGATGAAAGGTAAAATGAAAATGGCCTACGGCGACCTCACCGATGATGACCTAACGTATGACGAAGGCCAGCAAGATAAGTGGTTGGGAAAACTCCAGCAGAAACTGGGGAAAACCGAACACGAAATCACCGCCTGGTTACGTTCCCTGTAAGATTTTTCCCTTTATAAGTTGAATCCCCAACTCGGCCTGTTCGGTAGAGTGGGGATTTCTTTTTTAGGGCAATGGGCCGCACTTCTGCGGTTTGATATTTCATGCGCTCTATCAAAGGGAGAGCTGTCTCAAGTAGTACCATTCCCCAAAGTTGGGTTTTCCCGCGCCATTGTTGGTGTTCTCACCAACAATCCTTTATCGGCTCCTTCTCACAAAATGCCAATAAACTGAACAGGTTTGAAGTTGTTGGTTCTATCACCACAGCCGTCAGGCTAATATGATAATACCAACAGTGAAAAACACTCGCTCGCCTCTGGCGAGTGTGAGCTACCTGCGGCGTCCCGCCGCGTAAGAGAAAAATGCAGAATTGTTACAAGTACTTTCACGCGACCAGAGGCCGCAGGTAGCTCACACTCGCCAGAGGCGAGCGAGGGAATTCTACATTGTTTTAGTGAAATCAGAGCGCAAAGGGCTTTACATGTAACGAGCGGAAAGAGCTTTGCACGTAAAAAAAAGACCTGCCCTTTGGGAGAGCAGGTCTGGCAATAAAGGAAATTAAGCTATTATTTGGCCTGCGCTAATTGCGGCAGTGGGTGCGTCTTGGCGAAGGCTTGGTAGGCTTCTTGTTGCTTGGCGTTGAGGAGCTGAGCCAAAGCTGTCGTGAATTTCTCGTCAATGGAAGTCGCTTCGGCTTTGCCGTTTTTCAGTTCTTCCAATCTAGCCGTGATTAGTTTCTTGATACTCAGGTATTGCGCTTCGTTCAGTTGCAGGGCATTGGCCATTTCACGGGCAGTGGCGGTAGCTGTAGGAGTTGTCTCCGCTACGGTCAAGCCAATAAAAGTGAAGGAAAGTGCAATCGCTAAAATGTATTTTTTCATATTCTAAGTTCCCTTGTTGTTTTTCAACGTTGCTTTAAATATGAACTTTTAAACATCTTTTATACCATATATTAGATTAAAGCCAGCTTTAACCCGCTGAATCTTTTTATTTCCTCGATGAATTGATTTCAAGCCTCGGTGAATTATGGCGGAGTGCGGCTTTTTTAGGCTGGGATTTATTTCTCATTTTTGCCGGATTTCTGTTTTTATTGCCAATTCTGGAAACCGAGGAAAAACGATGAAAGGTCAACGCCAAGCTGCTTTAGGATTCATTTTTGTGACACTGCTGATAGATGTCATCGGGTTTGGGATTATTATTCCGGTGCTGCCCCGGCTCATCAGTGAATTGATTCACGGGAGTCTGAGTGAGGCGTCTTTGTATGGGGGCTGGCTCATGTTTGCTTACTCGGTGACCCAGTTCCTGTTCTCGCCGGTGCTGGGCAATTTATCGGACCGGTTCGGCCGGCGGCCGGTACTCTTGTTTTCCTTGTTCGGGTTTGGCATGGACTACATTCTGCTGGCGCTGGCACCCAACATAGGCTGGCTGTTTGTAGGCCGCATCATTGCGGGCATTACGGGTGCCAGCATGACCACCGCCACGGCCTACATCGCGGACATAAGCACCCCCGAGAAGCGGGCGCAGAACTTTGGGATGGTAGGCGCGGCCTTCGGGGTTGGGTTTATTATTGGGCCGGTGATTGGCGGAGTGTTGGGCCAGTTTGGGTCACGGGTGCCGTTCTATGCCGCCGCCGCCATCACACTGCTTAACTGGCTGTACGGCTACTTCATTCTCCCCGAGTCTCTGGATCCTGAGCACCGCCGTCCGTTTGAATTGAAACGCGCTAACCCGGTGGGCTCCCTTCTGCAACTGAAGCGCTACCCCGTCATTGCGGGTTTGGTGGGCTCCCTTATTTTTGTGTACATAGCCGCGCACTCCACGCAAAGCACCTGGTCTTATTACACCATGGAAAAATTTAAATGGGATGAGGCCTGGGTGGGCTACTCGCTGGGTGCCATAGGATTGATGGTGGCCATTGTGCAAGGCGGGCTTATCCGGTTCATTAACCCCAAACTGGGGCCAAAACGGTCGGTGTACTTCGGGTTGATGCTGTACGCGGTAGGGTTTCTGCTCTTCGCGTTCGCGACGCAGCAATGGATGATGTTTGTCATTCTGGTACCGTATTGCCTGGGTGGTATTGCGGGCCCGGCGTTACAGGGCATCATTTCTACCCAGGTGCCGGCCAACGAGCAGGGCGAACTCCAGGGCGGATTGACCGGTCTGGTGAGCGCCACTTCCATTGTGGGGCCACCCTTGATGACGTACCTTTTCGCTTATTTCACCAGCAAGCAAGCCCCGGTGTATTTTCCGGGAGCCCCGTTTCTGATGGGAGCGGTTTTAACCGTGATTAGCGTCATATTAGCAGTTCGGTCTTTGTCCCGGCATGACCTTCAGATTACCACCGTAAACCAGAATACCGGCCTAGTCCCGCCGCCAGATGAAGCTCCGGCCTTACAGAATAGTTAACACGTTTTCGGGTGGACGGCCAATGACGGCTTTGTCGCCGTGTACCACAATGGGGCGTTCTATCAGCACGGGGTCCTCTACCAGCACCTGTAGCCACTCCTCCTGGGTGAGGTGTTTGCCTGCGTACTGTTCTTTGTAGAGCCTCTCCCCTTTTCTGATAATATCCTCGGGACCTAGCTGCAACTTGGCCAGCACGTCTTTCAATTCCTGCGCTGAGGGAGGGCTGGTAAGGTAGGGAATCACCTGCATTTCTTGCCCGGCATTCTGCAACAGTTCCAGGGTTTGGCGGCTTTTGCTGCAGCGATTGTTGTGGTAAATGGTCAGCATAGAAAACGGAAGTAACGTGAACACAAATAAAAGAAGAGGTCCTTTTATTTCCAACTCGTAGTTCCTCCTCTAATTGCTTTAACCAAAGCTTAGCGGTAAAAGGCCGGTTAGAAAGAATCTAAAGCTCTGGGCATAAGAATACATGCTTTTCAAATAATCCTACATTTCACATCTGCACCGCTTATCCTCCACTTTCTTGTGTCTTTTAAAGCAACGCAGCCTAGTCTTTATTTAACATAACCCTCCATTCTCGTGGTATTCTTTACAAATTATTAGATTTAATAACCTAATTATAGCTATTTCTCTATCTTTTTTCCAGAAACTAAGTATAAGTACTTAAATACGCTTCTACCTCATCAACAATATTATTCAAGGGGTACTTAGGTCATTCTCATCCATTAAAAACACCATACATTTAAACTTTATCTATATATGATGCAATTTTAATAAAGACATTATGAAACACAAGGTCGAACTTCTCCAGCAAACACCGCTGTTTGTTATTTCCTATTTTCCTCAAAACCAAATCCTAGAATTAACCTGGAAAAAACCTCCCTCTCAAGCGGAATACAAAGAAGGAACGGAAGCCACTCTACAGTTGGTACGACAGCACCAAGCCAAAAAGATAATCTCAGACAATACTAACCGGGGTAATCCCACACCCCAGGATTTGTTCTGGCTCACGCACAAGGTAATTCCCGTGCTTTGCGAAGAACATGTGCAACAGTTGGCCATTGTGGTTCCCCGCAACCCGCATCACGCCCGCAGCCTGGAATGTTGCCTGATGACGTCTGACGTCTGCTATGACCTCCAGTTTTTTTACTCCCCCAAAGATGCTTTTGACTGGCTCTGCCAATCTTCTACCCAGTTAGGAGGCAAAGCCGTCGCGTAACAAACCGTTCTTTTCCCCCACGTCTTTCCCATGCCGCCTTCCCCCAGTTGGCGCATGGGAAAGCTCGTTTTTGGGGCTTACCCAAAATCGTCCCTCGCTCGCGTCCCGCGAGTGTGAGCTACCTGCGGCGTCCCGCCGCGTAGAAAGCAATTCAAAAAAATGCAGCAAAGTATCATCACTCGGCCAGAGGCCGCAGGTAGCTTACACTCGCCAGAGGCGAGCGAGGGGATTTACCATTAGAGTTTATTCCCGTAAAATACTGGTGTTTAAACCCGTATGCTATGAGTGAATTCCGCCGTACGTCTCCAGAGGAAGCCTATTTTGTTACGTTAACCGTAGTGGGCTGGGCAGATGTATTTACCAGAGCAGAATACAAAGAAATTCTGGTAGAGAACTTACGGTATTGTCAGCAGAAGGAACATTTAGAGCTTTTTGCTTATGTGGTCATGAGCAATCATCTGCATTTGGTAGCACGTAGGGCTGAAAAAGATTTGACAGAATTGTTAGGCAGGTTCAAGAGCTATACCGCCAAGAAATTGATAGCGGCTATTGAGGAAAACCCACAGGAAAGTAGAAAAGAGTGGCTGCTCAACCTGTTCCAGCATTATGCTTTGCGCAAGGAGCAATACAGCAAGTATCAGTTCTGGCAGTACACCAACCATCCTGTTTTACTCAACTCTCCCGCGCTTTGGCAGCAAAAGACAGAGTACATTCACCAGAACCCAGTCAGAGCCGGACTTGTCACAGAACCGGAAAGCTATCTCTACAGCAGCGCCTGTCCAGACAGCCCTCTCAAAATGATGGAGATGTAAAATCCCTCGCTCGCCTCTGGCGAGTGTGAGCTACCTGCGGCCTCTGGCCGCTTCTCTGCTTCTTTTTGATAAACGTTCATAAAGCGGCCAGAGACCGCAGGTAACTCACACTCGCGGGACGCGAGCGAGGGAAACTTGAAAGTGCGGCATGTTGGAATTCAGGTGTATCTTTGGCGTGGTTCAGTAGTATCTTAACAAACACGCGTATGCTTTACAGTTTCACCAACGACTACAGCGAAGGCTGCCACCCCAACATTCTTCAGCGGTTAACCGATTCAAACCTGACGCAGCAGCCGGGCTATGGCAACGATGAATTCTCTCTGGAAGCAGTGGCAGCTATCAGGGCGTTGTGCGGGAAGCCGGAGTTGGAGGTGCATCTGGTGGCCGGGGGCACACTGGCGAACCTGATTGTGCTGAGTGCTTTCCTGAAATCGTATGAATCTGTGATTTGCGCCCAGACGGGGCACATCAACAACCATGAGGCGGGGGCCATTGAAGCCACGGGGCACAAGATTGAAACGGTGGCTACGCCCGATGGTAAATTGCGTCCCGACGACATAAGGCCGCTCATCAACAAGTTTCCCGAGTACCACACCGTGAAACCCAGAATTGTCTACATCTCTAACTCAACTGAGATTGGCACCATTTACCTGAAGCAGGAATTGGAGGAACTATCGGCGTTTTGCCGCCAGCACAACCTGCTGCTCTACCTAGACGGCGCCCGGCTGGCCATGGCTTTGTCTGCCAAAAGCAACGACCTTACCTTGGCAGATATCTCTTCCTTAACCGATATCTTTTACTTGGGCGCCACCAAGTGCGGCGGTTTAATTGGCGAAGCCATTGTCATTACGAACGAAACCCTCCAGAAAGACTTCAAATACCACATCAAGCAACGGGGCGCGCTCATGGCCAAAGGAAGGCTGTTCGGGATTCAGTTTGCCGAGCTGCTGCGAGACAACCTCATGTTTGACTTAGGCGGCCGCGCCAACGAACTGGCGCAACGCATTGCCCGGCAGGTACAGGCCCTGGGATTCACGTTCTTGACGCAATCTGAGACAAACCAGATTTTCCCTGTTCTGCCAGATGCGCTCATTCAGGAACTCTCTAACACGTACGGGTTCTTTGTCTGGAAAAAAATGCAGGAAGGCTATTCCGCCATCAGGATTATCACGTCCTGGGCTACGCCCGAAACCTATGTAGACCAGTTCATTCAGGATTTAGCGCACTTCGCAGAAAAAGTAAGATAAACCCAGTGCTGGCGTTGCATGCATCCCGTTTAGGGGTTGTTTTTACGAAAACAGCCTCTAAACGGGATTTTTATTGAAAGCCCTAGCTTCTGAAATAACAAAGTGTAGAAGACAACTGCTGCTAGTCTTCTACACTTTGTTTTTCAGAAGCTCGTCACTCAGATGAGTGGACTATCTAAAATCATTCACTCGCTCGCCTCTGGCGAGTGTGAGCTACCTGCGGCGTCCCGCCGCTACATCATGTACTACCATAAAATGCAGAAAAGCGGCCAGAGGCCGCAGGTAGCTCACACTCGCCAGAGGCGAGCGAGGGCTTTTGCAGTTTTACCTGGAACTACCAACAGAAACAACCAGTAACCAACTCCTACCCTACCGAATGCCGCTTCGGTTTCAGGCAGGCTATTTCCGGGTTGGTTCTGGAAAAACAGGGCTACAACCCGAAATAGAGTAAGGGCATAGGGGCTGCGCAGGTAGTTGCTGTCTGTTAGAGGAAATTAAACCAGACTACTGCCGCTCAGAAGGCACGGGTCTTGAACCTGTAACATCAACTTATATCCTTTTACGTGTATGAAAGCTTTAGTGAAATCCCTGGCGTATGTCTTGGCTCTGGCGTTTTTATCGTTTGCCTGTTCAGAAGATGATGCGGACCAAACGCTGCCACCCAGCAAGACCCTCACGGAGTGGGACCAGTCTCTGGTGCAGATAGAACAGATTGCCACCGAGATGGAACTGCTGGTAAGGGGCACCTACCCCAACGGCAGCAATTTCCTGGCCTGTTCACAGGTGCAGAATGCCCTGGACCCCGACGGTCTGGAAACCACGTTCACGTTCACCGGCGGGACGTGCCTGGACGGGAAAACCCGAACCGGTAAGATTTCCATGTTTACCAGCAATAAGCTGAACCTGGAAGGTGTCATTTACCTGGACAATTACCAGGTGAACGGCACCACGCTGGAAGGGGCGTTTGCGTTCCAGATGCAGCAGGTAGCGGGCAAAACGCAGGTAATGCGGCTGGTGAGCAGCAACGCGCAAGTGCTTCCGGCCAACGGGGGTTCTTTCCGGTACTCGGCGAACCGGCTTACGCACCAGACGGCGGGCACCGCCACCCCCTATGACACGTCTGATGATGTGGTGGAAGTTTTTGACGCCGAGTACAGTTGCCTGAAGCAGAACGGCGCGTTTGAAGCGGAACTGGTGGCGCCGGTAGTACTGAAGAAAACCTGCGCCGCCCCAGCCAACATCAAGCCTGTGCAGGGCAAAATTCTGATAGAGAGAACCACCGGCCAGAAAAGCACCGTCAATTTTGGGGATGGCACGTGCGCGGCCCAACCGTACGCCGAGTAATACAAAGGAGCCTTCGGCCGGTCTTGGGGTGAGACGGGCGGAAGGCTCCTTTTATTTAGCTTAAGAAAGGACCCGGCGAGGTTGCTTAGCCTTGCTCTACCAGGGCAATTTCCTCGGGGCTGAGGTCATAGAGTTGGTACACCCGCTGGTCTATCTCCCGCTCCCACGCCGAGGTGTCTGCCTGTGGGTTTTCTTTTTTCGCGGTGAGGATTTGGTTGACGAGGAGGGTGATGGTTTCTTTCTCTTCTTCTGATGCGTTGGCAATGGGAAGTTGAATCAGATACTGCCTTTTCCATCTCAAGAAACCACCCCTTATTTCAGAGCTGATTTTCTTAAAGAAGAACAATAACAAGTTTGAGTTTAAAAGCCCTAAAAGATACTCTTCGGTATTTACAATTATATAAGCTGTTGTATCATAGTAAATACCTGATTCCTCAATTATAAATTGATTTTGCTTTGCTATCTCAGCAAGAACAATTTTAGGTTTATCAAACTCATCATAATAGGCACAGGCTCTCAACTCCCACCAATATTCCCCTTTATCAAATCTGGTCTTTGCTTTGACTTCGAAATTGGACAAATAATCAGCTATGGCTGGATAGGAATTATTTATTTCACTCCATGCATCAGCTTCCGGTAATTTCCCGAATCTACCTTTGGTAAAGCCGTTTTTGAAAAGAATTAAATATTTAGTTTTTGATGCACTTTGAAATCGTTTTACATCTTTACCTGCTAAAAATGGTTTGATGATTTCGGCACTATTTGAATCTCTTTCAATAAGTTTTTTCTTGGTTTCCTCATCAATTACAAAAGCCTCATTATAACCGGTTAATACTCCTCGATAAATTTTTCCTTCTACATATTGACCTAGCAGAGTACTAGAGCTTCTAAGTTTTTCCAACAAATCATGCCCCTGTTGTTGTGCCAGATTCCAACTTTCATCGCTTAAGCTATTTTGGGTTAAAAGCATGCTGTTTTCCTGCACATACTTTACTAAGCTTTTAAAGGAAAGACTTTCAACGTTCAGGGCTAAAAACTCAACTTCGGGCTTTTGTTTCTGCACAGATAAAATGCACGGGTAGGTGGTGGCTTCGTCAAAGACAGGCAAATCTCCGAAGTCAATGACTTGCTTTAATTGGTACTGCTGCAGCCACGTTCTCAGTGGTTTGCCGAAACCAGCGCGCATAAACTTGTTGGCGATGATAAAGTCGAAGATGCCGTTGGGTTTGAGCACAGAAATGCCTCTTTCTATAAAATACACCAGCAAATCGGCGGAGCCGGAGAACACCTGGTACTGCTGTTTCAGGTACGGTTTTAGGTCAGAGAATTCTTCCTGCCTGATGTACGGCGGGTTGCCAATCACCACATCGAAGCCTTCAAAGTTGCCCTCGTTATCCAGCACTTCCGGAAACTCGAAGCGCCATTCAAAGGCATTTCGGTAGATGGCGTTGCTCTTGATGTCTTCAATTTCCTGGCTCAGTTTGGCAATGTCCTGCTCCAGTTTCTGCTGCTGCAGCTTGGTGGCTTTCTTCTCTTTTGCGCTGGGTTCAAAGATGCCTACCTGCGTGGTCAGCTTCACCAGTTCGCCGTTTAAGCGGTTCAGCTTAAGCTGTTTTGGGTCTGTTTTGGTGATTTCGACCCTGAAATCGGTTTTAATGCGGCCAATGATCTGCTCCAGTTCGCGCTTGTGCTCTTTGTTGTGCGTGTTTTTGTAAGCCTGCACGTAATTGCGATACTGCTCCACGTTGTATTTCACGCTCTTCAGGGCCTTGCTCAAATCAGCGTCCAGCGCAAACCTACTGATGAGCGAATTGCCCTGCTTTATGTTGATGTCAATGTTGGGCAGCGTCTGCAAGTGCATTTCCGGCGTGTACGCCGATGAGGAAGAAGAAAATCCTTCGCGCATACCCGGTTCCTGGGCATAACACACCGGGCTGGCGTTGGTCTTTTCTTCCACTACCACCGGGGCGTAATAGGCATTTTTGAGCAACTCAATCCAGAGCCGCAACCGGCAAATCTTCACCGAGTTGGGGTTAATGTCTACCCCAAACAAACAATTCTCAATGAGCGTCTGCTTTTCATGGAAGAGCGTTTTCTGCACCCGCTGCACCTCGGGGTCTATCTTGAAGCCCGCGCCGTGCGCTGATGGCTGCACCGTGTACTCAAAGAGGTCGTCGGTGTCGCGGTTGGTGATGAGCAGTTCATCATTCTCTACCGTCACCTGGTAATCGCTGAGGCGCACGCCTTTGTCATCGGCTAGCAAACCCAGTTCGGCTTTGCAGGAGATAAACTCATTTAAGGCACTCACCAGAAAGTGCCCCGAACCCACGGCGGGGTCGCAGAGGTGCAGGCCGTTGAGCAGTTGGTTGAACTCCAGCACTTTGGCGGTGCCTTTGTGGTCTGCCAGGTAATTCTTGAGGTCGTCAAAACTGTCTGCAGGCCATCCGTACGCGTCCTTGAACTTCTGCACCACCGCCAGCCTGATGGCCTGCCGGCACATGTACATGGTAATAAAGCCGGGCGTGTAAATGGAGCCGTCTTTGTAGCCGTTTATCTTCTCGAAGATGAGGCCAAGCACGGCGGCGTTGATGAGCGTTTTGCTTTCCTCCTGTATTTCCTCGCGACCCTCAGAGGCAAAATCATACGCTTCCAGAAACCGAAGCAAATATTCCAGTCCATTCAGTTGGCCGGTGAGCGGTTTGTTTTTGGCATCGCGCAAAACCGTGCCGGGGTACAAATCCAGCGTCTCCAGATCATCCAGGCTGTTGATCCGGATGATGTCATCTTCCATCTCAGTGGGTTCAAACAGGGAGCTGTTGAGGTACGGTACTTTGCCGTATTTCTGCTGCACAGCGGCGGTACGGTCCTGGGGCCGTTTGGCCAGCACCTGAAAGAACAGCTTGTTCAGTTCATCATACTGCGGAATGGTGGCATAATTCAGGAACTTGAGGTGCTGGTCCTGCCGGTGGTATTTAATTAACTGCGCCTCCAGCAACTTGAGAAACAGCACCCGGTTCACCCACGTAATGCACAGTTCCAGCGCCACGTTGTACAGGCGTTCTTCCTCCGTGGCCCCGTACGCGCCAGGGTTCAGCAACTTGCGCATCCGGTCCTCTGACTCAATGTTCAGAATCGCGTTCTCCAGCAATGACCCCGACTGCCGCTTGCCCGCCGGTTTGCGCCGGATCAATTTCTTGTTGCCTTCCTTTACCTCTTCCAACCCAATGAGGTGCAGCAGTTCGGCGTAAAAGCCCCGGTCCAGGCTGTTGCTGTCATTGGTGAACGGCAGCTTAAGCATGTGTACCGGACTCAGCACCTTGAACAGGCCAATGAGTTTGTTGTCGTCCTGCAGGTTCTGGTTGCGCAGCGGCTTTTCAAACTCCCTGATGTCAAAATACGTGAACGTGAGGGTATCTGTGAGTTGGTCTATGAACGGCCTGGCAATTTCTTTGTAGAACAGGTCTGTGTTGGTGCTTACTTTCTGCCCCGCTTTCCAAGATTCATAGCTTTTCTTGAGCGAAGTGCTTTTGCCGAACACCCGTTCAAACTCAGCGGCATCAAACACAAACCACTCGTAAATATTGGTGATGACCAGATGCCGCAAATCTGTGTTATGCTCATCATGGCGCTCGCGCAGGTAATACAGCACCAGTTCATGCAACGCCTTCCGGTTGAGATCCTGCCGCGTGACCATGTCACTCTTGTTCGTGGGCCGTTTTACCTCAAACAGCACCCCGCTGGGGCTTTTGGCTTCTTTGCCCGTGTGCATGACAAAGTCCGTTTTGCCTTTGGTGGCTACCAGAAATTCAGGGTTGTACCAGGTGTTCTTGAGGAAATCCATGAGGTGGATTTTCACGTTCTCCTCGGTTTCTTTTTCGTCTATCTGGCCCAGCAGCGTAATGAGGTTGTGCTTAAAGGCTTCAATATGATCACGTTTGGGTTTGAGCAGACGATACGCTTTGTTCAGGCTTTGTTTAATGGAAAGGGCAGTCAGGTTCATGCAGTACGGGGCGCGAAGATTGTGTTTTTAAATGTACAGAAATTCTGGAATTGACCCAGCAGTGAAAAGCAGGATTGGCTGGATTGGAGACGGTGTTGGAGCAGACGCTCGCAGGTCCTCCGGACGCTGCGTATCCTTTTGAGTGGGCGGCATTGCGGTTGGAGACAGAACTCACCCCTCCAAAGAGGGGAATTTGCCAGAAAATTGTAGGGTCAATCCCTGGTGGTTGCCCTTTGCGTTAGCTGATAACGTTTTCTGCTATCGTAGGACAGGTCGCGACCTGTCCGTACCTTCTCTGGGGAATAGAAAAGGGCAACCACCAGAGATTGCCCCTACTTTATCTTCAGGTATCGTAGAGATCAGGCAGTGCCTGGTTTCTACGATACCTGATAATGTTTTCTGCTACTTTCCCCTTTTCCAGTCTTTCCCGAGCGCGCCTCGCTTTTGGCCCTGGATTGGCAGAACTAAGCGCAAAAGGCTGTGCAGGCCGAAAGGGCAGTGCGTGAGGGGAAGACGGGGCCTCGCGGCCGTGAGCGCACGGAGAGCAGCCATGAAACAATAAAGCATAAGGGCACCGCATCCACCAGCCGCCGCGCCAGCAACAAGCAAAAGGCATGCACCAGAGCTTCCTTCTAAAAGGGCCGTCCTTCAGGTTGTTGGTGATAACACCAACAACGGCGTACAACAAAGCAAAAGGACACCGCATCAACAACAGCGAAAGCAAAAGATCAACCAATACCCACATAACTCGTTTAGAAAAAGGGATTAAGGCGTTCTACGCCCCCCTTCACTAACCCCCATTTTTATGAACGCATGGATAAAATTTACCCTAGCGCTTACCGTATGTTCAAGTCTGCTGGCTGGCTGTAGCGACGACGATGACTTTGAAACCAGCATTCCGGAAACCGGCAAAGACCCTACCACTACCAAGATTGTAGGCTACGTGTACCGCCCCGGCCTGGCCCCCGCCACCGACCAGAACGTGAGTCAGCTTAAAGTACCCGCCGGGTTTACGGTGGCCAAATTCGCCGAAAACCTGGGCATGCCCCGTATTCTGGCCGTGAGCCCCGAAGGGTACGTGTATTACTCAGACCGGCAGGCGGGCACCGTTACGCTGCTGCAAGACACCAACAATGACGGCAAATCTGACCGTAAGCAAACCGTGGCCAACATACGGCAGGCGCACGGGCTGGCTATCAGGGGCGGTAAACTCTACATTGCGGCCGTGAACGAGCTGTACGTAGCCGACATTAACATGGCCGACGGCACGCTGGGCTCGCCGCAGATGCTCCTCAGTGACCTGCCAGACGGCGGGCAGCACCCCAACCGCACCATCGCCTTCGGGCCAGACGGCATGCTGTACCTCTCGGTGGGCAGTACCTGCAACGCCTGTCCGGAACCCAACCCAGAGAACGCCACCATGCTCAAAGTGAACCTCAACAACCTGTCACGGCAAGTGTACGCCAAAGGCCTGCGCAACACCATCGGGTTTGGCTGGCACCCCCAGACCGGCGTGATGTGGGGCATGGACCACGGCATAGACTGGCTAGGCGATGACGAGCAGAAAGAGGAACTGAACAAGCTGGAACAAGGCAAACACTACGGCTGGCCCTACATTTACGGCGAAGGCAAGTACAACCCCGCAGACCGCCCCGAGGGCGATACCACCTACGCCGAGTACCTGCAAAAAACCACCCTGCCCACGCTCACCTACCAGGCCCACGCCGCGCCCATGGCGATGCTTTTCTACACCGGCACCCAGTTTCCCGCCGAGTACCAGAACGATGCCTTCGTAGCCATGCGCGGCTCCTGGAACCGAAGCAAACCTGTAGGGTACAATGTGGTGCGGGTTAGGTTTGAGAATGGGCAACCCACCCGCTATGAAGACTTCCTGACTGGTTTCCTCATCAACAGCAATAATTCGCACTTCGCCCGCCTGGTAGGCCTGGCCGTGAACCGCGACGGTTCCCTGCTGGTCTCTGATGACACCAACGGCGTTATCTACCGCGTGGCCCACCCGTAAGACCAAGGTTCCCGCGCAAAATACCTAAGTCCCGTTTAGGAGCCGGTTTTCAGAAATCAGTTCCTAAACGGGACTTCTTTCTTCACCGCCTTCATCTTTTCCTCCATAATTCCGTTACACCAATTCATTCAATCTCTCATTCACTCAATCACTCCATAAAACATGACCCAACGGGAAGTAACTGACCAAGAGAACCTCACCTGGACCTGCGTACAGGCGTATGCGGGTCTGCAGGGCAAAGCCGGAGAGAAAGCCGCCGAACTCTCTGAAACCGAAGAGGGCACCGTTACCGTGGTCTGCACGCCCAGCGGTCAGGCTCAGACCGTACGTCTAGAACTACCCAGCAACTGGTTGGAAGAAACCTCAGATGAAGAGTTGTTGCAACAGATAAGCCAGGCACGTTAACAGGCACATACTAGAGAACGACTCTGTCTGTTAAAAATAAATTTTGCAAAAGGGGGAGATAAGGGCGCAACTCCCCTTATCTCCCCCTTTTTTGTTGCTTTACTCAACATTACAGGTTTTCAGGTTCCTGCAGTTCTTTGGTGACCCGCCAATCATTGTAGTTCCAGGACTGCCATTCTACCTGTTGGCGCTCCTTGAGGTAGGTCTCCCGCCAAGAGACAATCCGGTCCAGTTGGTCGGGGTGGAAGGGGCGGGTGGTCGCCTTGGTTTGGGCGTACAGCAACGGCAGATTGGCGTTGGATAACGTGAACAGATATTCCAGGTCCGGCGATTGGGCGTACATAAGGTTGTAGCGGGTAATCAGGCGATCCCAATTCGGGGTAGACAGAAGCACCAGCACCAGGTACACCGCCCATCCGTTCACCCGGAACAAATACCAGTTGGTTTTAACCTGGCTTATCTTGATATAGCTGATCACCAGTCCAATGCCGGTCAGCAGCAGATAAGTATACACGCCTATTCTTTTGTAGGTAAGGCCTGTGCCGGTGATGTAGATACTGTTCTTGGTAAGGGTAAGGCAAACCAGCAGCAGGTTGAGCCCCAGCCAGACATACGCCAAGTACTTGATGTGTTTGCTTTTGCTGTAGAAATTGAGATTTCCCCGGAACAGGTACAGCAATATGCCAATAGCCATTAGAATGGTAAAGATAAGCGTGTACACTCCCTGGTGCAGGAAATCGGAATAGCGTTGCCCGCTGGGTAACTCTCCAATGAACACATAATACGCATCTGACAAGATAAACACCAACAACAATCCGTTGAGCAGCACCAGCAGCAGAAAAGCCGTCTTGTACTCATATTTAAGTCCTAGCAGTTGTTGCAGTTTTCTGCCGGTTTGCCTTACCCGCCGTAACTGGTTGGGTGCGGCCTCATCTAACCTCGCCAGGTTCTGCAGTACCAGCGGCCTGAAAAATCCTACCAGCAGCATTCCGCCCAGCCAGGTAAACCCCACCCAGCCCCACGAAATAAAGTCAACGTTGAGGTAGCTGAGCACTTGTTCAAAGCCCGCGCTAGCGTTACGGTACATCATCAGGAAAACAAAGAACACCAAGAGGGGCAGCCCCACCATGTACACGTGCTGCCTGCCCAACACGGAGAAAGAGTAGGCATGCGTGCCTTGCTCTTCCCCATCTGGCGCCACCTTGTCTACCAAGGTTTTTATGAAGCCAGCCGCCAAAGAATACATTGAATGCAGCGCCACTATGAAAATAGAGCCCTGCGGCACCCGGCTGAACCCCGCCAACAGTATCAAAGAAAACCAATTCAGCAGCACCGCCAGGCCGGTATTTACCAGCACCACGTTCAGGGCCGTCAGGATACTCGCCCCGGCCACCAGCCGCCAGCTTGTTTGCTTAAATACTTCTTTGCTCGTTTGCAGGACCAAAAGTACCAGCAGCAGCACCGTAAATAGAAAGTAGTTGATACCTGCCGATTGATTATAGAATAGAAAACTGAAAGCGAGAGTAGCCAGTAGGAGAAGCCAATCATTTTTTTTCATAGGTGTGCTGTTGAAGGATAGAGATGAAGTTTATTATTACTATTTCATAGTACTTTGAATTACAAAGTCACGAAGCAAAATGAAAGAGAAACCGGTGGCTTCTCTCCTCAAATGATGGTTATACCCTCATAAAGAACTTTGCGTTACAAAGTAAAACTAAATTCTAGTAGCGTCAAAACTTTTTGAAGGGTTAAACCTCTACTTCTAAAAGTATTGCTGCCCCGTTTGAGAGCTATTTTCCAGAAACAAGGCCAAAACCACCGGCACGTCGCTCCTGCGCTGTGGTATAGGCAGTAAGTTACTTCTTCCATTTTCACAGCAGTTGCATAGAATTAACCTTAAATTCTTAGCTTTAATCTGCAATGGCTGCTCCAGACCAAGGCCATGCTAAGACCAATTTTACTTCCTCTATGAAAAAACAACTCGCGGCTTTTCTGCTTTTGTGGTGGGCCAGTCTTTCCTGGGTGCAGGCCCAGCAAACCAACAACCTGGTGCAGGTCACTGATCTGCTCAAGATCAAACAGGTAGGCGCGGTGGCGCTCTCGCCAGATGGCAAACAGGTGGCTTTCACCGTGACCACCATTGAACCAGACCCCGACAAGAAAAACGATTTCCGCTACAACACGCAACTGCACCTGCAGCCCTCCAACGGAAGCCAGACCCCGCGTCAGCTCACCTACGGCAACAGCAACGCCACCCAGCCCACCTGGAGCCCCGATGGCAAACAACTGGCCTTTGTGCGCGTGACGGAAGGCAAGCCCCAGATTTTCCTGCTTTCCTTCGCCGGGGGCGAACCGGTGCAACTCACCAAGTACAAGTACGGCGCCAGTCAGCCGCGCTGGAGCCCCAACGGACAACAGTTGCTCTTCACCTCGGGCATTGCGTTGAACGAGTTACTGACAGATTCTACCTTGAACCCCACCCGCGACGTGCCGAAATGGTCCTACGAGAAGCCGGGATTTTTCCAGAACGAGAACCTGCGCACCAACACTGCTAAACCTAACCCAGATGGTACTCTGGCTGAGATCAGAGGCTACCTGGACCAGAACGAGAAAGACCAGAAAGCCAAAGTCATTAACCAACTGCGGTTCCAGGAAGAGTCTACCACGTCATCGGCCCTCAACCTCTCGCATATTTTCATCATTGACGCCAAGCCCGGCGCTACGCCCAAAGCCCTGACGGCTGGTTTTGTCTCTGGTTCCAACGCCGATTTTCTGCCCAACGGTAAACAAATCATTTTTGACGCTGCTTCAGATGAAACCGAAAACCCTACTCGCTCGCAGGAAACCGCCATTTACCTGGTCAATACAGACGGCAGCGGCCTGAGACAACTCCTCGGCAAAAAGGGCATGTCGTACTCCGGCAGCACCGTTTCGCCCTCGGGCAAGTGGCTGGCGTTCCAGTACAGCACGGCTAACGAGGTCAACATTCCTAAACTGGGTGTACTGCCCGTAAACGGCAACCCCACAGACCTGATCACCATCCCCTACGACCGCAACAAGAGCAACCTGGTCTGGAGCGAAAACGAAAAATACGTGTATTTCACCTCACCTTCCAACGGCGGCGTACTTCTGAACCGCGCCGATGTCAAGAAGAAAAACGTGGAGCGCCTCACCGATTTCACCAAAGGTGTAGGGGCCTTTGACCTCCGGAAAGATCAGTTGGCCTACGTGATTACCGAAATCGCGAACCCCAATGAGTTGTACGCGGCTTCCGCCGATGGTAAAAAGGTCCGTCGGCTCACCTCTTTCAACCAGGAATGGGTAAGCCAAAAGAAACTGAGCCAACCCGAAAAACACACCTTCACCAACGCCAAAGGCCAGACCATTGAGTACTGGGTCATGAAACCCACTAACTTTGTGGAAGGCCAGAAATACCCGCTCCTGCTAGAGATTCACGGCGGACCTACGGCCATGTGGGGTCCCGGCGAAAACAGCATGTGGCATGAATACCAGTACTTCACCAGCAGAGGCTACGGTGTGGTCTATGCCAACCCGCGCGGTTCGGGCGGCTACGGCGAGGAGTTCATGCGCGCCAACATCAAAGACTGGGGCGCGGGTCCGGCCAGCGACGTGCTCACCGCCCTGGATAAAACCGTAGCTGAAGGTTGGGCCGATACGTCTCGTCTGGCTATTACGGGCGGTTCTTACGGCGGCTATCTGGTGTCCTGGATTCTGGGCCATGACAAACGGTTCAAAGCGGCTTGTTCGCAGCGCGGCGTCTATGACCTGAGCACGTTCTTCGGGGAAGGAAACGCCTGGCGTTTGGTGCCCAATTACTTTGGCGGCTACCCGTGGGAAGAAGCCCACAAAGCCATCATCCAGAGCGAATCACCCCTGACCTACGTGCAGAACATCACTACCCCGCTCATCATCTTCCACGGCGAGAATGACCTGCGCACCGGCGTGATCCAAAGCGAAATGCTCTACAAAAGCCTCAAAGTCCTGAACCGCCCCGTAGAATACGTGCGCCACCCTGGTGCCACCCACGAAATCACCCGCGCCGGCAACAACCGCCAACGCATAGACCAGATGCTGCGCACCTACGAGTTCTTTGAGCGCTACCTGCAGCAGAAGCAATTGTAATCCGGTCATTTCAGGCCTTTTTTCAAGGAAACAGGCAAAGACCAGAACCCCCACACTGAAATCAGCGTGGGGGTTCTGGTTTTATGGCAAGACACAGACTACGCTGCTATGCGAATTATCTTCTACCAAATCGCTTTAACTACGCACCACTTTCTTCTTTGTCTGTCCCCTGACAGACAAAATGTACAACGTTGCCTATGTGTGCGATTCTTTATAAGTTGGTTTGTCAGGGGACAGACAAAGGAGGCGGTGGTTTAGGATGCTAACTGAATGAGAGCTTATCTACATGACTTAGTAGTAAAATTCTCACTTCAAGCCGCGGCGGATTACACATCTATTATGATGCGTTTTTGGTAAATCGCTATAAAAACAGGCTGTTCGTTCCACCTCCTACTGCACTGGATTATGCAATTCAGAAAAGATGTTGCTGCTGGGTTCACTGATCAGCTCCAAATCAGGTTTAAGGAGATGAAGGGGAGGAAGGGTAAAGTTGAGGGCATCTGCGGTGTTGGGGCCAACCACGCCATCGCTGCCTTCAAGGCCAAAATGTGCCGCTTGGAAATTTAGCACCGCCATGAGGGTCCTCGGCCCGAAATCCGTGTCTAGTTTACCTTCATAAAATTTCTTCTCGCGCAGTTTCTCTTGAAGTTTGCGCACCAATTCTCCCTGTGACCCATAGCGGAGACGCCTGGTTAACGTTTTGGCTTCGTTAAGAGCTACTTTCTGGGCATCGCGGCCATCCAGCAACATATAAGAAAAGCTGTCCTGGGCTAGGGCATAGGCATTGGCATGGAAAACCTTCCAGGCACCTGTGTTAGGCAGGTTTTTCCGGCTCTTGCATTTGGGATAACCTACTACTACCTGGCAACCGGCACTGGAATAGCTGTCGCTCACGCCCATACTCCAGGCGCTATGCAGATTATCAAAGGGAGACATATACTCCACCCGGTCATGGACGTCAAAATCCAGATCATCGGTGGTACGGCGGATGGGGAGTTTGTTCACCTGCCGGAACGCCTCGTGCCCCGACTTGCTTCCTGCGTGATGCACGCCTTTGCGGTAATCATGGTAAAAGCCGGTCAGCAGTTGGTTGGCCCCTACCCCGTTCCGTACTTTAGCCTTGGAGACCAGCGATTGGGCAGGCACGGTACTTCCCGGAAAAACCGCTATTCCTTTACCAGGCACCCACTGGCCCAGGGTACACCTGGGATTCAGGTAGTTGATGTTAGCCACCTGCAACAAGTGTTTGTGACTAAAGGTATAATCATCCAAATCAATGGGAAGGCAGCCCCGCAAGCCAAAGAATACCATTCCTTTTACGGGCACTTCAAAACTGTTCTGCTCAAAGAGCTGTATCAGATGCTCTTCTCTAAACTCAAACATGAACGTATGTTTTAAGGGTATTTTAGAAAAAATCGCTCATACCTGGAAGGTGCCTTCTATCCATTTCTGAACAAAATCCCTTCCGTTCTCAAACATGATTTGCCGGACTACCTTTCTAAACTGGTCGCGATCTGTTTTGCCTCAGTTTGTGACCGCTACAATGCTGGACCTCCGTTTTACTTTCTGGTAGGCTTTCTCGGCAATGGGGAGCTATTTCAATACTACTTTCTCTTAGGGAGGCATTAGGGAGCGCCAGCGAGCACTAGGTAATATTACTTTGGGGAGAAGTTTAAATCAATACCCATTCTTAAGTAATATCTTCATTCACAAGTACTTAATTTATAATTAGGTATAAAATGCGGTCATGCCTTCTACACCAATGCCAAAAGCTTTTCCATTGAGCCGTTATTCCTCCCATTCATTAAATCCCATAAATTTCTCCTCCTTGGTCTGTCAGGGGATAGAACAAGGAGAGGATTCTCCCCTTGAGGGGAGCGAAGAGGGGTGTTTACATCGGCCGATCACACATTTTAGAATCATGTTTTTGGGGTAACTCTCCACTCACAACACTTAGCAAGGTGTACCCTCTCCTCTTTATCTCCCCTCAAGGGGAGAATCACCTTTGAATAAGCGCAGTTGGTACCTCATACGCTATACCAGTATCAAGGCAGTTTCCGCCAAAACATACCCAAAATAAAAGAGCGGCCGGTGGGCCGCTCTTTTATTTTTTAGATAGCTGGGTCAGGTGGTGTGTTAGGATTGTTTAACCGTTCCTGATCTGGGTACGGGTAGAAATTGCGGTTGCGCTCTTCGGTGGTGGTAGGTGGGGCAGGACGGTTGAACCGGCGGCTGTCTTCCCATTTCAAGCCTGTGAGGTATAACTCCGCGGAGCGCTGTTTGTACACTTCCAGCAACAAGGCTTCTCTTGTAATCGCTCCGCTGTAGGCGGGCAGAGCAGCATTCACCCCGAAAGGATCTCCTGATGTTTGGGTTCTTACTTCGTTGATCAAAGCAAGTGCTTCATTAAGGTTGCCGTTGCTTCTGAGAATTGCCTCGGCCTTGATCAGCTTGATTTCATCTGTGAGGTACACCGGAATGCTGGAAGTTTGAGTGGCAAAAAAGCCCCGCAAGGTTTTCACCGGGTCGCCGTTCACCACGGCATCTGGGGTGGTCAGATAGAAGTTATAGCGAGCATCTCCGGCTTCAAACAACCCGGCCGGCAACCCAAATCTATCCCGGGGCCGGAAGTAATTCAGAATGAAAAGGTTGTTGTAAATGGGATTCGGGCTTAACGTGCTGTACACGTACTCAGATCGCTTGGTTAGGTCTACCAGGTTGGCGTTGGTGAGTGCCGCCGCATAATTACCGGCAAACAAATTGAATCGGGCATTGTAGGCGTAAAGCGTGTTCTTCAGGTCAAAGGCGGTTCCGGTTACCAGGGTGGTAAATTCCTGCGAAACCGGCGTGGCGTTCAGCAAGGCGATTCCCTGGTCCAGGTGTGAAATGGCGGCAGCCAATACTTCGGTGCGGGGTCTGAACGTGACAGCACCTGTTCGGCTGGTCTCGGTGTTGGCTTGTTCAAAGGCAATGTAGAGCGTACCCAAGGCCATGGCTTTGAACAAATGCGCCTGGGCCAGAATACCGCTTAAGGTTCCGCCGGTCAGGTCCGGAATGTTGGGGGCGTTCTCCAGAATCTGCTCACTCATGCTCATGGTGCGCTGCATTCTGGACCAGATTCCCAGAATATTGCCGTTAAACGTGGGCAGCGCCGAGCCTCCGGCTTCCAACTCCAGAATGTTGGTAAAAGTGGCTACGCCTTTCAGCTCCCGGCCGGTCACGCCCGGGTACAGGTAAGCAGCTTCTACGCCCGAGGTGGAATAGAACTGCCGCAAACCCACGCTGTAAGCAATAATGCCGTCACGGGAAGAGAGCACCTCCAGGTCACTGGCGGCATTGGGGTTGGGAATATCCAGCTCACAACTGCTGGTAAACAGCAGACCGACCGCCAGTATCCCTATCTTAAAATATGATGTTCTATTTTTCATGTGAATTCATTTTGGAGATGAGGAAGACTAAAACGACACATTGATACTCAGCGCATAGGTTCTGGGGATGGGCACTTCCACAAAGTCAAAGCCGCGTACCGCAGTGGTTTGTCCGGCGGCATTGATCTCTGGATCATAGCCGCTGTAGTCATCAATAGAAAACAGGTTGCGACCAGCCAGAGTCAGGCGCACGTTCCGGTTGCCCAGGAACGCGGGCGCAAAGTCATAGGACATGGAAAGTTCTCTCAGCTTAATGAAAGAGCCGTCTTCAATGTAGTTTTCGAAAATCCCGAACAAAGCCGCCGAGGTTCCTTTGGGCACTTCGCCTCTCAGTTCGGGCTCATATCCGGCCAGGCCGCCGTACAGATCGCGCTCGCCTACCCGTCGGGTGAAGTTGAACACATCAAAGCCATACGAAGCATCTAGCTGCGCCCTAAACGAAAGGCCTTTGCCCACATTCAGTTCATTGATGAAAGAACCGGTCCAGTCTGGGTTAGGATCACCAATCACTTTGCTTCTGGTAGCACCGGTAGGCTGTCCTGCCGCGGTACGCCCCACCCTTTCCGGTTGTGGCAACCCGGCCGGAGTTAAGAGCAAAGAACCATCTTCGTTTCTAGCAAAATAGGTGCTGTAAAACGACCCAATGGGTGAACCGTTCACCGCCGCCACCTGCCCGAAACCACCCGCAAACGTGAGCAGACCACCGGGGATGTTGTTCAGTTCATTCTTGTTTCTGGAGTATGTGATGGTGGAAGTCCATTTGAAGTTCTCGTTCTGAATGGGAGCCCCCGTTACCAGCAATTCAAAGCCCTTGTTGCTCAACGTGCCGATGTTGGCGTACTGGTTCACAAACCCCGAGGAAGGGGCCAAGCCCACAAACAGCAAGAGGTCTTTTACATCCTTTTGGTAATAAGAGAACTCAAACCCCAAGCGCCCGTTCAGCAAACTCATATCTACACCGTATTCGGTTTCGGTTTGTCTTTCGGGTTTAATGTCGGCGTTGCCGAGTTGGGTGGAAGAAATGACGCCGGGCAGACCGGGCAAGGAAACCGGCGTGTAGTTGGTATAGCGGTCATAGGCACCAATGGCCGTTAAGTTACCCGCCTGTCCGTAAGAGGCTCTCAGTTTCAAGGTAGGGATGTACTTGCTGATGGGTTGCCAGAACTTTTCATTGGAGATGAGGTAACTACCGCTCACTTTGGGGTAAAACTGCCACCGGTTCTCGCTCCCGAAGATGGAGGAAACGTCATAGCGTCCGGCCCCGGTCAGGAACAGGCGGTCACCAATCCCGAAGGTTTGCTGCGCAAAGAAACCCAAGATGTTGATGTCGCTTCTTAACTCGCTGGAAACAATGGTAGCCCCGTTGTTGATGGTCTGTGCAATGGGCCCTAACTGGGTAGCTGTAATGCCGGTTGAGTAATTCTTCTCCACCTGTGCCGTAGCCCCGGCACCCGTGGTAGACTCCAACCAATCTGCCAGTCTGGTTCTGTAGGAAACGTTCAGGTCATTGTTCACCAGGTACGAGGTTCTGTCTGCCCGGCGCGAAAACCCGGTGTTGTAAGAAGGCGTGGTATTCCCCACCGGAATGAACCCGGTCGCAATTTGGGTGGAGTTATCGTAGCCCAGCGTGTAGTTGATATTCAGGCCGGTAATAGGCGTCATCATTACCTGGAAGTCCCCAATAAAGCGGTTGGTTCTCTGCCGGAAATCAAAGCGGTTAATGGCTTCCAGCGGATTGGTTCTTCTTAAGATAGAAGTTGGGGCGGTAGACGGATACACCCCGTTTACCGGATCTGGGTTGATGTAGTTGTTACTGAAAATAAAGCCGGTTAATGCACCATAGGTCTCCAACAAACCCCCGTTCGGGATTTCCTGACTGGTACTGATCACGTAATTGGCACCCAAGGAAACCGACAACCAATCATTCAACGTCTGATCAATCCGCAAGCGACCACCGCCGCGGTTAAACTCAGAATTGTCTACAATGCCTTGGTTTTTGAGGTAATTGCCGCTCAGGAAATATTGTGTGTTGGCAGTTCCCCCAGACACTGACACGTTGTTCTCCGTGCCATACGCCGTCCGGAAAATCAGGTCTTGCAGGTCATAGCGCTGCACGGGTTCCTGGGTTAAGTCAGTGGCGGTGGTGTTCACAAACCGGTACGGGTAGTCGTTGTATTCCAGTTTCTTCCGGACCTCGTTTACCCTGAACTGCGTAGAAGCCGCCACTTTCGGTTTTCCTTCTTTTCCGCGTTTGGTAAAGATCTGCACCACCCCGTTGCTGGCCCGTGAACCGTAAATGGCCGCCGCCGCCGCGCCTTTAATGATCTCCATGCGCTCAATGTCAGCAGGGTTAATGTCCACCAGACGGTTCTGAGCATAGCCGCCCAGGTCAAGCAGTTCAGGGGAACTGTTGTTGATGATCACGCCGTCCACTATGTACAGCGGGTCGCTGGACCCCACCACCGTACTGGTACCGCGCAGGCGCACACTAATGCCCCCGGCGGGGTTCCCGGAGTTCTGGGTAATCTGTGCCCCCGCTACTTTTCCGGCCAAGGCCTGGTCTACTGAGGTAGCTACGCTGTTCTCCAGCGCCGCGGCCGAAACCGTGGAAATAGCGTTTCCGAGCTGTTTTTTACTAGTAGCCACCGAAGTACCCGTTACCACTACCTCATCCAAACCCACAATATCTTCGCTCAGCTGTACATCCAGAGAAACGGCAGACGCAGCCCCTAACGTCACTGATCTGGTTAAGGGAGAATAGCCGATGTACGTAAACGTTAGCGGATGAGAACCGGCCGGAAGGGTGGCTGCCAAACTGTACCGACCACTGCCATCTGTAGCGGTCGCATTGGCGTTATTGCCGTTCTGGAACTTCACTACCACGCCGGGTAAAGGCGTTCTGGTTCGGGCATCGGTTACCACTCCCGTGACGGTGTAATTGGTTTGGGCAAATGCGGGCACTTGACGGAGCATGCTCAGCAGGAGCACACACCAGAAAGCAGCCTTCATCTTAGCCCGTTTCATGGAGTACATTTTTCTCATAAGAAAGGAGTTAGGAAGAACTAAAAAGAACACAAGAAGAGGAGAAGCCTGGCTAGAACACCAGCTTCATTCACAGCAGAGAAGCAAGTTGCGCGCTTTTTACCCCGGTAAAAGAAAGGCATGTGCATGCCTGCGGGTAAGAAGACCAACCAGAACGAGGGCTTACCCAAGGTACTAAATTAGGGAACAGCATCATATACTATTCCTTCTATATACTAGCAATATTTAAAGGATTAAGGCAGGCTGATTTTCCCCATCTGCACCGAGGGAATACTCTGCTTCCCCGTCCCGAAATCAATCTTCTCCCCCACCAGGCACTCATTGGCCAGCGTGGCAAACAAGACCGCTTCCTTCGCGTCTGGCGACACGCCCAATTCAGCGGTATTTCTGATGACGGCGCCCGAGAGCAGTTCTGTGATGTTCTGGAGCAGCAAAGGATTGTGCATGCCGCCACCGCTCAGAAAAATCTCAAAGTTCTCTTCCTGCGTGGAACGGGTAATAGCCTCGCAAATGGCCGTAGCCGAAAACCGGTTGAGCGTAGCCAATACATCCTGCGCAGACAGGTGGGTGGTGTTAGATGTTTTCTGGGCTTGTTCCAGATAAGCAAGATTGAACAGCTCTGGCCCGGTGGTTTTCGGGAAACCTAACGCAAAGAACGGGTGGTCCAGCAAGGCCGCCAGCAAAGCGGGATCATACTTTCCTTGCAGAGCAATTTCTGAATCAGCGTCATAAAATTTGCCCGGGAACGTCTGTTGCACATAGGCATCCATGAGGGTATTGCCGGGTCCCACATCAGTAGAGAAGATGCGGGTAGTGTCCAGGTCGCCGGGCAGGAAGGTGAAGTTGGCAATGCCGCCAATGTTGAGCATGATCCTATTTTGCCCTTTTTGGGAAAACAGCAGGTAATCGCCGTACACCGCCAGCGGGGCACCTTCGCCCCCAGCCGCAATGTGCTTCTGCCGGAAGTCGCTGAGCGTGATGATGCCGGTTTTCACCGCAATGTGGTCGCCGTCTCCAATCTGTAAGGTGGCATTGGGCATACCATCTATCTGGTGCTGTGCCGCGGGAGCATGGTAAATGGTCTGGCCGTGGCTGGCAATTACGTCTACCTCCTCCGGTTTCAAGCCCCATTTCTGCAAACAGGCATTAATCAACTCGGCATGAAAACTCCCGATGTGGGCATTTAGAAGACAAACCCGCTCCAAGTCCACTTCGCGCTTGGAAAAGATGGCCTTCACCTGCTGCTTGAACTCCGCATCATACGGCATGGTCTCAAACTCCCGAAGCACCAGTTGCGTCTGGGTGCCGTGCCCGGTAAACTCGCAAAGCGCTACATCCAACCCATCTAACGAAGTACCTGACATAAGCCCAATGATGGTTCTTCTTTCTTTTTCGGCAATTTTCAGTAGACGACGGAGGTTTGAATTCATAGCTGTTTTGGAAAAAGGAAAGGTAAAACAGAAAGTTGAGCGGCAAAACTATGGAGGTCTTTTTTGCTGAAGATATTAACTATGGCGCGGAAGTTACTTCCGTGACTTGCTCTTAGGATAATCTCAAGTCACGGAAGTAACTTCCGCGCCATAGTAGCAGCTATATCAGATTTATACCTAATAGCCATTCACACTTCCGGATTACAAATCCCGAACAGCAGCAACAGCCACACATTACGTTGAGACCAAGCACCGGTCTCTGACGCATGCCGAGGAACATCATCGTTTTAGCTCCTCTTTCCAGAAAACAGCCTTAAAATAAAAACCCTGCACTTTTAACAAATGCAGGGTTCTTGTTTCATTAGGGCAACTTCTCTACTGTTGCACCAAGGCGGGCTGAAGGGCTAATTGCCGCAGATGCGAAATGTGCGACATGATGGCGTTTCTGGTCTTCGGGAACTCATGGTAGGTGACCCCGAACTCGTCGCAGGCTTCTTTGATGATTTTGCTGATGGCCGGGTAATGCACGTGCGATATTTTGGGGAACAGGTGGTGCTCTATCTGGAAATTCAGGCCGCCGGTTAACCAGGACACTACCTTGTTGTTGGTGGCAAAATTGGCCGTGGTTTTCAGTTGGTGCAGCGCCCACTCGTCTTCAATGCGGTTGGTGGTTTGGGTAGGAATTGGGAAATGCGCGTGCTCTACGGTATGGGCCAATTGAAACACAATGCTCATGACCAAACCAGTGAACATGCAGTACACCAGAAAGCCTACCAACCAAGGCAAAAAGCCCACGGTGTAAATAGGCACCAACACAAACAAAATGAAGTGCATCCCTTTGAACATCCAGAAAGAGAGATGGTCTTTGCGGGTCATTTTCTTGATAGGAATATCGCCCACTTTCTGGGTGAAGTACTTCAGGTAGTCGGTGAAGAAAACCCAGTACAGGTACAGCATGGCATACGCGCCCCAGAAATAGAAATGCTGGTAACGGTGAATTTTCAGGTGCTCCTGGTTTTCGCAGAGGCGCAGGAACGGTTTGGCGTCCAGGTCATCGTCTACGCCGTCAATGTTGGTGTAGGTATGGTGAATGACGTTGTGCTTGGTGGTCCACATGTGGATGTTGGCGCCCAACATGTTCAAAGACAAGCCGGCCAGTTCATTCAGCCATTTCTTTTTACTGAAACTGCCGTGCCCGCCGTCATGCATCACATTGAACCCGATGGCCGCCGTAACGCCGCCCATCACAATACACTCAATAAGGGCGAGCCAAACAGGTGGGGTGAAAAAAACCAGATGCGTGTATAAAAGTACCAGACTGGAGACCAGTACCACAGCTTTGATGTAGAGTTTGTAATTTCCCGAGGGGTGGCTTCCTTTCTCTTCAAAATAGGCGTTGGTGCGCTTCTTCAGCTCAAAGTAAAAGGAAGTAGAGGGTGCTATGAATTTGGGTGTGGCCATACAGACGATTTAAGTTGAAAAAGGCTATAGAGCTATCTCAACGTAAATCGTCAATCAAATCCATAACATCTTGGAAAGGTAACGCTTTCTACGTACGTATTAATGCCATTACCCCTAAAATAAACTAACAAATGTTAGGAATATCACTTACCCCATGACAGATGAGTCACTTGCCAGGAAAGTAAAACCCCTTTCCAATGTATAACCCGTGAGGCTTCTTATTGTTTTAAAGAAGTTAGTAATCCGTTGCTATTCAACCAATTCAGGCACCGCTCAAACCACAGATCTTTGGTAGTGTTATTGTTCAGCCCGAAACCGTGGCCTCCCCGCTGATAGATGTGCAGCTCCGCCGGAATTTTATGCTGGAGCAGGGCCTGGTAAAACAGAATGCTGTTTTGGGCCGGAACCGTTTTATCATCAGAGGCATGCACTAAAAAGGTAGGTGGCGTTTGGGGCGTCACTTGCTTGTCATTGGAATAAGCCTGGCGTTTGTCAGCAGAGGCCTCTTTGCCCAGCAACAAGTCAAAAGAACCTCTGTGCCACACCGCCGGGTCACTGCTGATGACCGGGTAGATCAACAACATGAAATCAGGCCGAATGGAAAGGTTCTCAGGATTCTGGATGTGGGTTTGGGTGAAGTGCGTGCCCGCGGTGGAAGCCAGGTGTCCGCCCGCCGAAAAGCCCATGATGCCCACCCGCTGGGGATTGACGTTGTATTCCTTCGCGCGTTTGCGCACCAGATACAGCGCCTGCTGGGCATCTTGCAGCGGCGTGATTTCTGGATTAGACGTAACCGCGGCATCTGGCAACCGGTACTTCACCACGAACGCGGCCACGCCCTGTTCGGCTAGTTTCTGCGCCACGTCTGTTCCTTCATGGCTGAAGGCTAGTTTGGCATACCCACCGCCCGGGCAAATGATCACGGCCGTTCCGTTGGCTTTTTCTTTGGCGGGCAGAAACACCGTTAGCGTGGGTTTCCGCACCTTGGTAATGCTGAGGGATTTGTTTGGCCGCACCTCTATATTTTCCAGGTTGGCCCCGGGCACCTCGTTCGGGATTTTACCCTCATACAGCGGCAATTCCATGGGCTTGTTTTGACTAAAACCAGTGATTGCCACGCAAACCAGCGACAGCAGTAAGAGAATGGGCTTTTTCATGGGCAATACAAAGAAGGAAGAAGCTGTTTGAGGCCAACTTTCGGTAAAACAGCCCCAAAACAGCTTCTATTATTTCTGTGAAAAAATGTCTGGTAAAAAGTAACGATTAACCGCCGAAGCCTTCGTCAGCGGATGGGCCGTACATGCCCGGCACTGGTACATCTAACAGGCGCAAGTACACACTCAACTGCCCGCGGTGGTGGATGAAATGGTTCATAGCCACTGTCCTGATGACGGCTTGCCGGGGCAGGGTAAAAATGACGTGTTCACCGCTGCGCAGTGTCCAGGGTTTCGCAATCTCCACTACGTTGGTATTATCCAGTGCTTTTACGGCTTTTTGGTAGTTTTCCTCAAAAAATGTCATCAACTCTTGGTGGGTGGTGCCAGCAAAGGGAGTGTACTTTTGGGAACTGAAATCAAAACCCTCTGACTGCAACACATTGGCAATGAACAAACCCGGCAATTCGGCTATGTGACCAGCCAAGGCTTTCAGGGACATACTTTTGGCATGCGGTTTCCAGTCGAAATGTTCTTCGGGTACCTGTTTCAGCATTTTTCTGGTGTTGGCGGCTTCCTGTTCAAACTGCCGTAGTAGCTTTTGGTTTAACTCCATCGTTCGTTCGGGTTTTGGTGTGGTTGGAATTGGTAAGTTAGAAAAAAGAACGGGAGCCGAAAAAAATTCCAGCTCCCGTTTTCAGGTCCTGTTGAGAATATTAGCGCACATCGCCCATCAGCCTCCTAATAAAGAAACCAAGGCACAGCAACGCCACTCCTATGCCCAAAGACCATAGCCCAATTTGGTTCAAGATGGTGGCATAGTAAGGCAGGGAAAGAACCGGATTATCTACCACATCCGTAGGCACACTCATCAAGGCCCCTATTTTCCCGGCCAAAAACTCACCCACCGCACTGGCGAAAAACCAGATCCCCATCATGAGAGCCACGATTTTGGCAGGGGAAAGCTTGGTGATCATGGACAAACCAATGGGCGACAGGCAAAGCTCGCCACAGATGATAAAGAAGTACCCGGCCATGAAGGCCAGCAAGGGAATGTACCCGGTATCTGTATTGGCGGCGCAGCTCAGATAGAAAACGTAGAACCCAATGCCCATCAACACAAAGGCAAACCCGAACTTGCTGGGCGTGTTTGGCTCAATGCCTTTGCGGTTCAGGAACGGCCATAATCTTGAAAACAGGAAGCTCAGGGCAATGACCCAGGCCGGAGGCAGGAAATTGTTCACCGCCAGCGCCGGCAACGACACTCCGGCCACGTTCATGTCCACGTTCCGCATGGCAAATAAGTTGAGCGAACCCGCATTCTGTTCATAGAAGGCCCAGAACAAAGCGGAAGAAACCGTCATGATCAACGCGGCAAACAACTTGTTGCGGACCTCGGCCTCCATTCTCAAGGCGAAGGTCAGGATGTACACCACTGATAACCCTCCCAGCCCAAACATGATGTAATCCATGACCTCGTAATTGTGGAAGAGCGCCACAATCAAGGGAATCACCAGCAAGGTTCCCACGTAAATGATCACCTCCCGGCTGATGCCCGCGAACACCCCAGCTTTCAGGAAGGTGGGATTCGGCGGCAGCCCGCGATCACCCAACGATTTCTTCCCGATAGCGAACACCACCAGTCCCAGCACCATGAACAAGCCTGCCAACCCGAAGCCGTAGTGCCAGTTGATTTGCTGCCCCACGTACCCGCACAACAATCCGCCCAGCGCCGCCCCAATGTTGATGCCCATGTAGAAGATGGAGAAAGCACTGTCTTTGCGCGGATCGTTGTCTGAATAGAGCGTACCTACCAGGCTGGAGATGTTGGGTTTGAAGAACCCGTTCCCGCAGATGATGAATGCCATGCCATAGAAGAAACTCCAGTCCTGCGGCAACGCCAACACCAAATGCCCGATAGCCATGAGCACACCGCCGTACATCACGGCTCTGCGCCCGCCCAGAAACCGGTCAGACATCATGCCGCCAAACATAGGCATGGTATACACCAACGCCGCGTACGAGCCCAGGATGGCGTAGCCTTTCGGTTCATCAAACTTGAGCTCAGAGATCATGTAGGCCAGCAAAAGGGCCTTCATGCCATAAAAGGAAAAGCGCTCCCACATCTCGGTGAAGAAGAGCATGTAGAGCTGCTTAGGATGCCCCGTTGAAGCAGGTGCCTCCGGGATTCGTGGTTCAGTTAAATCCATATCAGGTGATAAACGGAAAACAGTTTCAGTTATTGACCTCACAAGTTACTAGTTTGTGGTGGGATTTGGAGTAGCGCCGGATATTTCTGTCTTAGGTCTGATTTTGAGTAAAAGGGCTTGAAACGATTTTGGCACATACGCTCGCAGGTCCTCTGGACGCTACGAGGTCTTTGGAGAAACGCTTGTTGTTGTTGTTGTTGTTGTTGTTGTTGTTGTTGTTGTTGTTGTTGTTGTGCGTAGAGTTAGCGCCAGCGCTTTAGGCACCATGGCACAGCCAATCTCCCGATTGGCGTTACACGTAAACAACTCTACCTAAAATCCGGTCACCAGGATCCTATCTCCCCGCCCCTACCACATGCAAAATCCGGAAGGTATGTACTTCGTAACTTTCTCTGTGGTATTTTGGATATACGTGTTCATCAGAGCCAAGTACAAAGAAATTTTCGTGGAAAGCTTAAGGTTTTGCATCACTAACAAAGGATTACAAATACATGCCTGGTGCCTCATGACGAGCCACGCGCACCTTATCATTTCTGCCAAAGAACCGGAAAAAACACAGTTATCAGATATCATCAGAGACCTAAAGAAATATACTGCGCAGCAAATCTTTAGGGAAATAGAAGATAAAGCGGAAAGCCGGAGAGAATGGCTTCATGATAAGTTCGCCATTGCCACCAAAAGCAACAGCCGGAACACCAGCTACCAGTTCTGGCAGCAAAGCAATCATGCCGAGGAATTGGCCAGCAATACCTTTATGGACCAGAAGTTTCAGTACATACCTTAGAATCCGGTGAAAGACGGTTGGGTGGAAGAACCTGAATCCTACCTTTACAGTAGTGCCCGGGATTATGCAGGCACGCAGGAGCTGGTACCGGTAGTACTGATTGAATAGTTGTGGATTGCTAACTAATGCCAATCGGGAGATTGGTTGTCCTTTGTTGTGCGTAGAGCGCTGCGTTAACTCTACGCACAACAAAGGACAACCAGCAAATTCTGTTTCAGTACTGATTTTCTGAAAACAGCCCTAAAACGCATCGTACACTAGTTAACTCTCTGCTGATTCAAGAACACCCGGTCTACGTTTATTGCTACCAACGCTTTAGTTTGAAGTTAGCCGTATCAAGGGAAGTGGTCACTTTTGTGCTAAATTTTCCTTTGCTAAATTGGCTTATCTTCATAGAATCTGTGACCGTACCAGAAGTAAAGTCCTCATTGGGTTCAAAGTTCTTTGTTCTGGAAACAATTACCAGCTTTTGGTTCGGCACAAATTCTGTCATCCAGCTCTCGGTATCGAAAAACCAGCCTTCGTCTCCAAACATATCTGCCAGTTCCAGCCCATTTACCACCTCCTTCTTCTGCCTATCCCACAGCATTAAAGCAAGCTGAGTATCACTATATTGACTTCGCTGCCGAACTACCAGCCCGGTATACTGAGAAGTGATATCAAACTTGCCAATGGCGAAGATTCCGCCATAGCCTTCTACAATGCTCTTTAAATAAGGAACAGCATCTCCTTTAAGCAGGCTTTGGTATTTCTTCGCATCAATAGGTACTCCCTCAAACTGCTTATTCAACACTTTCAAATCACCACTAAACTCCGGTGAATAGGCATGGAACTCTCGCGGGTTGATGGGCTTGAACAAAGCAAGAAAGGCTTGGGCTTTATCTGTATCTCCTTGTAATACCTGTTGTTTGGTACTATCAGGAGTAACAACCGAAGCAACGGTTGCGCTATCTTCTACTGGCGAGACATTGCTGTTTTCAGCTTGGGGCTCCTGCTTTGTGGTACAGGCGGCCAGGAAAGCAACAGTGGCAAATAAGATATACGTAACTCTCATGAATCTTTTTGCGGTTGTGTGTAGTGGACCAAATTAACTCTGTTGTTGTGCATAGAGATTGGCGCTAACTCAACGCACAACAAAATAACACTTGGTTCAATTGTATATTCTATCTTTTAGGAAACCAGTATTGATCACTTTCTCGCACACCTCTTCCTAAAAATGCGCTGTTCCTTGGCAGCTCAGAGTCTAAAGCTGATTCTTTGTCATAGAGTAGGAATAAACAAAGCAGCAAAATATCATCTTCATCATTGTTGGCTACTATGAAGGCCTTTTTAGGAGGCAATGGATAATGTTCTCGCGCATCAAACTTCGCGACTTGTTCCCCATCCTTAAATAAGGATTTCTTGTAGCCATTGTGCATGTAGAAGTCGTATTGAAAGCCCTTATACTCAAAAGACCAATGGCCTTTCCAGGCGCTTTCTATAATTACCTCAACCGTTCCTTCCATTAGTTGAAGCAAATAGGTTACCTTTCCCTTTTCCCACAGCTTTTGCCCCTTCCCCTGCTTTATGATTGCTATAGGTCTGTCCCAAATTTTATAAATACTGGCTATTGCCTTATTGGAGGGTACCCAACCAACTCTCGCATTTAGATAGGGTTCCTCCTCATCATTCTTATAGAAACAGTAATTCTGATCTTCCTGGAAGATGTTTAATCGCATAGGCTCCGGATGAGAATTAATTCTCCCCTATTATCAACTTTGTCTCAGGCTTCATTTCCCCCAATACCTTCTTAATTCCCACCAAACCCTCAGCAATGTTCTCCATCTGCGCCAGCACCTGCCCTACTTGGTTGCCGTCTCCAAAACCTTTGAGTTTATTGTTGCGCACAAAGGCTGTTTTGATGTTTTCCCAACGCTGCATTTCCTCTGGAGTGGCTATGCCGATGAGCTGTTTGAACTTGAGCATGTTGGCCTCGGCACCCGTGGTCAGGGTTTGGGACTCTGACTGGTAGTGCGACAGGATGAGCGTGTGCAGTTCCTGGTCATTCATAATCGGCATCACCTTTTCGGCCAGCTTGTTCATGTTGCGGTACGAGCCCTGCATTTTGAACGGCGGTTCGGTACGGAATTCGTCGGCTTGGGCGGCGGAGCGGATGTACTCCAGGTTCACCTTCAGGATGACGTCGCGCACGTGCAGGAGCTTTTTGAGCACCGCCACGTTCTCGCTTATTTCGGCGGCGGTGTGGTTGGCTTCAAGTTCCAATCCTTCGTTGCTGCCGGTCTCGGCTAGCTTCACCAGCGCGTACACATCTTTCTGGCTTTTAGCCGCCAGCTTCGCCAGCACGGCGTTGGAGGTAAGGGAGTTCTCCAGGTAACTCAGCTTGAACACGTCTTCGGTGTCACCAATGATGTCACCCAGGTTGTAGATGTCAGCGCGGTTGGCCAGCATGTCGGGTATGCGGAATTTCTCACCGGTCTCGGTGTAGGGGTTTCCGGCCATGACCACGCATACTTTCTTGCCTCTGAAATCATAGGTGCGGCTGCGGCCCTTGTACACGCCCTCAATCTTGCGCTGAGCATCGCAAAGCGAGATAAACTTCTGCAGGAACTCAGGGTTGCAATGTTGGATATCGTCCAGGTAAATCATCACATTGTCGCCCATCTCGAAGGACAGGTTCAACTTCTCCAGTTCCTCGCGGGCGGCGGCGTTAGGAGCCTCGGTGGGGTCCAGCGCCGTGACCTGGTGCCCAATGGCGGGACCGTTGATTTTCATGAAGATGATGCCCAAGCGGTTGGCGATGTACTCCATAAGCGTGGTTTTACCGTAACCAGGTGGAGACAGCAGCAGCAACATGCCCATTAAATCAGTTCGCTTGGTCTCGCCCGCCGTGCCCATCTGCTTGGCCAAGTTCGCCCCGATAAGCGGTAGGTACACCTGATCAATCAACTTGTTCCGCACGAACGAGGCCATCACCTTCGGTTTGAATTCCTGCAAGCGCAATTCCTCTTCAAAGGACTGCGTCATTTGGTGCTTCAACTCGTGGAATTGCCTGAACTGCTGCACCACCTGTGTTTCGTAACTCTGCAGTTTCTGCTGGAATTGATGGAAATGCAACGGATACTGCTGCTCTTTCAACAGCGGGTGACTGCCTTGCATTCCTACCAAAGTTTCCCGCAAGTTGGCTTGTACTATCTGCTTCGGCTTCAATTCTTGTAAGAATAACAGCACTGCCGCCTCTGGCACGTACTCCGTTTCCTCCACCAGATTAGCTTGTGACAGATATGCCTTGAGCCAGTGCTGCATCAATTCAAACTGCTCTACTTTGTTTTCCTCCAACGCTTTGGCCGAGGCCTCAAACATTTCCCACGCTTTCTTCTCTGTGAGGTACGTATGGAAGCTCTGCACCAGCGCGGCTGCCTGGGAACTGGAAATGAACTGGTCACCACGGGTCAATTCAAAGAAGAGATATTCACCAGCGGCAACTGCATTTGCTTCTGGCAACAAACCTGTTTCTTGCTGAAACAACTGCAGCTCGCGTTGTAAATCAGCTTTGATGTTGTCGAATTGGTGGGTTTCGGGGAAGACTTGCAGGATGGCACTCACGCCTTTCAGTTGATAATGGAACAGCTGCTTTTGGCCTTCTTTCGCGAAAACGGCCCAGAAACAACGGGCAGCGGCGCGGTCTACGGCAGTGTAGCGGAGTAAATCAGCGGTCTTGAACAGGCGCACCAAAGCATTTACTATCACAGCGGCATCATGGTCGTGCACTCCTTTGAGGTAACCTTCGTTGAAGCGGGAAGCCATGAATTTCTGCACATACTCCAGCAGTTCCTCTTGGCTAAGTTTGTGCAACTCATCTAGCGTTAAAGGCCGCCAACTTCCCTCCTGCCCATCAGCCGGGGCGTGATGGTTCTTGGCGCTTTGAGCGGCCTGCAGGATTTGAAAAGCCAGGTATTCCGCACGGTACACTTGATTGTTCTCTGAGATAAGCGACTGTTCCCAAATGGGCCTGAAGCTCAGAAAACGTTCATCGGTAATTTTCTCGAAGAAGCTGGTGCCGGTGAGATGGTAATACATAGCATCGTCGCGGTGCACAATACTCAGTTCCAATGGCTGAGTGTTCACAGTAAAGTGGTGCGTGCCGAACTTGAGCACGTTTTGCCCGTCCACGAACAGCTCGCTTTTGTCTTTGAGCTGGCGCACGGCATCTTCGCGCAGCGTTTTGAGGCGACTCTGGATGGCATCGGCTTTCACGGTGTCGCCCATGGCCAGGAGTTCGTCAACCGTGGTGCGCACCTTTTCCAGCATCAAATCAGAAGCGAAGTAGCCGTTGATGTCGGCCACGGTGTCCAGCTTGCTGATGCGGCTTTGCACGGCTTTCAAGATGCGGTCGGCGGCCTGATGCAGGGTGGTGGCGCGTTTGTTGCGCGCTTCCTGCAGGGCTACTTTCTTGCTCTCAAAGGCAGAGTAAATCTCCTCGCGTTTATCGGCTATGATTTCTAAAAAGGCATCAAACTCAGAGAAGCGGCCTTCCAGTTCCTCCAACTGCACCATGAGCTTGGTGAGGTATTCCTCGCACTTCTGGGGCGTGTCGCACACGTCCAGAAAGTTGATAACACTCTGGCTGATGAGTTTGATTTGGGCGTTGAACTCAGCTTGACCTTCGGAGCTTAAAAGCTCCTGACGCTTGCGTTTGAGAGTGGCTTTGGTTTTGTTGAAAGAGGCGTAAATGGTGGAAATGGCATCTACGATGCGGGTGGTTTGGGTGGCGTCTTCAATCTTGAGGTTGCTCACAATCTCAATCAGCATCTCCAACTCCGTGCTCACGCCCGAGATTTCTTTCTCGGTAGCATCAGCCTCCACCACTTTGACAATCTTGTCAATGCCCGTCGTTATCTCCGTTACCCGCTTTTCATACGGCACCAACGCATCAGGCTTTAACAGGAATTCTACAGTTTGGCTGGCTATGTCCTGGCTGAAGCTCTGCAGTTGCGCCTCGTACGTTTCAATCTTAGTAATATCCGCGTAACGCAATTCTTTTAAGGAAATCACCTCGCCACGCACGGAGCGCAAATCGGCCAGCGCCTTCACGAAGTCGTTGATGTGGCCGTTGCTCTGCATCTTGAGCTTGGAAAGCAAAGCATCGGCGGTGCCCAGCACCTGGTCTACCTGCGCCTGGGTACTCTTTCTGATGCTGATGACCTTCTCGTACTCCTCCACCGCTGCGGTGGCCGTCTGCCGGATGGCCGTGACGGGAGCCGCCAGTTCATAGGTCTCTTTATTGGAGAGCCAGTGGTACGAGTCCAGTAAATCGGTGGTGAGCTTGATGAGGTCGAGGTACAGGTTGTCGTAGGAGTCTTCCTTGTTTAGTAAAGTCAGAATCTCGGTACACTCGGCCATGGCCTGCACTATCTCTTTGTTGCCAATCTTGTACAGGTAACTTTCTTTGGTGACCGGAATGGTGAAGTTGCTGCCGATATACGGGGTTTGCCAAATCTGGAGGGCATGGTGTTTTTTGGGTTCCTCATCCGCTCTAAAATAGCACAGCTCACCGTTCTCGTAGATGGCGTAGCCGTGGCAGATGATGGGGCTCTCAATTTTCTGGGTAATGAGGTTGTAGCTCAAGAGCAGGTACACGCCGCTCTGCTTGTTGTAGAAGACGTACAGGAAATCTTCGCCGTTGGGCGAGGCGATGCGCTTCTCAAACAGCATGTCCTGCAGGCCATTGTCAAAAGACTTAAACTCGCCGGTCTGCAGGTAGTAGCCGTACGCGTAGATGATGCCTTGGTCTTCGGGCAGGAATACGCAGCAATCCTGAATGGCGTCAATGCGGCGCGCCTCCTTCAGTTTGGCATTGTAGACGATATAGCGGTAGTTGTTTTCGCGGTATGGCCTAACCTTAATCAGAATCAGGTTCCCGATGAGGGCATAGTACACCTCAGAATCATCCAGCGTCTGGTCTTTGTCTTCTACCGGCTCGGAGTAGATACCCTGACCCGTTTCGGTGTTGTCTTCTACTTTGATGGTCAAATCCCCGCCGATGGTCTCCACAAACACCTTGTCTTCAATGGAGATGTGCGGGTGCTTGCCTTTGCGGTGCGCCTCACGGGTTACCCGTTTCCAGGCGAAATCATGCTGGTTGGGGAAGGTATATTCGTGGTCAGAGCGGTTGTCCAGGTACGTCAGTTTCCCGCCTTGAATAGCCCACTTGAACGTCTTGATGTCATTCACGCCCTTCCCGATGCGGAACACCATAAACAGGTGCACGCCCTGTACGGCGAACTTCACAAACTGCGTATTCTTGTAGTATTTGTACAGCTTCTGGAACTCGTCCTGAAACTCCCCATGGTTGATTGACTCCAACCCCTGCTGTTGAAAAGAGTGGTTTTGGTAGGCATAAACGCTGAACACATCGCTCAACTCCACCTCCGTCTTCAATCCCAGATGCACATTGTAGCCAAAAAGCATCAACTCCCCCACCGGTACCATATCCCAAGGCACGCAGTTGTGCTCTGTAGTGACCCGCTCCGTAGTCAGCAGCTTTGTCTCAATCGCCCCGAAGACTTCTTTCCGCTCCTGGTTCAGTTGGTCCGAAAGCGCCCGCAACTCGCCTCCGCTTTTACTCAGGCGGTTTCGCAGGATTTCATAGGTACCGCCTTCCAGTTGAACGGTGTTAAGAGAATCCGAAGCGGTAGAGGTTGGGGTTGTTGGGTTCATGGTTTTAATTGCTGCTCACCTTCAATCCCGCTCCTATGAAGAAGGGTTTTCGTTTTTGTGGGGCGAAGTGATGGTGTGGTATAATTTGCGTTTTGGCAGTTTTGGAGAAAGGGCGGGGAAGCGTAGTTGGTAGAGACACTCGCAGGTCTGAAGACGCTGCGAGGTCAGGCACCTAATTATTACAATTCAATCTTGTTTGCCATTTTATCTGATACTCCCCCTTTGAAGGGGGTAGGGGGATGTTTACACCTGCAGATTACGGCATTTTTATTACGTTTCTTTTGTCAAGAAAAGCAGTTCCATAGCCCCAGCACAACAGTGAGAACAGAATCATGGTAGAGGCATACCCAATAGCAGCCTGTCGGTCAGAGATACGTTCAGTGCAACTCCACCAATCCGCTTCTACATACAATACCTGAAGAAAAAACATGAGGGTAGTAAAAAAGCTGATTACTAATCCAAGTGCTAAATATTGATATCTATTTCTTACTGTTTTCAACTTTTCCCAAAGCAGCAGATTGAAAACAGTAGGTAGGAAGACCATGCACAAAGGCGCGACAAAGAGCAGCAGCACCGTAACTATGAAGCCTATTGCTCCATAGCTGACAAGGATTCTAAGTCTCTCCTGCATCATACTTTCCCTATTTAACAATGCGTGACCTCCTGTGTCAACATCCCCCTACCCCCTTCAAAGGGGGAGTATCAGATAAAGTAGCAAGAGTAAATTGTTTTTACTGTTTGTACTCCTCCGTTAATTCCGCAACTGGGCTAATTGCTGCTTTAATTCTTCTACTTTGTTGGCTTCAGATTGCTGCTCACGTTTCAATTTCACTTCTTTTTCGCGGGCCAGTTGCTTGTGGGCTTTGAATTCTTCGGTGAGTTCGTCGTAGGCGTTGATTTTCTCCTGGGTCACGCGGTTGCTGTTTTTGTACATGAAGGCAAAGACGGCGGCCACTGCTCCTAACGCCAGAATAATGACTAAGCTCAGAATCACGTACACCTGCTTGTCCATGTCAATACCCAACACCGACAGGCTGGCGACATCATGGGCCCCTTGCTGGATTTGTCTCTCTTTCTGGGCGTTTACCTCTTGCAGCGCCTGTACCTGCGCTTTTTGGTCGGCTAGTTCTTTCTGGGTCTGGGCTAGTTTGACGGCAGTTTCTTTTCCGGCGTTCTTAATGCTTTGCTGCCGGGCCCGCAGTGTGTCTTGTACGCTTGCAAAGAAGGCATCCAACCTGGCTTGATTGACCACCTTATGCGGTTGGTTGTATTTTATCTCAGTGGAGGAACGGTACTTTAACGCAGTGAACTGCTGTTGCAGGCTGTAGTTGCCCCCACTTTTAGCCGGAGCAGGTGTTTGGGCCTGGCCCGCGGTCATTACTAAAACACTCAGGAGAAGAGAAAAAGAAATAGCTTTCATAAAGGGATACTTTGCGTCAATAATTCTAAGGCTAAAACTAAAATTACTGATTTAAAACCAAGCTAGAAAAACATTGACCATTAAGTTTTCCCACAGAATGACAGTTTTTACCCACAATCCCATTCTAACTTCTTCCTATTCCGTCTTCTACCCACTTCTCTAAAAATGGCCTGAAAAAGACATTTGTGATTGGGAATACCTATATTAAAAGGTGAGAACGAGCCAATTCCTTCGTTCAAAGTGTAGATACTTACCTTCATGAGCCTGCTGTCTGCAAATGCCAGTTTGAGGCTTACGCTCACTGAAGTTTCAAACTTCAGGTCATTTTAGGTCCAAGTTGAAAACTTGAACCATAATGTAAGAGCCATAAAGTTTTAAAAGAAATTTTCCCAAATCGCATGAGCCTTTGCTCAAAAGACCTCGCAGTGTCCGAAGGTCCTGCGAGTGTCTGCGCCATCAACGCTTTCAACCTACTTTCTACAAAACCGGCCTGAAACGCTTTTCGCTCAGGTTCAGCACTCTTAATCCCCGCTCTCCTGCTTGAGAAGAGCGGGGATTGAGAAGTATCTTAATTCAACGTGTAGACCGGTCTGTCACCAAGTCCCAAAGCAGAAGCCGTAGAAGTCAGCTCTTTCAAGGTGTTGGTAGTGGCTTCGTCCAGGGTCTTTTGCTGCATCATTTTCAGAAGCAAGGCCGAAACGCTGAGGTTGCGCACGTCGTCTGAGTTCATGCCGAACTGGGTGATGAAGCGTTGCAGGTTGGCTTTAAAGTCGATGTGGCCGTTGCTGTCTTTTTGGAAGAAAGCGTCTTTCACGGTGCCCAACACTTCGCTGTTGGTCACCAGGCGGTCTACCTGTTTGCCTTTGGTGATGGAGCCTACAATCTGGTCGAAGAACATGGTTTCACCGCCTACAATGTCAATCTTGGCGGCTTTGAGGGCTTCAGAGAGCACAGTGGCTTGGGAGGCGGCAATGTCTTTCTGGATAGTGATTTGGGCCAGTTCAATGGCTTTGTCTTTCTCCAGACGCAGTTTGAATTCTTCGTGCTCTTTGCCTACACCGTCCAGTTTCTTCATGGCCCCGGCTTTCTCTTCTATGCCTTTGGCTTCCACGGTGAACTTCTCGCCGCTCACACGGGCTTCGGCTAAGCCGCGTTTCTCTTCGGCGGCAGCCAGGTTGGCGATGATAGAAGCATCTGCGATTCCTTTCTCCTGGGTCACTTTGGCGGCTACCAATCCCAGTTTCTCTTCGGCTTCGGCCTGGGCCTCGGCTTGTACACGGGTGGCTTTGGCGGTGGCTACGGCCTGACGTTCGGTCACATTGGCTTCGGCTTCGCCTTCTTTCTGACGGGCGGCGGCTTTGGCTTCCATCACTTGCGCTTCTGATAATCCCACGGCGGCGGCCTGGGTGGCTTCGGCTTCGGCCATTACTTTCATGGCCTGGGCGCGGTTCACCGACGAGGTTTTCTCGGCCTCGGCGTCAATCAAGAGCTGCTGCGCTCTAAATTCAGCGGCTTGGCGGGCGGCTTCGGCGCCTTTGATTTCCTTCACCAACGCTTCTTCGGCGACCATGGTGGCGGTAGTGATGGCGACAGATTTCAGACGCTCTGCTTCGGCGAAGGCTTTGGTGTCTTTGATTTTCTCTTCTTCTTCTACCACCGCTTTCTCCACCGTAATCCGCTCGCGGATGATGCCCTGAATGTTTTTGCGCTCTTCTTCCACGGCTTTCTCTTTTTCAATTTGGGCCAGCGCCACAATGCGTTCTTTCTCGTTGTTTTCTAACAGGCGGGCCTGCTCCACGCGCACGGTTTCCACGGCATCTGTGCGCTGTTTGCTGCGTTCGGCCACCAAAACCTGGCGCTCACGGTTCTGCTCGGCAATCATGACTTCCTCATCGGTGGCAATGCGGGCCCGTTCGGAAATCATGCGTTGTTCCTGGGTTACTTTCTCAATCTCCGCCGATTCTCTGGCTTTGATGCTGGCAATCTCGCGGCGTTGTTTTTCCTGGTTCTCTGCCAATTGCTTCTCCAACTCAAGAATGGTCTCCTGCGCCTCTACGTTCTGCTTTTTGATGGTTTTCTCGCGCTCGCGCTCAATCAGGTTGGCCTGTACTTTCTGGCGGGCGGTTAGGTCAATGATTTTTTTGATACCTTCGGCATCCAGAATATTGTTCTCGTTCAGGCTTGATAGTGGCGTTTGCTCCAGGTAGTCAATGGCGCAGTCGTCCAGCACGTAGCCGTTCAAATCTGTACCAATGGTTTGCAGAATCTGGCGTTTGAAGTCTTCGCGGCTTTGGTAGAGCTCCACAAAGTCGAAGTGCTTGCCCACGGTTTTCAATGCCTCGGAGAATTTAGCATCAAACAGGCTTTCCAGTGCGCCCGGGTCTGAGGCTCTTTTACAGCCGATGGACTGCGCCACCTGCACCACGTCTTCCTGGGTTTTGTTTACGCGCAGAAAGAAGTTCACCTTGATATCGGCGCGCAGGTTGTCTTTACAAATCAAACCTTCGGCCCCGGTGCGGGAAATCACGATGGTTTTAAGGGTGATGTCCATCACTTCCAGTTTGTGGATGATGGGCACCACGAAGATGCCGGAGAAAGAGACTTTGGTGTCGCCCATGCCGGTACGCACCATGGCTTCGCCCTGAATGGCTTTGCGGTACATCTTGATAATGACCACAAACACCCCGAAGACAATGACCGCCATCAGAAGGACAGATGTGAGAGTAAGGGTTTGAAACATAGAATTTTGACAAAGGGTTAAAGAGAGGAATAAGGTTCTATTAAATAAAGATTTTTTTCAGGCAGATACTCAATGACCACGGCCGTCTGGCCTTTCTGGACGAGGTTATTCTGAGCCGTTTTCACGTTCAAAAGCACCGGCGAGCCGCTGGTTTTCACGGCCGCCTGCCCAATCTGGGCGTTATTAGCCGGAAGCAAAACGGTACACATCTGCCCAATGAACGCGGTGTTAGGCGCTTCTTCTTTCTGCATGGCGGCAAACAGCTTCACAAAAGGCAGCGTCAGGAACTTGGCCACGAACAGACAGAAAACCAGAAGCGGCACCATGAGCAGAAGCCCCACCCAATTGGACTGCGTGCCCAGTACGTGATTGACGCCCACCGACACCGCCCAATACGGCAGCGCGAAAAAAGACAAGAAAATCATGAGCGGCACCCGGCCCAGGTTAAAGAACGCCAATACCGCGTCAACTCCTTCCAATGAAGAAAGTCCGTCAGCGTCCACATCTGTATCCAATTCAAAATCAACGTCTAACGAGCTAATATCCAGAATACCTACAATAACGGTGAGCCAGTAGAGCAGTACAAAAACGAGCAGGCCGCTGGCAAAAACGTTGGCAATGGAGAAGGAGGCGTGTAAAAGTTCTGGCATAGGCGAAGCTGGGGTTCTCTAAAAGTACAAAATCTGGCGCAATCTCCCTAAATAATTCTATCTGGCGAGCAGATTATTTTCCTTTAGGAGTTTTCCAATACTCAGGAGAACAAACCCGGCGACAGCACCTCCAGGCAGACGGCTTGCCAGAGCTGCACCCGCATCTCCAGCAGTTGCGGGCCCACCTCGGCCAGAACGGGCACCAGCGCCTCGGCCACTTGATTAACGTCCTGCGCCTCTTTCCCTAACCAGAAGCCCACCGCCGCGAAAAAGATAAATCCTACTTGTCCCATTGTAAAAAGAGTGCTGAGTGCTGAGTCTTGCGTTATGAATCCTGTTTCGTTTCATTTTCAGCCTTGTGTAGAGAAAAGGGGCAGAAAACGGCGGGGCTCTTTTCGCTTGCCAGCGGCAAGGCTGGAATTCATTTTTTGGCCTGTTTTGAGAAAAAGGAGCCGAAAAGGCTTTTCTTTCTAGGGCTGCCCGGGAGCTTGGTTTGCCTCTGGGGAGGTGTTGGCCTTGTCACCGGCCGGTGGGGTTGCGTGCCCTTCGGCGGCGTGTTCGTTCTGGTTTTGGAGCAAGGTCACAGAGCCCAACGTGCTGAGCTGCGCCATCTGATGGTTGATGGTGTTAGTGGCAGAACTGACCATTACCCGTGACCGAAGCACCCGTAACTGGACTTCCAACTCACTAATGGTATCTTTCAGGGTCTGCGCAACCCGCTCTCTGCCATCTGGGGCGGGTTGCCCCTCCTGCCCAGACACCGCCAGGTCTTCCTTGTTCTTCTCCAGCTGGGCCAGCAGTTGCCGGAGATCTTCTTCCATCTGCTGAATGGCAGTTTTCAGTTCCTCTACGCTGGGGTGCGCTTTTTTCTGGTTTGATTTTAGAATGCGTTGCAGAATATTCATGACAGGCAAGGGTTAGCTTTTAGAAAATTGATGAAGTTGATCGGCGTATTCGCTCAGTAAAAGGGCCAGCGAATTCATGGAAGCCTCCAATTCGTGTAAGTCCAGTTTGCTCATTTGCAGGGTATCACGGAAGATGAGCCTTCGGCCCGATTCGTCCAGCACAAACGCTCCGTGAATGATGTCGCGGTTTTTCTGGAGCAGGCTCTGGCAGATTTCCACCGTTACCTGGGGCAGTTCCAGAATGTACTGTTCCATGATCAAAAGCGGGTCTGTGCAGCCTATGACCAAGTTCTTGATGCCCAGGCTTTCCTTCTCCACCACAAACACGCAGTCGTGCGCGTTTTCATGGGTAATCTGGTAGTCCAGTTCCACCAGATAGTTTTTCACTTGCAGAAAGTAGTTGTGTTTCATCTTTTTCTCAATATTTCTGTTTCTAAGCTACGCCCGTTCATTCATTAAACCTCGGCTTCCCTCGCTGAAAATACCTTTCGCAACAGGAAAAAGACCAGTACATACACTACAACCCAAGAAGCAACATCAAGCACAAACCTGAGGGTGAACACCCCTTCTGTGAAAATGTCATATTCAAACCCGGCCAGGTTCTGCGCCACCTTCACAAGCACATAGGTGATCAAAATGGGAAGCCAAGACGCGAACTGATTTCTCTTTTTCATCTGATTTTACATTTCTGGTTTCTAAACGCTACCCCTACTAAACACTCATTCACCTCTAGGCTGCTATCCTGCTCATAATCCTGACGTAGCAAGCTTGTTTTTCCTTTTTGCCCGTTTACAGAAAAACTACCTTAAAACGTTCCTTTTTGCTCACACTTGTAGCAACATTCAATTTTACTCCTTATCTTGTGCTGATTTCGAGAGCAATTATACTACAAAAAATAGATACGCTCAAAATTGTAGCAGGTTTATTTTTAAATAAATTTTTATGTCGTGCATCGGGAAGAACATCAAGAAGATTAGGACGGTCAAAAATTTGAGCCAAGCAGCCTTTGCGCAACTGTTTGATTTAGCGCGACCTAGCGTGGGCGCGTATGAAGAAGGCAGGTCTGAACCCAAAATTGACACGCTTATTCAGATTGCCCGGCAGTTCGAGATCAGTTTAGACCTCTTAATTACCAAAGAACTCACTGTTAACGATTTAGCCGGATTTGATATTTTTAAGCGGGACTTACACCAGGACAACCTGCTCATAAATGTAGCAGCCCCTAAAAAGCCAACTCACGGCACAGTGCTGGTCATGGCCACCGAGCAAGCCGCCTACTTCCAACACAGGCAGGAAAAACAGTTCGTAAACGGCCTGCCCACTCTGCTTCTGCCCGGCGAACCCCAGCAGTTGCACCGGGCTTTTGAGCATACCGGTTCAGAGATGCAGTACCAGCAACACGGCCTTCGCCACGGCGATATCCTGTACTGCTCCTCAGTAGGCACAGATGCTTCCCAACTGAAGACAAACGAAGTCTATTTACTTGTCACCGCCCACAAACTGATTACCCGCCGTTACCAGGGCCTCACCGCCGAAGGCGCCTTCCTCCTGAAAGCCGATAACCCGGACTATGAACACCTGGCCATTTCACCCGAAGAGGTTTTGGAGATCTGGCACGTAGACGGCGTTTACAGCACGTACCTGAAATCACCGTCCTCCCTGGAAGATAGGCTGACCAGGCTAGAGAGCCTGGTACGGAAGCTGACGGGAGGCGAGTGAAGGATTGAGTGATTGAGAGAATGGATGATTGAGAGAATGAATGGATGGATGAAACTGGGAGGGCAGTGGCTTGGGGTTGGCTTTCTTCACTTTGCAGCTAGCATTCTTACTATAAGACACGCTCCTTCAACCTGCTTTTGGGGTATTTTTCTAAAAACAGCCCTAAAGAGCGAAACCAATAGCAACCGCTGGCGCGAGCGTCCCGCTCGTGTCCGCACGCATTCCCGATCCTCTTTTGCTTTCTTACAAACACTCGATGTGCTGGGTTATTCCTTTGCGTTCCAACCTACTTTGTCATCTTGGAAAGATCTTGTGGACGAACTAGAAAACCTTGTCTTAAGCGCTTTTACCGTTTGCTCACAAGATCCTTTCAGGATGACAAAAGAGGGGAAGTGCAGGAAATGCGTGCGGACACGAGCGGGACGCTCGCACCAGCGGTGGTACGGACACAAATTACAAGGGCCGTTTGGGTAAAGCGTTGTAAGCTAGGCGAAGATTTCCTGGATGGCGTTCTGGTATTTTTCAAACAGCACTTTGCGTTTCAGTTTAAGGGTAGGCGTGAGTTCTCCGTTGGCCACTGTCCACTCCTGGGGTAAGAGGGTAAATTTCTTGAGCTGCTCTACCGGATTGAAAAAGTGGTTGTATTGTTTCACTGCCTCAGAGATAAGCGCCCGCACCCTTTTATCTGCCACGGCAGCCAGGTTCCCCGGGTAGGGCAAACCTTGTGCGGAGTACCACTCCTGCAAGGCCTGGAAGGCGGGCACAATCAGGGCGCCTACAAATTTCTGGGACTCCCCTACCACCATGATCTGCTCAATCCATGGACTTTCCACCATTTTGTTTTCAATGGGCTGAGGCGCCACGTATTTGCCGCCGCTGGTTTTGAAGAGTTCTTTTTTGCGGTCGGTAATCTGGAGGAACTTGCCGTTCACCAGCCGACCAATATCGCCGGTGTGCAGCCAACCGTCTTTAATCACTTCTGCGGTAAGATCAGGGCGTTTGTAATAGCCCATCATGACGTTGGGGCCTTTGCAGAGAATTTCGCCGTCCTCGGCAATCTTTACCTCTACCCCTTTTAACGGCGGACCCACGGTGCCAAACATGCGGTTTTCTTCAGGATACCGGTTACCGCTGATAATGGGTGAAGCCTCGGTTAAACCATATCCTTCTTGGATCACAATACCGGCGGCGGTAAAGACTTTGAGCAACCTTACCTGGCAGGCCGCTGCTCCGGTAATAATGGACTTCACCTCGCCACCCAGCGCTTCGCGCCATTTACTGAAGACCAGTTTATCTGCCAGGGCTACTTGCAGTCTGTACCCAAAAGGAAGTGGGGTGTTGATCTCATAGCGCTCCGCCAGTTTCAAAGACCAGTCGAACAGGCTTTTTTTGATGCCCGTGAGTTCTTTTCCTTTCCTCAAGATGCCTTCGTACACTTTCTCCAGCAGGCGGGGCACCGTCGTAAACATGGTGGGCTTCACCTCCCCCAGATTTTGGGCAATGGTGTCCATGCCCTCAGCGAAATAAACAGAGACACTGGCATAGAGATAGCAATAGGTGGCCATTCGCTCAAAGGCATGGTTCAAAGGTAGGAAACTGAGCGCCCTTTTGCCCCGCACGCCTATTTCTTCAATGACCAGGGTACTGCTGAACATGTTGCTCAGGATATTGCGGTGCGAGAGCATAACGCCCTTGGGCGTGCCGGTGGTGCCGGAGGTATAGAGAATAGAAGCCAGATCTTCGGGCTGAATGCTTTCCTTGCTCAGGGTTAATTGCCGTTCCAACTCAGGCGAAACCTCAAAGAGCAGTTCTTTCCAATGCCGGGCTTGGGGAACCTGATGGAACGTGTACACGGCCTGCAAATGCGGTATGTTTTCCCGAAGGCCAATCACCTTTTGGTACAAAGCCTTGTCTCCCACAAATACCGTTTTCACAGCCGCATCTTGCAAGATAAACGTCAGTTCTTTGGCATTAATAGTTGGATAGATGGGCACAGAAATGGCCCCTATCTGCTGAATAGCCAGGTCCACGAACATCCACTCGGGGCGGTTAGCGCTGATGATCGCAACTTTATCACGGCCCTCCTCAGAACCATCACCCGCCGAAAGACCGGTTGCCAACAGCCCCATGCTCAGTAGGTTCACGGTGTCAATCACCTCTTGGGTAGAATACTTTCGCCACTTGCCCTCCTCTTTGGCGCCGAACATATCCTCCAGGGGCATATGGTGTAGTTGATAGGCCAGACAGTCAAACAGTCTGGTGGGTTCGGCAAGCGGGCCGGTCTCTGGCGTCAACACATGTTGAGGGTGCTTTGTCATGTCAAAAGGGCAGTATTCTGTGCGCAAAAGTACCCTACTAGTACGACTTAAAGAAAAATGAGATATCCTGCGCCGCCAGGAGAAAGCCACTTTTACCCGTAGGAATGGGCACTGGCTGCTGGTTTGAAATCCATAAAAAGGAAAAGCGCTTGTAGAAGGGCGGCTGCTCTTGGTCGTTTAGTTACCTTTGGTTTGGGGTTAAGGAATTTGCGGCGACCCAATCAAGGGGAAGTTTGTATCTTTCCGGCGGAACCACTTATTTTCTTTCGCTTGAAAAATGTCTTTTCCCTCTTCAGGAACACCCCTGCCATACAGGATGCGGTGTACTTCAGCCCCGGCGAAGAATGCCTGAACGCCATTCTGGCGTGCATTGGTGCGGCTACCGCTTCGTTAAAAATCTGCGTGTTCACCATTTCAGATGACCGCATTACCAACGCTATTCTGGCGGCCCACCGCAAAGGCATCAAAATACAACTGCTCACAGACAATGAGAAGCTCTTTGACAAAGGGTCAGACATCAAACAACTGACGCAGGCGGGTGTAAAGGTCAAGGTAGACAACACGCCCAACCACATGCACCACAAGTTTGCCATCATAGACCACGCGCACGTACTCACGGGCTCTTACAACTGGACCCGCAGCGCCGCCTTGTACAACCATGAAAACGTGCTGGTCACATCAGATGCCCACGCCGTGGCGGCGTATTCCCAGGAATTTAACCGACTGTGGGAAGAAATGGAGTTCTATCTAAAACCCTGGTAATAACTAATCAGGAAACGGTTTTACGCCCGTTTGCTCTTATCTGGTGCAGTTTCATACGCACCAGAAACTCCCCAAACAGGGCGTTGCTGTAGGTGGTAAAGTTATCTAAGATAATACCTTTGATACCGCTGGGTGCCGAGACCGCGTAAAGTACCGCCACTTTATGGGCGCCTTTGTGCTTTTCAAATCTATGGCTCTTTTCTACCTGCAACTCCTCTGGTGAGAAGATTTCCTTTGTTTGCTGGCATTGCCACCCTTCTGGGCAGCAGGTAAACGTATGAGAATACCCCTGCTGTCCTAAGTAAGAAAGCGCCTCTTCCAAATCTTTGAATTTATCCAACCCCATTTCGCTATGCTGCTTTTACTTCTTAAAAGATGAGAAGAAGTACGCTATAGATTCTATTGAACTTCAGATGTTCGCGTAAACCAGTTTCTTCCTTGCCTTACCCAAAGAAGAACTGCCGAACCCTATGATGCCTGCACCAACTGGTACGCCTCTTCAAAATCTGGCACCAATGTGAACATTGTATCCAGTTTAAACAACTCCAATACCTTCCGCTGCTGGGCACTTAGGTGTAAGAGCGTAATAGTCACTTTATATGATTTAAGTACGAGTAATTGGCTTATAAAGTGACACAAACCCTTGGTTCTTATACATTTAAGACTAGAACAATCTACCCAGATACTACATTGCTGCGCAGACAACCGGGGGCTTTGCAAACGCCTGGTTAAACGGTGATCTGAGGCGTCTACATCGTCCTGCAATAGAATAATCATGTTATCGCCTCTCTTTTCTGTAATGATCTTCTGCATACTATCTTCCTTTCTATCGTTTGGTATGGGACATGCTCCATATCTGATGAACAGTCCTAGAGAACTACTGTAGCCCACTCATAAAAATTTATATTTCCGGAGATACTCAGGTGTATAGCATACGTTTTACGGCCCCTGGAAAGTGCCCGAAGAAACACGGCAATTCTCCTGTTAAAACACGGTATTTTTCTACTCCTTACCAGAAAATCAGAACAGCACACTTAAAACAAAGGGAATTTTTAAGTTAGAATACCAATTTCAGCCTTAAACCAGGAAAAGGCGTTGGGCAATATCGCCTCCGTAAAATCCCTATTCTGATTCCGTATTTATCAGGTCAACCGCACCTGAGCCTTCCCGTACATTCAAGCACCCGGGCAGAGGGCCCGTACCCTGAAACCGAACCTAAAGACACCACATACTATGGAGAAGAAGTGGGTGATTGCCATTCATGGTGGAGCCGAAAACAAGAGCCGTGATGAGTTAAGTGATTCCAAGCAAGCAGCGTATGAACAGGGCCTGGAAAATGCCCTCATGGCCGGCTGGCATATCTTAAAGAACGGCGGCAGCGCGTTAGACGCCGTAGAGGCGGCTGTGAACAGCATGGAAAACAACCCGCTTTTCAACGCCGGCAAAGGGGGCAGCCTCACCAGCGACCATACCACTGAGTTTGACGCCGCCATCATGGACGGGAAAACCATGCAGGCGGGTGCCGTGGCGGGTGTAAAACACGTCAAGAACCCTATTTCACTGGCCAAAGCGGTCATGACCCAATCTAAACACGTGATGCTGGTGGGCCCAGGGGCCGAAGAATTTGCCCGCGAACACAACCTGGAACTGAAACCCGACGAGTATTTCCTGACCCAGGAAAAAGAGAAATCCCTCAAAGAAGCGAAGAAAGAAGAAGCCACTACAGACCATGACACCGTGGGGGCCGTTGCCCTGGACATACACGGCAACCTGGCCGCCGCCACTTCTACCGGCGGACTGGTCAACCAACTTCCCGGCCGGGTGGGCGACTCCCCCATTATTGGCAGCGGCGTGTACGCGAACAATGAGGTGGTGGCCGTTTCCTGCACCGGCGACGGGGAAGGCATCATGCTCTCCAACGTGGCCCATGAAGTGTACGCCCTCATGAAATACAAAGAACTCCCGCTCCCAGAGGCCGCCAAAGAAGCCATGTCCATCTACCGCGACCGCATTGAAGGGGACCGCAACTTTATAGCCCTGGACCCCAAAGGCAACGTGGAATTCAGCTTTGAAACCAGCCTCATGTTCAGGGCCTGTAAACGCAACAATGACCCCACCTACCTTGCCATTTGGAAGGATGACGAGCCTCAATGGGAAAAGGAAGAGTAAGCCCAGCAACACCTTTCCGCAGAGAGCAATAATAGGTAAGCCACTTTACTCAGGCCGTTTACTTTTGGGCAGTTTTGCAGAAAATGGGCTGAAAATGGCGGTGGCGCAGACGCTCGCAGGTCCTCCGGACGCTACGAGGTCTTGGGAGCAGGCGACATTGCGGAAAATAGGCTGAAAACGCAAAAAGCTATTAGATCTTAAAAACCTCACAGGTTTCAACTTACACAACTGGCGCGAGACTCCAGTCTCGTGACTGTGGATGAAGCGAGTCTCCAGACTCGCCGAAAACCACCCGATAGGAGCATCATTCTTACAGAAGAATGATGCTCCTATCGGCCAAAGGCCGAAGGTAGCACACACGTGTCTGGGAAGTGGACGAGGAAACAAACAGAACAAGCCACGGCCCTGGGGTTTGGGGGGGGTTTTCCGAAAAAAACCCCCAAAAGCAG
>NZ_JBUDXA010000018.1:0-119032 GCF_054956755.1 Rufibacter sp. JT3400010 | reverse complement strand
CGGGATGCGAGCGAGGGTTTTGATTTCTAGCCAGTTAAGTTTGTGTGCAGTTTTGAAAAGGGAGCTGATAAAGGATTGTTGGTGATAACACCAACAATGGCACGTATCCAGACAAGCTGATTTTAGGTCTCTTTTAATAAAACTGCCGCTAAACAAAACCCATCCAAAGAAGCTGCCTTCTCCTGAGCACATCAGAACAAGGCAGCTTCTTTTTTTCTCTCAGGCAAAGAAGGAATGCGTACGCCGGTACAGGGTAACGAGGTACGGCGATCATGGTAGAAATTGCCCATTCATAGTTCCTTCCCGTACAATGTTGTATTTTTGCCCGAATACCGTTTATACATGCTTTTTACCGCTTCCCTCCCCGTTTCCCGAAAAGCCCACAGAATTGCCGTTGCCACCTTGTTTTTCCTGCAGGGACTTTGTTTTTCCAGTTGGGGCTCCCGCATTCCTACCATTCAACAGAAACTGCATCTGTCAGAAGCCCAACTGGGGGCCGTGCTCTTCGCCTTGCCAGTGGGGCTTATGCTTTCTTTGCCATTCACGGGCTGGCTAACCTCAAAGATTGGCAGCCGAAAAGTGGTGACCATTGCTTTGCTGATCTACAGCATCACCCTGGTACTGATTGGCATGAGCCAAAGCACCCTGCACCTCACGTTGGTGTTGTTCCTGTTCGGGTTTGCGAGCAACATGGCCAATATCTCGGTGAATACCCAAGCCGTGGGCGTTGAGAGTCTGTACAGCAAGTCTATTATGGCTTCGTTTCACGGGTTGTGGAGTCTGGCAGGCTTTGTGGGCGCGGCCATTGGCACTTTTATGATTGGCGCTAAGGTAGAACCGCTGCAACACTTTTTGCTCATTATGGCCCTAGTCATGGCGGGAGTGGCTATAGCGTACCACTATGCGTTCCCCAAAGACCCGCCGGCACCGGCAAACCAACCGCTGTTTGTGAAACCAGACAAGTCGTTGATGGGCTTGGGCATCATTGCGTTTTGCTCGCTTATCTGTGAAGGCGCCATGTTTGACTGGAGCGGGGTCTATTTCCAGAAAGTAGTGGGGGCCGAAAAAGCCTGGGTGGCCGCCGGGTACACGGCTTTTATGAGCACCATGGCGTTCACCCGCTTCATTGCCGACTGGCTTACCTCTAAACTGGGCCTGAAACGGGTACTGCAACTGAGCGGCACCTTAACGGCGGTAGGCTATACCATTTCTGTCCTTTTCCCGTCTTTAATCACCGCCATTCTGGGGTTTCTGCTGGTGGGCGCGGGTGTGTCTGCCGTGGTGCCGTTGGTGTATGGAGTGGCAGGTAAATCCAAAACCATGGCCCCAAGCATGGCCCTTGCCGCCGTTTCTACCATCGGCTTTGCCGGATTTCTGGTAGGCCCACCATTAATTGGTTTACTGGCGGGTATCAGCAGTTTGCGACTTTCTTTTGCCGCTATTGCACTAATGGGCGTGAGTGTCGCCATCCTTTCCAGCCGCATCAAAACGGAAGAAGAATAGACCCTTTATGGAGTGGCTTTTAGCGGTTTAGTAAGCGTTCTCTTCGGGCACAGCAGGTTCAGGAATATTATGCTTAGTTTAGGCTTTTCGTTTATGCTGTGTCTGTTGCTTTTCGCCTGTTTTCATGAAATGCCATAAGATTCTTTCAATATCCTTTAGCTTCTTTTACCTGATGAGCGCTGTTACCGTTTGGGCCCAGACCCGGGAGTTTGAGCAATACCCTACCCCCACCGAGGCCAACCTCTGGACGGAGTACACTCCTAAAAGTACCACGTTCAAGCTTTGGTCGCCGGTGGCGCAGGAAGTGGTGGTCAAGCTCTATGAAGCAGGCAACGGGGGCACGGCGCGTGAAAAGCTGTCCATGCAGAAAGGCGAGAAAGGCGTTTGGCAGCTCACCGTCCAGAAAAACCTCAAAGGCGTTTACTACACTTATCAGATCAAAGCAGATCACCACTGGCTTAACGAGACGCCCGGCATCTATGCCACCGCCGTGGGGGTGAACGGCCAACGGGCCATGGTGTTGGACATGGCTTCCACCAACCCCAGAGGCTGGGCCAACGACAAAGGCCCCGAAGTGAAAACCATGAACGAAGTGGTGTTGTGGGAAGCCCACGTGCGCGACATCACCTCTCACCCATCGTCGGGGAGTTCTAAACCGGGCAAGTTTCTGGGCTTGGTAGAGCCGAGGACCAAAAACTCAGACGGTTTACCCACTGGCATAGACCACATCAAGCAACTTGGTGTCACACACATTCACCTGCTGCCTGCCTTTGATTACCGCTCCATTGACGAGGCTGCTTTGGATACACCTCAGTTCAACTGGGGCTATGATCCGCAGAACTACAACGTACCCGAAGGCTCCTATTCCTCAGATCCTTTCAAGGCCGAGGTCCGCATCAAGGAGTTTAAGCAGATGGTGCAGGGCTTCCATAAGCGTGGCCTGGGTGTGGTCATGGATGTGGTGTACAACCACACCGGCCTCACCAAAGGCTCCAACTTCAACCTGGAATTCCCAGACTATTACTACCGCCATACACCCGATGGGAAATATTCAGACGCTTCGGCCTGCGGAAACGAGACCGCCAGCGAGCGCGCCATGGTGCGTAAATTCATTATTGAGTCCTGCAAATTCTGGGCGCGGGAATACCACGTAGACGGATTTCGATTTGATCTGATGGCCATCCATGACCTGGAAACCATGAACCAACTCTCGGCCGAACTCAAAAAGATTAACCCCAACATCATCATCTACGGCGAAGGCTGGACCGCTGGCAGCAGCCCCCTCCCCGACCACGCCAAAGCTCTCAAAGCCAATACCCACCAACTCAGCCATATCGGGGCTTTTTCAGACGATATAAGAGATGCGATCAAAGGCTCTGTATTTGACGAAAAAGCCAAAGGATTTGTGAACGGCGCGGCGGATACGGAAGAAACACTCAAGTTTGGCGTAGTGGGCAGCACTTCACACCCACAGGTAGACATGGCCAAGGTGAACCACACCAAAGCTCCCTGGGCCCGCGAGCCTTGGCAAGCCATCTCATACGTGTCCTGCCATGACAACCTCACCTTGTTTGACAAACTGAAAGCCTCCAGCGAAAACGCCACTCCTGAGCAGCTGAAGAAAATGCACCTGCTCTCCAACGCCATTGTACTGACCTCACAAGGCACGGCTTTTCTGCACGCGGGCGTGGAAATGATGCGCACTAAAAACGGCGAGCACAACAGCTACAACCTACCAGACGCCATTAACCAAATCAACTGGAACTGGAAAGCCGAGCACCCCAAGGTGTTCACGTACTACAAAAATCTCATCGCGCTACGCAAAGCCCACCCCGCCTTCTGGATGCCCACCACACAACAGGTAAACCAACACCTGGAATTTATTACTACAGAACCTGGCCTGGTCGGTTATCAACTCAAAGACCACGCCCACGGCGATTCTTGGCAAAACATTCTGGTCTACTACAATGCCCGCGAAACCGCCGCTGAAATATCCCTCACCGGAGAATGGAAAGTAGCCGCCCAGGGAGAAACTATCAAACTGAAAGGTGGCAAAAAAGTCAAAGGCACCGTGGCGGTTCCACCGGTTTCTATGCTTATTCTGTATCAGGAGTAAAGTCTGGTTCTTGGCTTTTCAGCCTAATTTCTAGGAATCAGCCCTAAAACAGAACTACGTTGCACACACCGCTGTGCGTAGAGTTAGCGGCAGCGCTCTACGCACCACCGGACAGCCAATCTCCCGATTGGCGTTACGGAACGGCATTGGCACAGACACTCGTAGGACCTTCGGGCACTACGAGGTCTTTTGAGCAGGCGGTTCAGCTTTGACAGACAGAAACACCCCTCCTATTTTAGGAGGGGTGCCCGAAGGACAGAGTGGTCAACACGCTTTGTCAAGCCTATTTCCCGTAAATCAGACTAGAAACACCAGCCTAACTGGCACGCACTGTTTTTGTATCTGACCTACTTTTTTTCCGTTTAAAGACCTGTATGGGATCTAACGATTATCAAATTAGTGTTGCTTCTTTTCCGTTCAAGGCACAGCTGAGCCTGAAACCAATCATTACCTACTGGCAGCAGTTTCAGGATAACTGCAAAAGCAGCTTCACGCTGAGTGCGCAGGAAATTGGCCGGCAGGTGCAAGAAATGCCGGAACTTCTGGAACCCATTACAGATCTTACTTCCCTGGGCGAGCAGCACCATTGCCTCATAGACATGCTTATGACCGCCATTTTTCCGCCGGCTACGCATGAGTCAGAGGCCAGTGGGGCGGTAGGGCCGCAATATGATGCCAGTTTTTACCACACGCCGCCGTTCAAGCAAATTATTCTCAATGACAGTAACCAACTGAAACGGCCGCTGAATATTGACAATCACCGCATGCTTTTCAACCGGGTGCGCATGGTGTATCTTCTCATTCTGGAGAAATTCTACCACGTACAGGTGCCACATGAAGAGTTCCTGATCTATACCGTGCCAGATTACCAATTGGGGCTCTACCGCCACTACAATGTGGTTTTGAATACCCAATTTCTGGACATAACCCTTACGCAAGCCTTGCCCGCGCTCAGCGAAGAAGACATTCAGACCATGCTGGACAACATCCGGGACATGGATATCTGGATGGCGTTGCTGCCGCCCCAAAATTTTGAGATAAGCGGGTTCTACATCATGAACCTGCTGGACGTCACCGACCAGGAAGTACTTTCTTCGCTTAAAAACGATTTGCTGGAGCGTGATGTCATGTTAGCGCCTGATAGGTTTGAGCAATTGCAGGAGAAAATCAGAATCCTCTTTAAGCGGCCGCACCTGCAGTTGGGCGTGGCGGCGTTCCATAAAAACAAAAGCGCGTTCGTCAACTTCGGCAATAAGATTAACCACAGCTTTTTGCTGCAGAGTGAGATTACCAGTTCCAGCTACGCTGGTTTTAAGGCTATTTATGATGAACTGGTGCGGGACGGCCACCCATTGGTGATCAAGAATGTGGAAACAACTACCCAGTTACCGGCAGGCGTACGGGAAGAAATGCTGAGCATGGGCATCCGGAATATCGTATTGGCCCTGCTGCGCTACGGCGATGACCCCATTGGGATTCTGGAACTGGGTTCTCCTAACGCCGGCGACTTAGACAACTTCGCCATTGCCAAAGTAGAGCAGTTTCTGCCGCTATTCTCGGTAGCGGTAAACCGAAACTCCGAAGAAATTGAGGCGCGGGTACAGTCGGTGATACGGGAGAAATTCACGGCCATTCATCCGGTGTTGGAGTGGCGTTTCAGGGAAGCGGCCATGAACCTGCTGGACAAGATCAACACCTCCCCCATTGCGCCCACGCCCGAGATGGAGCCCATTGTTTTCCCAGACGTGTACCCTCTTTATGCCGTGGCCGATGTACGCAGTTCCAGCACTGAACGGAACACCGCTATTCTGGGCGATTTGATGGAACACCTGCAACTGGCGGAACGGGTCTTGACGAAAGCTGTGGAAGTACATTCTCTGCCTATTCTGGATGAACTGCGCTTCTCCATTTCCAAACACTTACGCCAGCTTCAGGACGGCGTGCTGGTGCAGGACGGCATCCTGATCTTTGAGACCCTGCGTTCTCAGGTAGAGCCTATGTTTCAGTTCCTGGAAGATACGCACCCCGAGTTGCTGGAACATATACAGGACTATCGCAATGCCATGGACCCTGAACTGGGCATTCTGTACAAACGCCGCAAAGCCTTTGAAGAGAGCCTCACGCGCATTAATGAAACCATCTCAGAATATGTAGAGCAGCAGGAACTAGCCGCCCAGGAAATGTACCCGCACTACTTTGAGCGGTTCGTAACCGATGGCGTGGAGTTCAACATTTACGTAGGCCAGTCCTTGGTAGAAAACCAGCCGTTTGATCTGATGTTCCTCCGCAACCTGCGCCTCTGGCAGTTAATGGTAATTTGCGAAGTAGCCCGCCGTACGCAAGCCCTCAAACCCAAGCTGAAAGTCCCGCTGGAAACCACTCAATTGATTCTGATCCATAGCCAGCCTTTGGCCATCCGATTCCGGCAAGACGAGCGCAAATTTGACGTAGACGGTGCCTACAACATCCGGTATGAGATTGTGAAGAAACGCATTGACAAAGCCTTGGTGCGAGACACCGAAGAGCGTCTTACTCAACCCGGTAAAATCGCGATTGTTTATTCACAGGCCCGCGAAGCCAATGAGTACCTGGAGTACATAGAATACCTCCAAAACAAAGGAGTCTTAACCGAAAACGTGGAACAATTACAGGTGGAAGACCTCCAGGGCGTAAGCGGCCTGAAAGCCCTGCGCGTGCAGATTAAGTGCTGAGTTTATTGAATGAGTGATTGAGAGATTGAATGAATGAGAGAATGTGGATTGGATTGAATATAACTTGTTTCAATTCCGCTCCTTCGCAACAAGACTACACCTACCTTGAACACCGGAAAGTCTCCTTCTGGGAGGGGTTAGCATCAATACAGCGGCGGTAAACCTTTGGAAGAAGTTTGGTTTTGAAATCATCGATACTACGCCAAAAGGATTTCGGCACAAAGAGTTGGGACTAGTGGACACGTTTATTATGTTTAAGCAATTACTAGCAGATTGATAAACTACCGCTCACAACGGCTTGGCAAAAGCAGAGCTAACGAACATAAGCTTAACTTTATATCTTTATTCAACTGCGGTAAAACTGTAGAAAGACGGAAGACGATGCCCCTGCCCTCGCCAAGCCGTTTCACGTTAAAAAGTAAAGACTTAAAATATCCGTTATGTCAATAACAAAAGAAGCTGAGCTTATTGGAGTGCAGAGAATAAGCGAAATTGTTGCCGTTGTCCTCAAAGAAATGAGGAACTATGCGGCATCTGGCATGTCAACTAAAGAACTGGACAACTTTGGCGGACAACTACTCCTGAAATATGGTGCAAAATCAGCACCGGCCTTGGCTTATAATTTTCCGGGTTGGACCTGCATTAGCGTAAACAATGAAATTGCCCATGGAATACCTTCTGCCACCAAAATCATGCAAGAAGGTGATTTGATTAACATTGATGTTTCTGCAGAACTTGATGGGTATTGGGCTGACAACGGGGGTTCATTTGTCTTAGGACAAGATGTAAACAACCATCAACCTCTGGTGGATGCTTCCAAAAGAATTCTTAAGAAAGCCATCAACAACATTCAAAGCGGAGTTCGAATTGCGGACATTGGAAGGCTTATTGAAAGTGAAGCCAGAAAGTCGGGATTTAAAGTAATTAAGAACTTAACCGGGCATGGCATTGGAAGAAAACTACATGAGGAACCGCATGAAATAGCGAACTATTACGATAAATATAATATAAACAGATTTAGAAAAAACTCAGTGGTAGCCATTGAGACGTTTATATCTACCAATTCCACTATTGCAAATACCCTAAAGGATGGGTGGACCTTAGTTGGCAACAAAGGAGGATATGTAACCCAACATGAACATACCATAGTGGTGACAGATGGAAAACCTATCATCCTGACCGAAATGAATGAAGTTTGGAGCTGATGAAAGCTTAAACTGGTGCTAACCACGAGTGATTACTCCCTCCGTAGGTATTGCTTACACAAACACGTTAACGGTAGTAAAAACAGATTTAGCCTTAAAATGAAAAAAGGACCTTGTAAACGAACTCAAACGGCGCTTTAAAGCCTATCTAGTTCGTCCACAAGGTCCTTTCAGGATAACAGTAGAGTAAATTTACCCTTAAACAGCTTACACCAAGCCTGGCACGTCCACTACTTCGTTCACATCTTTTTCGTAATCTACTCCAGCCACTTCAAAGCCGAACAAGTTGAAGAAATCAGTTTTGTAACCGTTTAGGTCGCCAATGGTTGGTAGGGTTTCGGTGGTGGCTTGCTCCCAGAGGGCCGCTACTTCCGCCTGCACATCGTCGCGCATTTCCCAGTCATCAATCCTGATCCGGCCTTTCTCGTCTACTGCCACGTCACTGCCGGTGTAGAGTCTTTCCTGGAACAAACGCTGGATCTGCTCAATGGTACCTTCATGAATTCCTTTCGATTTCATTACTTTGTACAGCAAAGAAATGTACAACGGAATTACAGGAATAGCCGAACTAGCCTGCGTTACCAAGGCCTTGTTCACCGACACGTACGCTTTTCCGTTCAGGTCTTGAAGAGAATCTGTGATGGCGAAAGCGGTGGCTTCCAGATGGTCTTTGGCGCGGCCAATGGTGCCTTTGCGGTACACAGCCTCAGTGAGGGCTGGCCCTATGTAAGAATAGGCAACGGTAGTGGCACCGGGAGCCAGCAAATCAGCGGCTTTTAAAGCGTCTATCCACATGGCCCAGTCTTCGCCACCCATCACGGCCACGGTGTTTTCAATATCTTCTTCAGAAGCGGGTGTAATGCTTACCTCAGAAACGTTGCCGGTATGGAAATCTACGGTTTTGTTAGTGAAGGTCTGCCCTATTGGTTTCAGCACTGAGTTGTGCACCACCCCGGTTTTAGGGTGTACTCTACGCGGCGAGGCCAAGCTGTAAATCACCAGGTCCACCTGGCCTAAATCGGTTTTAATTAGGTCCAGCGTTTTCTGCTTTATTTCGTCTGAAAAGGCGTCGCCGTTGATGCTTTTGGCGTAGAGACCGGCTTCATGGGCCTGTTTCTCAAACGCGGCAGTGTTGTACCAACCCGGTGAGCCCGGTTTGCCTTCCGCCGATGGTTTCTCAAAGTAGACCCCAATAGTGGCGGCGTTAGCTCCAAAAGCGCTGGTGATTCTGGAGGCCAGGCCAAAGCCGGTAGAAGCGCCTAAGACTAATACCCTTTTAGGTCCGTCTACAGACCCTTTGGATTTCACATAGTTAATCTGGTTCACTACATTCTGTTCGCATCCTTCAGGATGGGCGGTTAGGCAGATAAAGCCGCGTACTCTGGGCGTAATAATCATATAAGGCTGGTTTAACAGTTAAATCAGTTGAAAGGAATGACTGTTGCAGACGTAAATTTGCAATTTTATTTACAAAACCCACCAGAAAGACTTCTTTAGAGCGCTCTCCAGCTCTTTCAAGGCGCTGTTTTCTTCAGGGCTATTCATTCGGGCTTGAACCCTCCACCTGCTTTTCCACCTTCCGGCCCAGCCGTTGCTGCAGTTTATTTAGCAGGTAAATTGCGATAATGAGCCAGAAAACTCCCGCTGCCCATCCGGCCAGCACATCTGACGCGTAATGCACATTCAGGTACACCCGGCTGAAGCCGATGAGTAAGATCCAGATTCCAATTAAAATACAGATCAGCCATTTAAGCCAGACCTGCCGCACGTTGGTCCAGACCAGGTACACCAGCAAACCCCAGAATGCACCGCCAATCATGGCGTGCCCGCTGGGGAAACTATTACCGTTCACCTGTAGAAAGGCCGTTTCGGGCCGAGGACGGGCGAAGAAAAGTTTCATGCTCTGGTTAAACAGCGTAGTGGTAGCGGCAATGGCAATAATCTTAAGGGAGTAAAAGCGCCATTTCTTGAAAATCAGGAAAACGAACGCCAGCCCCAGCGACCCGAAAATGAGAAAATTCTTAGACCCAAAAAACGTGACAAAGTACATGGCCTGGGTGGTCTGGGGCGTAGTAATTTCTTTGGCCAGGGCAAAGGCCGCCTGGTCCAAGTCTTTTTCCTGCTCTACAAACACCACCGTGGCCATCCAGAAAAACAGGAACGCGGAGCCCACAAACACCAGCCACGCAACAACCATCTCCAGCGTAATTACCGCCAGAAACGTACCCGCTTTTTTACCTGTCTGTTCTCCGTTTTCCTGCATAAGCTCCTGAGTTGTTCCTCCGTTTGTACGCAGGAACCCCCATCGTAAGATACAAGTCACGTTGAACCACAGAACTGAAGTAAATGGGAAAATCCAGCATGCCGTCTTGCAGCGTATATGCAGCATGTTGTACCTCCTGGGTTTCCTTTATCTGGATTTCGCGGCCCGCGCCGATTACCTGCACGCGCATGGCCGTCTTATAGCCAGCAGAACCGAAGGGGAGTTTGAAGTACAACTATACTGGACCCCAAATTTCTTTGCCGAGGTCTATTTCTCCACGGTTCATCACCGAAGCGAGAAAATAAGCGCCATCATTGAGAAACCCTCTTTTGAAGGTTACCTGGAGCAGATTACCTTGCCTCAGTTGCTGCAGCAATAAGCCGTAAACCGCTTTACAGGCAGGAGTCCATCATCAAAGGTTAGAAAAGCCAATTAATATCTAAAAGCCTTCACCGACAGGTAGGAGTCCAGCAGGTGCGTGTCAAGGTCGTATTTGTGGTTATAAAGCGACAATTCCAAGCTTTTTCCCTTCATCTCCCCAACAATGCTAGCGGTGCACTGGCAGCCGCTGTCTGAGAAGTATCCATAGAGGCTGTCCTTGGCCGCCGATATCTTTAGATTTCTCCTGAGTTGCTTTCCATTGGGTAAAATCATGGTCACGCTCAGCTTCTTTCTGTCTTGTCCATCCCGGAAGATGGAAATGAACACATCTGAGTAGGAAGTGTCTTTCCTGACCCCAGCCAGACTTTTGGGCTCGTAGTTTTCCTCAGCCACCGCACTGTAGGAGCCTACATATTTGGCCGCATAGTCCTGGTCTGCCTCCTCTTTGCAGGAAGCAAGAAGAACACCAACGGTTAGAAAGAGGCACAACCATCTATTTTTCATGCATTTTGTAGAAATCAGCTTAAAAACGCTATAAAGCTTGGGCTACTCCCCACTCTTCCTGCCAGACCTAAGACATCAGCTTAAAGCGGCATTTCCTGGTAAATTCCTGACCGATCTTGAGGTTGCAGCCATTTTACTTAAAACTCACCCCAATATAAAAGAAAAAGGCCTTATAACTGCTTACGTTACAAGGCCTTTTCTATTCTAATTGTGCGCTGGGGGAGAGTCGAACTCCCACGCCCGAAAGCGCTGCCACCTGAAGACAGTGCGTCTACCAATTTCGCCACCAGCGCATCAAATATCCCTTTATTGCTTTAGGGAGCACAAAACTACTACTTTTTCTTTAATTGCAAACCCTCGTTAAAAAATTTGAAGCAAAAATTTATGGCAAGAGTGGTTCCTCCCCTTTCACCACGGGGTGCAGGTTGCGCTTAGAGAATTTCTCCATGCGGTTCAACACAAAGAGCGCCAGAATAACCCACCCCAACCCGGCGGCCAGCCCAGCTAGCACATCGGTGGCGTAGTGCACGTGCAGGTAGACCCGGCTAAAGCCGATGAACAGAATGAGCAGCGCCAGCAGCGTAATCAGTAGAAAGCGCCAGGCGGTTTCCTCTACGCTCTTCCAAACCAAGTAAATCAGCAGGCCATAAAAAGAAGCGCTAATCATGGCGTGCCCGCTGGGGAAACTAAGGCCATAGGAATCTACCAGGTGCGGGACCAGCGGCCGGGGCCGGTTGAACAGGTACTTCAGAATTAAGTTAAGCGTAATGCTGCCCACCGCAATTACCGGCACTTTGAGGGAGTACCATTTGTGTTTCTTCACAAACAGAAAATACCCAATGAGCATGAGCCCCGCGCCCGAAATGAAATTGCGCGAAGCCAGAAACGTAATGCCTTTGATAAACTCCGTGAGCGTAGGGTTGGCGCGCTCATCGGCCCAAGCGAAAGCCCGGCTGTCTAATTGCAGCTCACGGCCCGGCAGCACTTCTTTGGCTAGCCAGAAAAACAACACCAAACATAGAATGAATACCGACCAGGTGACTACCAACTCCACCGTAAACAAAGCAGTACCCGCCACAATTTTCCTCAGTCTTTTTCTCATAATGTCTCTTTCAGGAGCCTGCCGTTTGTGGCTTTTTTCCAGAAAACGGGCTTTTAACAACAAGATTCCTAAAATACGTAAGGGTTATGGTTGGTGTTGGGAATGCCCCTCAAGGCAACCCCCCTCGTTAAAAACAGTATGACGCACATAGGCTAACATCAATCCCATGAAACCAGACGAACTGACTCAACTCATTCTAAAGCTGAAAGATAAGAACCTCACCCTGGCTTTCGCCGAAAGCTGTACCGCCGGTAGCCTGGCCGCCGCCGTGAGTGAAGCCACTGGCACCACAGATGTTTTTCTGGGCAGCATGGTCACGTATAGTGAACTAGCCAAAACCAAAGTACTGGGCGTCAAAGCCGAAACCCTCAAACTCTACACCGCCGAGAGCCAGCAAACCACCAATGAAATGGTACAGGGCCTCCACAAGCTCCTGAAAGCCGATGTCTGCGTAGCCGTGACCGGCTTGTTCGGACAAGGCGCCTCCGAAACCGCCGAGAAACCCATTGGCACCACCTTCGTGTCTATCCTTTTTAAAGAGAAAGTAGAGGAATACCGCCAGGTCTTCAAAGGCGATGCCCAGAAAATGCGCCAACAAACCGAGGATTTCATCTTCAACAAACTGAACGATACGGTAGACCGGCATTTCCAGCATCAGTAATCTTGCTCTGGGGTTTGGCAAACGCGTTTACAAGCACTTCTCAGAAAAACAGCTTATAAACGCTTTCATTTCCCCTCGCTCGCCTCTGGCGGATGTGGGCTACCTGTTGCGTCCCGCTGTTACACAACTTTTAATTGTGTTTTAGTGATAATCTAGACTGTAGTTCCGGCGAGTCTGGAGACTCGCTTCATCTCAAGTCACGAGACTAGAATCTCGCGCCAGTTTTGAGCCAGTTTTGTAGAAACCTGTGCAGATGCGAGTTAGGGGCCTTGTACTTTACAGAAGCGTTTTTAGCCCTACTTTTACAAAAACACCACCAGAACGGCATTTTTCCTACCCCTTACATGCAGCCACCCTCCGTCCCAGACTTCAACCTGATTGCTCCGGTGTATGATGCGCTGGCGCAACTGGTGTATGGGAAGGCCCAGAAGAAGGCGCAGGCACATTTCCTTTCTGCCATTCCGACAGGAGCGCGGGTGCTGGTCTTGGGTGGGGGCAGCGGCTGGGTCTTGACGGAACTGCTTCAGAAAAGCGCCCCAGCGTATGTGTTGTACCTGGAGCCCTCCGCCAAAATGCTGCAAAAAGCCAAAGTCAGGTTCACCCAAATTTCGGCCGCCGCTGAAGTGGAATTCCGGTTAGGAACCCAAATGGATCTTTTGCCTCAGGAAACGTTTCACGTGGTGCTCACCCCTTTCGTGCTAGACCTGTTCACGCCAGAAGAAGCACTAGCAATCATGCAGCGACTTTCCCTCGCATTACGTTCCAACGGCCTCTGGCTGCACACCGATTTTCATGCAGTTCCGGCCCTTCCTTTCTGGCAGAAGATTTTGCTATGGGGCATGTACCGGTTCTTTGGATTGATCAGTCATATCTCAGCCAAAAGCCTACCACCGTTTGATAGCCTATTTCAGAAAGTCGGCTTTAAAACGCAACAGTACGCTTTTTACTTCCATAACTTTATTAGAGCACAGGTACTGCAAAAGCCGATTGCCCCGCCTTTAAGAACGAATATTCCTCTTTCATAATTTTTGTACTTCCAAGGAATGTAGTGGAACACCAGAACCTACCCCTCCGAGGAGGAGAATACGCTCTTGCAGTAGAAAGCATTGCGTGAAAGAGACAAGGCAGTGCCTGGTCTCTACAAGATAACATCACTACCTTTTCTGCTACTTTCCCCAATTCCAGTCTTTCCCGAGCGCGCCTCGCTTTTGGCCCTAGAAAAGCAAAACTAAGAGCAAAGGACACTTCAGGCCGAAAGGGCAGTGCGAGAGGGAAAGACGGGGCCTCGCGGCCGTGAGCGCTTATCATCAAAGATGAAACAACACAGCATTTGAACCCACGTGAAAAACGGCCAAGCCAAGGGAACAGGCAAACTGCATGCACAAACCAATCTCACGCCAAAAGCATAAGACTCCATCCACCTTACCCCTCAGAAATCTATTAAAAAGAACTAATTAAACCCAGAGTGGTAGTATTTGCCTTTCATGTGTAACTTGGGGGTTGAAACATCCCTCCCATGAAGAAACTCTTCACGGCCTTCGCCCTGGCGGCGTTGGCATGCGCTTCTCCTGCCCTGGCGCAACAGAGCGTCAAGTACCAGGTAACTTTTGAGAATGCGGTCCACCACGAGGCCTCCGTCACAGCTACGTTTAAAGGCGTGACCACCCCGGTCCTGGAAATACGCATGGCACGCTCCTCGCCCGGACGATACGCCTTACATGAATTCGCCAAGAATGTGTACAACGTACAGGTCACCGATGGGCAAGGCCGCACGCTGGCCGTGAACCGCCCCAACCTGCACCAGTGGAATGTCTCGGGCCATGATGGAACCGTTACCGTGAAATATACTTTGTTTGCGGACCACCCCGATGGCACGTATGCTGGCGTGAACCTCAGCCACGCGCACTTAAATGCCCCGGCTACTTTCATGTACGCTAACGGGTTGGAGAAAGCGCCTATTCAACTCACGTTCACGCCTCCGGCCGGACAGAACTGGACGGCCGCTACCCAATTGAAGCGTGAAACCGCCCCGCTCACTTTCTCGGCCCCCGATTTCCAGTACCTCATGGACAGCCCCACCGAGCTAGCCAATTTGGAGTGGCGCGAATGGACGGTGCAGGAAAAAGGACGTACCCAGAAAATACGAATAGGACTGCACCACAAGGGCACCCAACAGCAACTGGACGAGTACACCCAGCGCGCCAAACGCATTGTAGCCGAAGCGCAGGCGGTGTATGGCGAACTCCCGGCCTTTGATTACGGCGAATACACGTTTATTGCCTGTTACCTGCCCGGCACCCCCGGCGATGGCATGGAGCATCGCAACTCTACCGTGATCACCAGTTCCCGGTCCCTGGAAACCGGCATGAACCCCAATCTGGGCACCTTGTCGCATGAGTTTTTCCATGCCTGGAACGTGGAGCGTATTCGTCCCCAGAGCCTGGAGCCTTTTAATTTCGCGGATGCCAACATGAGCGGGGAGTTGTGGCTGGCCGAAGGTTTCACCAGTTACTATGGCACCTTGTTGATGGCCCGCGCTGGGGTTACGGCTGCCGCCGATTATCTGAAGAGTGCGGGTTACCCTATTTTATCGGTGATGATTTCTCCCGGAAAAGATTACTTCTCTCCGGTGGAGATGAGCATGCAGGCTCCGTTTGTAGATGCCTCCCGCTCCGTGGACCCTACCAACCGCACCAACACCTATATCTCTTATTACACCTACGGCAATGCCATTGGGATAGGGCTGGACTTCACCTTGCGCACCAAATTCAAGAACCTGACCTTAGATGATTACATGCGTCTGCTTTGGCAGCGCCATGGCAAACCCGAGAAACCCTACACCCTACCGGAGCTGGAGCGCGCCCTGGCCGACCTGACCAAAGACGCTGGTTTTGCCCAGGATTTCTTTAAAAGGCACATTTACGGCAAAGAGCCCCTTCCGTATGAGGCCTTGGCCCGGCAAATGGGCTTGGCATTCCAAACGTCACAGAAGGCAGTGCTGGGTTGGGAAGGACTTCGGTTCCAGAACGACCAAGCCACTCTTGCCCAGGGAACCTTCGCCAACAGCCCCCTCTACAAAGCAGGCCTGGACCGCGACGATGTGCTGTTAACCCTGAACGGACAAAAACTCTCCAGCCAAAAAACGCTGGACAGCCTTTTAACCCAACACAAACCCGGCGACCAGGTACAGGTAGAAGTACTTCAGCAAGGCACCAAGAAAACAGTACCGCTTACCTTAGCCCAAGACCCTGCATTAGAACTGGTGCCCCTGGAGAAAGTAAACAAAACCGTTCCCAAAGAGGCCAAAGCCCGGCGAGAAGCCTGGTTGGGTGCAAAAAGCAAGTAGCAAGTAATCTGAAGTATCTCGGAACTTGTGGGCGAACTAGAAAGGCGCTGAAGAAACGACCTTACAGTTTGCAAAATCCTTTCAGGATGACAAAGTGGTCTAGCCCTTCTTTCCAGAAAATGACGGCTAAACGAAGCTTGGTTAAACTATTGAGGCAAGTAGTTACGTTAAGTCTATAATTACTTTTAACTTAGTAGTATACCTGAAGAAGCAGGACCACTCCTTTTTCAGCGGTACTTTTCAACATACCAGATGTCAAACAAACTTATGATACGCAGTCTCCTGGTGTTACTGGTGTGTGCCGCAGCCTTACTACCTGGTCAGGCGCAGGAACTAGCGCGCACTTCTCCGCTGGATTCTCTTAAAGCCTCGGCTCCGTTTGTTCCACGGGTAAGCTATAGCCTGAATGCGGGCGCGGCTTTCAGTAATTTCGGGTCGTATTCGTATGTAGAGCCACAGGTGCGGTATCAGCTAACACCACGGGTGCAGGTGTTCAGCAGCCTGACCATGCTACAGACCTGGGGCGGACCTACTTTTAGAACTACTACCGGTGAAGGCACTTCCACGTTGATGAGCGCTGCCCCAGACCGGCAATACTTGCTGCACGTAGGCGGCTCTTACGCCATGAGCGAAAAACTTTTACTTAGCGGCAGCGTCTGGAAAGATTTGAACCCATCGGGGATGAATCGTTGGAACAACAACCCTTTTAAGTACGGGCGTCTTCCCAACCAGGGCTTCCAGTTTCAGGCCCAATACCAAGTAGCTCCTAATTTCACCGTATCAGGTGGCGTGCGGTACAGCAACGGTGCGAATACCAACTACTACGGTGGTTATCCCAGTGCCGGATTTAACTCACCATGGGGATACTGGTAGAATTAACTATTTTTAAAATTTATTAATAAGCCTTGCTACTTTTTGTAAGCAAGGCTTCTTTTTTATTTACCTTTCTTATTAAATTTATCAAAAACAAGGCATAAGCAAGGAAGGCGGCTTCAAACTGGTATCGTTTTTCCTTTATATTTGCCCAGCACCTAACCTGAGTATTTTCAAAAACCCTACCTTCGGCCCATGTCATCAACGCTCATCTTAGGCATCATTTGTGCCTATTTCTGCATCCTGATTCTTATCTCGTTTCTAACCAGTAAAAAGGGCGAATCTACAGACAGCTTCTTTCTAGCCAACCGGTCCTCGCCGTGGTATGTGGTGGCTTTTGGGATGATTGGGACTTCTTTGTCTGGGGTCACGTTTATCTCGGTGCCAGGCATGGTGGAAAACGCGCAGTTCTCTTACCTACAGCTTATTCTGGGCAACATGCTGGGGTACTTTGTGGTGGCGTTGGTGCTCATGCCGCTGTATTACCGGCTCAATCTGGTTTCCATTTACACGTATCTGGAGCAGCGCTTTGGGTATTGGTCTTATAAAACCGGGGCTGGTTTCTTTTTGCTTTCCAGAACGTTGGGTGCGGCGTTGCGCCTGTATCTGGTGACCGGCGTGCTGCAGTTAGCTGTGTTCGATAGCCTGGGTGTGCCGTTTGAAGTGACTGTTATCATCACCATTGGGCTAATCTGGGTGTACACGTTCCGAGGCGGCATGAAAACCATTATCTGGACCGATACTTTCCAGACGCTGGCCATGCTCATCTGCGTGGGCATTACCATCATCACCATTTCGCAGGACCTGAACCTTTCCTTCAATGGCATGGTGAACACCATCAGCGAAAGCAAATTCTCCCAAGTGTTCTTCTGGGACGTGAAAGATCCCCGTTATTTCTTCAAGCAGTTCTTCTCTGGGTTCTTCATCTCTATTGTGATGGTGGGGCTGGACCAAGACATGATGCAGAAAAACCTGAGCTGCAAAAACCTGAAAGAGGCCCAGAAAAACATGTTCTCGTTTACAGTCATCATCCTGTTTGTGAATATTCTGTTCCTGAGTTTAGGTGCTCTGTTGTACCTCTACGCCCAGTCTAAAGGTATTACGCTGCCCGAAAAAGGCGATAATGTGTTCCCGTTCCTGGCCCTCAACCATTTTTCGGCGTTCATGGGCATTGTGTTCATCTTGGGCATCACGGCCATTACTTACGCCTCCGCTGATTCCGCGCTGACGGCGCTCACCACTTCTTTCTGCGTTGACTTCCTGGATTTCAAAAACCGTCCTGAAACGGAGCGCGTCCGGCTGAAGAACTGGGTGCACTTAGCTTTCTCGGTCATCATGGCGGTGGTCATCATCATTTTCAAGATTGTCAACGATGAGAGCGTAGTGCAGGCGGTTTTCAAAGTAGCGGGCTACACCTACGGACCATTGCTGGGGCTTTACTCCTTTGGGGTATTTACCAACCGCCCCGTGCGAGACAACCTGGTGCCGTTAATCTGCGTGTTGGCTCCTATTCTTACCTACATCATCAGCCTTAACTCCGTGGATTGGTTCTGGGGTTATGAGTTCGGGTTTGAGGTCTTGATTTTGAACGGCTTCCTGACCTTCATGGGCTTGTATTCCGTTTCCAGAAAGAAGACCGAGTTTGTAGATGTGACGCAGAGTTACTAGCAGTAAGCAATCATTCTTTAGCCCTGCGCTTTTAGGCTAGTTTTACTAGAACAGCCTAAAAGCGCAGGTTTTTTTTGCTTAATTCCGGGGAAGTAATGCAAAAAAAACATCGCCCGCGTCTCGTGAGTGTGAGCTACCTGCACCCTCTGGCTGCTACAGGACATATATGTAAAGCGGCGAGACGCCGCAAGTAGCTCACACTCACGAGACGCGAGCGAGGAAATTTTTACGTTTCCAAGGCTACTCTTCTTTCTCTCAGCCAGCTTCCGGAAATCAGTTTTATAGCAGTTTTTCCAAAAGCACACTCAAAACAGCTTCTTTCCCGTACTTTTGTGCGCCTTTCCCTAAAACAGGCGTAAAACGTGCCATGTCTCCACTTTTAATCCTCGGCATCATTGCCGGATATTTTTTTCTTCTGCTAGCGGTTTCCTTCGTCACAAGCAAGAAAGACGAATCTACCACGGCCTTTTTCCTGGCTAACCGAGATTCGCCGTGGTATGTGGTGGCGTTTGGCATGATTGGCACTACGCTCTCAGGCATCACGTTTGTGTCTATTCCGGGCATGGTGGAGAAGACCGGGTTCACGTATCTGCAGATGGTGCTGGGCTACGCGTTGGGCTATCTGGTGATTGGGCTGGTGCTCTTGCCGCTGTATTACCGCCTACGGCTGGTTTCCATTTACACGTACCTGGAACAGCGGTTCGGGTTCTGGTCTTACAAAACTGGAAGCGCCTTTTTCCTGCTTTCCCGCACCATGAGCGCGGCGCTACGCCTCTATCTGGTGGCGGGCGTGTTGCAATTGGCGGTGTTCAGGCCGTTGGGAATTCCGTTTGCGGGCACAGTAGGCATCACCATTGCGTTCATTTGGGTCTACACGTTCAGGGGCGGCATGAAAACCATTATCTGGACCGATACCATCCAGACCCTGGCCATGCTTTTGTGTCTGGGACTCTGCATTTGGGTGGTTTCTGAGGAACTGAGCCTTTCGTTTACGGGCATGGTAGACACCATCAGCCAAAGCCGCTACGGGCAGGTGTGGGAGTGGGACGCCAAAGCTCCTAATTTCCTGCTGAAGCAACTGGTGGCCGGTACCTTTATCACCATTGCCATGACCGGGCTAGACCAGGACATGATGCAGAAAAACCTGAGCTGCCGCAACCTGCCCGAAGCCCAGAAAAACATGTTCTGGTTTACGGTCATCCTCTTGATAGTGAACTTGCTGTTCCTGTGCTTGGGCGCGTTGCTGTATCTCTACGCCTCCCAGAAAGGCATTCTGCTTCCCGCCAAAGGCGATGACGTGTTCCCTGAGCTGGCCTTACATCACTTTCCGTCTATAGCAGGCTTGGCGTTTATCTTAGGCATTACCGCTATTACCTACGCCTCCGCTGACTCGGCGCTTACTTCGCTCACTACCGCTTTCTGCGTAGATTTCCTGCATTTCGAGCATCGGCCAGAGGCCGAACGCATTCGATACAAGAATTGGGTGCACCTGGGTTTCTCCGTGCTGCTGCTCGTAGTGATTCTGCTGTTCAGGCTGTACAATGACGCAAGCATTATTGCCACGCTCTTTACGTTGGTGGGCTACACGTATGGCCCGCTGCTGGGCTTGTACAGTTTCGGGTTACTGACCAACCGCGCGTTGAAAGACAAAGTAGTGCCATATATTGGTGTGTTGTCGCCGGTACTCACGTATGTGCTGAGCGCCAATTCGCAGGAGTGGTTCTGGGGCTACCAGTTTGGGTTTGAGGTACTGCTGCTAAACGGTCTGCTCATGTTTCTGGGGCTGTGGCTTGTGTCTGGCCGCAAAACCGAGAGCGGTCACTTATCCGTTTAGGAAGTCAGGTAGAATACCTACCTTTGCGGGTTGCTTTCTCTGAAAAGGCTGGTTTGTTCTGGTTTTGGCCCTATTTTCCTGAAACTCGTACTAAAACAGCAAAACATCACGTAGAAAGCTTTCTGTGGCCGTTTACCTGCGGCCCAACCTATACCTAACCAGTAAGTACTACATGGCAAAACGAGGATTCGGGCCGGGAGCGGCTGCCGAACTTGACACCGAAGGCAAACCCAGATTGAACAAAGAAAGTCTGCGCCGCGGCCTTCAAATATTTAGATTTCTTCTTCCCTATAAAACCAAGTTTTACATAGGCTTGGCATTTCTGCTGTTCTCTAGCTTAACGTTCATGGCTTTTCCGGCCGTGACGGGCATGTTGCTGGATGCCGCCGTGGGTAAACCGAATGCCTTTACACAAGACATTGACTACATGGCGCTGCTGTTGTTCGGCGTGATTGCCTTGCAGGGTATTTTCTCTTTCTTCCGGGTATATTTCTTTGCCCAAGTAAGCGAAAACGCCATCGCCGACATCAGGTCGAGTCTGTACACGCAGTTCATGGGGCTGCCGCTTACCTTCTTTGAGCAGCGCCGCGTGGGCGAAATCACCAGCCGCATCACCTCAGACGTGAGTTACATCCAGGACGGTTTCTCCATTACCTTGGCCGAGTTGTTCCGTCAGGTGACTACTTTGCTGGTGGGCATCGGGTTTATCATGTTCATCTCCGTGAAGCTTTCACTGTTTATGCTGGCCACGTTTCCGGTGCTGGTCATTTTAGCCATGGTTTTCGGGAAACGGCTCAAAAAGCTGTCGCGCAAAACCCAGGACGAACTGGCGGTTACCAACGTGATTGTAGAGGAAACCTTACAGGCCATTCAGGTAGTGAAGGCTTTCACTAATGAGCTTTTTGAGATTAACCGCTACAAACAAGCGCTGAACCGTTCGGTGAAGACGGCCATTACCACCTCTTTTTATAGAGGTGCCTTTATCTCGTTTATCATCATTGGTCTCTTTGGTGGCATCATTCTGGTGATTTGGTACGGCGCCACTCTAGTACAACGCGGCGAACTGTCTTTCGGTGACCTGACCTCCTTTATATTATATACCACCTTCATTGGGGCTTCCGTAGCGGGCTTAGGCGATTTATACGCCAAGATTCAGGTATCTATTGGCGCTTCTGACCGCATTCTAGAAATTCTGGACCAACCCGTAGAACAAGCCGATTTAGGGCATCCGGGTTCAGCTACGGTACGCTTCAACGGAAATGTGCGTTATGAGCACGTGGGTTTCTCCTACCCTACCCGCCCCGATTTGCCGGTGCTCCAGAACATCCATTTTGACATTAGAGCCGGCGAGAAGATTGCCTTGGTGGGTTCCAGCGGAGCCGGTAAATCGACCATTGCGCAGTTGCTCATGAAGTTTTACAAAATTGACCAGGGCGCTATCTACGTTGACGGTCAGAACATCAACAACCTGCATCTACATGACTTACGAGGCAACCTGGGCATTGTACCGCAGGAAGTGCTGCTCTTCGGGGGCACCATCCGGGAAAACATCGCCTACGGCAAACCAGACGCTACGGATGAAGAAGTACTTCTGGCAGCCCAGAAAGCTAATGCTCTGCAGTTCATTCAGTCCTTCCCAGAAGCCTTTGGCACCGTAGTAGGCGAACGCGGCATCAAACTTTCCGGTGGTCAGCGCCAACGCATTGCCATTGCCCGCGCCATTCTCAAAGACCCTGCTATTCTCATTCTGGATGAAGCCACCAGCTCCCTTGACTCTGAATCTGAAATGCTGGTACAAGAAGCCATGGATGAATTGATGAAGAACCGCACTACCATCATTATTGCCCACCGTCTGGCTACCATTAGAAAAGTAGACAAGATTCTGGTGATTGACAAAGGCCAGATTGTAGAGCAAGGCTCGCATGAAGAACTGGCCCATAACCCAGAAGGAATCTATGCTAATCTGCTCAGACTACAGTTTGATGTGCATTAGAAAGCCCGCCTGCAAAAGCGTCTGATCACTTTTCTGATTAAACTTCAAATGCCTGCCCTATCTGCAACTTACCAGATAGGGCAGGCATTTTACTTTTCTTTTGCTTCTACCTGCAAGCTTTCTGGCGCAAGCGTCCGCTTATGTCCCCACGCATATCTGATCTGCTCAATAGGGACACAAGTGGACGCTTGCGCCAGAAGGTGCCTAGCCTAAGATGGAGGACTTTTAGGCGATTTAGTATTACAAGGTGGTTTATAGGGTGGAAAAGCCAAAGAACCTTTAAAGCAAGGTTGTAAGGGCATAAAAAAAGCTCTAGCAGATACCTGCTAGAGCTTTTACTTTTTAGGTTTCTTAAACCAGTGTTTTACTTAGAATTTATCCCAGAATACTTTAGAAGTAACGGTATTACCGCCAATGGCTGCTGAGGCCGCTTTCGCATTCTCTCCATTACTGTTCATCTCTGTAGTTGGGTACGTCAAACGGAGTGGAATTTCGCTGATTCCCAAGGCTGGCTTCACCAAGTTTGGAGCATCTAATCTTCTCCATTCTTTCCACCCTTCTACAGGGTTATTGTACAAGGCTAGCCATTTCTGGGTACCAATTTTCTGTTTGAAGGTTCCAGGCGCGGTCATGTAGTTCACGGTAGGCTGCGCAATATAAGCGGTTGCTTCTGCTTCAGTACCACCCCACTCCATAATAGAGGCAGTAATACCGGCATTATAGTGCCCCATTGCGGTTCCGCCAACTGCAAATCCTCTTTCTACAGCTTCAGCCAATAAGAATTCTACTTCTGAATAAGACAACAGCATTCCTGGGTTGGTTGGGCTTTCCAGAATTGTACCTGGCGCAGAGTTCGCGCTATAGGAATTTGGCGCTCCGTAGGTTCCTCCTTTGAATGTTCCGTTCTCCAATGGCTTGAAGTATTCATTTCTTCTTGGATCATTTAGAGCATTCATTCTATCAATGATAGTATTTGCCCCCACAAAGTCAGCTCTACCACTCTGTACTAAGTCTGTCCAAACAGGGTTCGTGTTTGGCGTAGTAGCCAGGTAGGTTATATCTGCACTTTGGGCGTTTGAAGAAATCAGATTAGTGGAAGCTGCTTCTACCATTATTTTGGCTTTGGCAGGATCCACGTCAGCTAACGTCATTCCTAACCGCAGTTTCAGTGAATTTGCAAATCTCACCCAGTTAGGAACATTACCGCCGTAGATCAAATCAGCAGCACCTAAACCCGTAGCAGTAGCATCAAACATACCAATGGCTTTGTCTAAGCGCACCACCAGATCAGCATAGATGGCAGCATCATCATCGTACTTAGGCAGTACCGTGTTGATATCTAGCGCTTCTGAGTAAGGAACATCTCCAAAGGTGTTTACCAGCACAGACCAGGCATATACTTCTAACACCTCAATAGAAGCCAGTTGGTTTGCTTTCACTTTGGCGTCAAGTATGTTGTCTGCTGTTATGATCGTCTTTGCCTCTTTCAAATCACGTAAAACATCACGGTAGAATGGCTCCCAGAAGTTTCTATCCACCTGTCTGGTGGCAATTACAAACTGACTTTCATCTGGGTAAGTAGTTGCCGCCCAGTATTGCGCATAGAACCTGAAGGGGTTGTTATTCACACTGGAGCTGGTGATAATATTAGACAAACTCCGCTCTGCGCTGGTTACCAAAGTTACACCAGGAACCGCTGTGGCGGCTTTCGTATTTATGTTGTAGTCATCTAGGCTATCTACGCACGAGCTGGTGAGTAGCAAAGCTGGAATGCAGAAATATAGTATTCTTTTCATTTTCGCTTAATTAAAATTTGAATCTGATGTTGAACCCAAGGTTACGGGTAGTAGGATAAGAACCAGAGATATACCCTTGTCCTAAGTTACCAGAGCTCAAACCATCTTCTGGATCTGCATATGGTAAGTTTTTGTGGATAATCCAAAGGTTTCTACCTACCAGGGAAACATCAATTCCTGTAAATGGTTTCAATCTTGCCATTAAAACGGCAGGTAATGAATAGCTTAAAGAGACTTCTCTCAGTTTCACAAAGCTAGCATCATAAATGTGGTACTCTTGCGGCATGTAGTAGCCCAAAGTACCTTCGCCGTTAGCTATACGGGTAGTGTTAGGAGTACCGTCTTCCTTAACACCTGGCAAGATAATTCCACCACCTTCTGACAGCGGTGAACGGGACGGATTACCCAAGTCGTTCAGCTGAGTGGTTTCCTCATACAGACCAGTACCAAAACCGTAGTAGTTATCCAAAGAGAATACATCTCCGCCTTGGCGAACATCTACCAGGAAGTATAAAGAAACGCCTTTGTAGTTCAGGGTGTTAGACACACCACCTCTCCAGTTGGCATTTGGATCACCAATCTCAGTGTTTGGAACAATCACATACAAACCGTCTTCATCCACTACCCTCTGGCCGTCTTTATACTCAAAGCCACCGCCACGCAGCATACCAAACGGACGACCTACGGTTGCATTGGAAGACATACCACCTTGGTAGGTAGCTAAAGAGATGTTTTGAACACCTTCATACAGTGAAAGAACCTCATTTCTGTTTCTAGACCAGTTCACATTCATGGTCCAGGAGAAATTATCGTTTTTCACAGGAGAAATAAAGGCAGAAACCTCAATACCCTTGTTTTCTACCTCACCGGAGTTCACGAACGTAGAATTGTAGCCGGTGGCAGTGGAAACACTTACTGGTAAGATTTGGTCAACAGTGTTAGTTCTGTACACGGTCAAGTCAAATCCTAATTTTCCTTGCAGGAAGGCCATTTCTAAGCCAGCCTCAACACTCTTGGTTCTTTCTGGTCTCAGGTTCTGGTTGTTTTTTGTTCCAACCACAGAGAACAAAGGAGTAGAACCCCAGGCAGTTGGTTTGTCATATACATCATAAATAGAAAGAGCCGGAGCATCATTACCTACTTCTGCATAGTTCAAACGAACTTTACCATAGCTTAACCAAGGCAACGTCTCTTTCAATGTTTCTGAGAAAACGTAACTGGTGGCAATAGAAGGATAGTAGAACACATTGTGTGGAGACAATAAAGTGGTAGACTTATCTCTTCTTCCAGTCAAGTCTAAGAAGACAGTTTCTTTGTAACCAACGGTGGCACTGGCAAAGACACCATCAACTCCCGTTCTTACTTCACTTTCTGTTGGGGCGGTGATTGGGCTTACAGAGTTAGAAAGAGAATACAGTTTTGGTACCACTAAGCCACCATTGGTCTGTGCGAAGATGGAGCTTTCATAGTTTCTGCGCATGTTGGCACCAATCAAACCAGATAAACTTACATCGCCACCCGCTACCATTTTATTGAAGTTAGCGATCAGGTCATAGTTAAACTCTCTTGCAGTTCTGTTGAAACGGGAGTATGCCGCAACACCAGAGCTACCAACAGCATTTCTTTCCTCCTGCATTTCATCATAAGAGTCTAGAGTAACTCTACCCATTAAGTTAAACCAATCGGCAAACTTGTAGGTAGCAGATACATTACCGAAATAACGGTAACGCTCATCGTTCTCGTAGTTCTCATAACGCACCCAGTAAGGGTTGTCAGAATAGATTGGTCTTAAGTCTGTGGCACTACGAGGGTTCCAGGTGATGTTTTGTCTGTTCCGGAAATAAGCCTCTTTTTGTTGTTTCAGGTCAACGTTGGTTTGCCACCATTGTCTGAACTGCTGCATTGGGTTGAAAGAGCTATAACCAGTTCCATACCGGCCCAAGCCGTTCACTTTGGAAAAGTTCACAGAGGCACTGGTAGTCAGTTTAGGCGACACATTGTAAGTAGCCGCAAAATTGATCATGTTCTTCGTCAGGTTACTGTTGGGCAGAATCCCTTTATCTTCGTTTCTGGTGAAACCAAGTTTAAAGCTACCATTGTCGTTTCCGCCGTCTAAGATGATGCTGTTGTTTACAGAAACCGCATTTTCAAAGAAGTAGTTGGGGTCGTTTTCAGCACCTATCCAAGGAGTGGCCTGACGGTACTGAGGGGAAGTCGGGTCTAACGAGTTCCACTGGTACACCATCAAAGTTGGGTCAAAAGGAGCACCGTAAGAGGCATCTTCGGTGAAAGGAACCACTAGATCTGGCACACCGTCTCCGTTCATATCCCGTTCGTTGAAGTAAGCATCTTCATCTGGGCCATAGATTGCGCCATAACCAGCACCATACTGTTTCTGGTATTTAGGAGCAGTGCTTTTATCAACAAAGCCCATAGTTACCCCATTGTTCATGGTGATTCCAAGACCTCTTCTACCTTTTTTGGTAGTGATCATGATCACACCGTTAGCGGCGCGGGAACCATACAAGGCAGTCGCAGCAGCACCTTTCAGTACGCTCATAGACTCAATGTCATCTGGGTTGATGTCAGCAGCAGCGTTACCATAGTCATAACCACCACGACCAGTTCTCTGGTTAGCACTGTTGGTATTCGCGTTACTGATTGGAACGCCGTCTACCACAAATAGCGCCTGGTTGTTACCCGTGATTGATTTGGTACCACGCATTACCACGTTGGTGGAGCCACCCATGGTGTTGTTCTGCGTGATGTTCAAACCAGCCACTTTACCAGCCAGTGAGTTTACCGCATTAGGGTTACGTGCAATGGTAAGGGCTTCCCCTTGTACTTGCTGTGCAGCATAAGGCAGAGAGTTCTTGGTTCTTTCAGCACCCAAGGCCGTAACTACAACTTCTTTTAATTGCTCCGCATCAGTTGCCAATCTCACATTGATTGTAGATTGAGTCCCAATAGGCATTTCCAAGTTTGTGTACCCAATAAAGGTAAACACGAGTGTACCGCCGGCAGAAGGCACACTAATCGTATAACTCCCATTGACATCCGTTGGGACAGCCGTGGTGCTTCCTTTGAGTTGGACTGTCACCCCTGGCATTCCTTCACCAGTGGCAGCATCAGTCACCCTTCCTGTGATAGTCCTATTCTGTGCTGCGGCTTCTTGCAAGACCACCGAGAACAGAAAAAGAACCAATAGTAAGATTTTCTTCATGTTTGGTTGTAGTTAGGTTTAAAGATTTGTTAATGAAACGTTAATATAGAAAAAATTATTGGTTAGATACAAGAATACTTTACCACGGCATCTACAAAGAAAAATCAGTTTTTAAACAGACTTTATAGTAAAGCAACCAGCACATGGACATAAAGAGGGAGGTAGAAAAAAGTGTATTTTTGGCTTCCAGAACCAAAACAAACAACAATAAGGCAGATCAAGTCACTATTTTATGCGTTTTAGCTGCCTTACTGAATATTGATTCAGAAACGTTTATACGCTGGAATCTTAATAGCCGCAACAAACAATGTTGTCCTTTCCAAAGCACCTATTATCTAACTAACATTTGTGTTAACTGAACAAAGAGGAGAGTTTGCTGTTAACAATACGTTAAAACGCTATAATAGATTTGGTAAAATATATTTAATCAATAAAGTACAATTCTAAACCTACAAGCTAGAAAGACTGAATCAATCTATTATCTATCAAACAAGCTTCTACTTCCATAAATTTTTGGCAAAAAATAAACCAAAACATTGCTTGTTTCGTTTTTTATACGAAACATTTGCATAGAGACTCCAAAGCAGAAGTCTCATTACTATTTCTATATTTATTAGTTAAGTCAATGAATAAAAAGTCGCTTTTATCAGTTGTGCCCACAACGGTAAAACGCTCCGTTTTCAGGAGTGCGCTTTTTTCTGTTCTTCCCAGAACAGTTTTTTGTGAACCTATTTACCTTACCCGATCCAGGCGCTAGGCCACCGGCTCAGGTTGTGAGTTACAACTAACCCGGATGCACTCCTGTATACCAACTTTTAGGTTGGTAGCAGCACCCCTATCTTTTTGTTTATTTTTCAATACATATAGCGATGCGTACATACGCTTTGGCTGTAGAATTGCAGCCTATTGCACCTGTTTCCATGGAAACTTCAACTAACGCTTTCACTGTAGTGGTTGCTACAGAAGAGCACACCCCTTTTGCGCAGCAGATTTGCGATGAAATGGAGTCCTCGGCGAAAGCACGCGGCACCGGTATCGCGAAGCGCTCCCCAGAGTATGTGGCGCAGAAAATGCGGGAGGGCAAAGCTGTCATCGCGTTTGACGCTGAGGGCAACTGGTCTGGCTTCTGCTACATTGAAACCTGGGGTCACGGCGAGTACGTGGCCAACTCAGGATTGATTGTATCGCCGCACTTGCGCAAGAGCGGTTTGGCTAAACGCATCAAGCAGAAGGTGTTTGAACTGTCGCGCACCAAGTACCCTAAGGCGAAAATCTTCGGGTTAACCACGGCACTGGCGGTCATGAAGATCAACTCAGACCTGGGCTATCGGCCGGTAACCTATTCAGAACTAACAGATGACGAGGAGTTCTGGAAAGGCTGCCGCAGCTGCGTGAACTTTGACATTTTAACGGCCAAGAACCGCAGCAACTGCCTGTGCACGGCTATGCTTTATGTTCCGCCTAAGGCGGATAATGAGTGATTGAATGGTTGAATGAATGAGAGAACAAAAAGAATCAATTCTCTCATTCATTCAACCATTCAATCACTCACTAAAATACTCTCTCAATCATTTATTCTCTCAATCACTCATTACATCCATGAAAAAAGTAGTTCTCGCGTTCAGTGGCGGCTTAGACACATCTTTTTGTGTGAAGTACCTGCTGGAACAAGGTTATGAAATCTATTCAGCCATTGTGAATACCGGCGGCTTCTCAGAAGAGGAGTTGGCGGAGATTGCCCTAAGGGCTGAAAATTTGGGCGTGGCCCATCACGTAACCTTAGACGAAACCGATAACTACTATCAGTCTTGCCTTAAGTATCTTATCTTCGGTAATGTACTGAAGAACAATACCTATCCGCTTTCTGTGAGTGCCGAGCGCATCTCACAGGCGGTAGCTATTGCCAAATACGCGCAGGAGATTGGTGCCGAAGCCGTTGCGCACGGTAGTACCGGCGCTGGTAACGACCAGGTACGTTTTGACATGGTATTCAATATTCTGGTGCCTAACGTGCAGGTGATTACTCCTATTCGCGACCTGAAATTGTCTCGCGAGGAGGAGATTGCTTACTTGAAAGAGCGGGGCGTGGAGATGGACTTTCAGAAGGCGCAGTACTCTATCAACAAAGGTATCTGGGGAACCTCAGTGGGCGGCAAGGAAACCTTGACTTCGCATCAGGCGCTTCCAGAATCTGCTTACCCTACGCAACTTTCTAAAGAAACGCCAGAGCGCATTACGCTGCACTTTAAGAATGGTGAGCCTGTTGGATTGAACGACGAACTATTTGACAACCCAGTACACGTGATCCAAAAGCTACAGGAGATTGCGGGTGGCTTCGCCATTGGTAGAGACATTCACGTGGGTGATACTATCATTGGGATTAAAGGCCGAGTTGGTTTTGAAGCGGCGGCGCCGATGGTGATTATCAAAGCACACCATGCGCTGGAAAAACATACGTTAACCAAGTGGCAGTTGTACTGGAAAGACAGCTTGGCTACCTGGTACGGTAACTGGATGCACGAAGGCCAGTTTCTGGACCCCACCATGCGCAACATCGAGACGTTCCTCACCGATACACAGAAAACCGTAACTGGTAAAGTACACGTTCTGCTGGCACCGTACCGCTTCCAGGTAGAAGGAATTGAGTCTGAGCATGATTTGATGTCCTCTAAATTCGGTTCGTACGGCGAGATGAACAACGCCTGGACCGGCGAAGATGTGAAAGGTTTCTCCAAGATTTTCGGGAACCAGACCATGATGTACCGCTTAATCAACGGCGAAGATGGCGCAGAGTAATCTTATAAAAGTGGGCATAGTAGGTGGAGCAGGCTACACCGGTGGTGAGCTGCTTCGGCTGCTGGTGCACCACCCGCATGTACAGATAGCTTTTGTGCACAGCAACAGCCAGGCTGGCAAACCAGTAACAGATACACACACCGACCTACTAGGTGATACAGACTTAGTCTTCACCAATGAATTAGTCACTGATGTAGACGTTCTGTTCCTTTGCGTAGGTCACGGCGATGCTAAGAAGTTCTTAGACGCCAATCCTATTCCGGATGAGGTAAAGATCATTGACCTGAGCCAAGATTTCCGCTTAACGGCGAAGTCTTCTTTGGGTAATCGTTCCTTTGTGTACGGCTTGCCAGAGCTAAACCGTGAACAAATCAAAACGGCGGACAACGTGGCGAACCCAGGTTGCTTTGCTACGGCTATTCAGTTGGCTTTGCTTCCACTGGCTCAGAATGGTTCTTTGCCTCAGGAAGTGCACGTTAGCGGCATCACCGGCTCTACCGGTGCGGGGCAGAAACTAGCGGAGACCTCACATTTTAGCTGGCGTAATAACAATATCTCCAGCTACAAGGTATTCGGGCATCAGCATTTGCATGAAATTACGGAGAGCTTGCAATTGTTGCAAAGCAACTTAGACACTGCCATCCGCTTTGTACCGTATCGCGGGAACTTCAGCCGGGGCATTATGTGCACTACGTATCTGCGCTCAGACCTGAGCCTGGAGGAAGCACAGCAGTTATACAGGCAGTTCTACCAGGGGCACCCGTATACCCTCATCACGTCTCAGAACCCAGATTTGAAACAGGTGGTCAATACGAACAAGTGCCTCTTATATATAGAAAAGCACGATGACCAGTTAGTCATCACCAGCATGATTGATAACCTGCTTAAAGGGGCCTCGGGCCAAGCCGTGCAGAACATGAACCTGCTGTTCGGGCTGGAGGAAAGGGCTGGCTTGCAGTTGAAAGCTATTGGGTTTTAGAACAATACGCTGGCGCGAGCGCCCTGCTCGTATCCGCACGTATTGTTATCCTGTAAGGATCATGTGGGCGAATTAGAATAGGCTTCTTCAGGCGTTTCTACCGCTCGATAACAAGATCTTTCCAAAATGACAATAACAGTAGCGTTTTCCGGCATACGTGCTGACACGAGCGGGACGCTCGCGTCAGCGATTGAATACAGAATTTGGAATAGCCGCTTTTAGGTTGTTTTCAGAAAATTAGACCAAAAACAGAAATCGTGTTACGCAGTTCGTGATACGTGCTACCACACTATGAACCTCTTTGACGTTTATCCTCTCTTTGATATAACACCGGTACGCGCCCTTGGCTCCAAGCTTTGGGACGAGAACGGTACTGAATACCTGGATTTATACGGCGGCCATGCTGTAATTTCCATCGGGCATAGTCACCCACATTATGTGAAACGGTTAACTGACCAGTTGAACAACATGGGCTTCTACTCTAACTCAGTGAAGATTCCGCAGCAACAGGAACTAGCCGATAAACTGGGCAACCTGAGTGGCTACGAGGATTACCAGTTGTTCCTGATTAACTCAGGCGCTGAGGCAAATGAGAATGCCCTGAAACTGGCCTCGTTTCATACCGGCCGCAAGAAAGTGATTTCCTTCAGCAAGTCGTTCCACGGAAGAACTTCGGCGGTAGTGGCCGCCACCGATGACCGCAGTATTGTGGCACCGGTGAATGAGACCGAAAACATCTTGTTTCTGCCCTTCAATGATACTGCTGCTGTAGAAGAAACCCTGGCTACCAACCAGGTGGCTGCCATCATCATTGAAGGCATACAGGGTGTGGGCGGAGTAAACATTCCTACCACGCAGTTTCTGCAGGATTTGGAAAAACTAGCCAAGAAACACGGTGCGCTGCTGATACTTGATGAAATTCAATCGGGTTACGGGCGTTCTGGTAAGTTCTTCGCGCATCAGCACGCGGGCATCAAGCCAGATTTGATTACCATCGCCAAAGGCATGGGCAATGGCTTCCCGGTAGCGGGTGTTTTAATTTCACCTGAAATACCAGCCAAGCACGGCATGCTGGGTACCACCTTCGGGGGAAATTACCTGGCTTGTGCCGCTTCTTTGGCGGTTCTTGAAGTGATGGAGCAGGAAAATTTAATAGATAACGCTGCTAAAATGGGCGATTATCTCATAGAAAAAGCTAGAGCGTTGCCAAGCGTGCGTGAAGTTCGAGGCCAAGGCCTGATGGTGGGTATTGAGCTGGAAACTCCTTGCGCTCCCCTCCGCAAAGCCCTGCTAGACGAGTACCGCATCTTCACCGGCTCCGCGTCCAACAAAAACACCATCCGTATTCTGCCCGCCCTGAATGTGACGCAAGCTGAGCTGGATAGATTCCTAAACGCATTTGCTGATTTAGTATCACGTAGCTAGTAGCACGTATCAAGATTTTAGATTTTTATTAACCATGTGTCGTGATACTTGATACCCGATACATGATACCTCATATATGATGAAGCAATTCACCTCCGTTCACGACGTAGTAGATTTAGAGGCACTGGTGCGGGAAGCACTGGTATTGAAACAACATCCGTACGCTCATGAGAGCCTGGGCAAACATAAAACTTTGGGGCTTATTTTCCTGAATCCTAGCTTACGGACGCGTCTCAGCACACAGAAAGCGGCGCAGAGTCTAGGCATGAACGTGATGGTCATGAACATGGGCCAGGAAGGCTGGGCGCTAGAAACCCAGGACGGCGCCATTATGAACGGCACCACCGTGGAACACATCAAAGACGCTGCTGCCGTAATGGGTCAGTACTGTGATGTGCTGGGCATGCGCTCCTTCCCGAAGCTGCAGAACGTAGAAGAAGATTACTCCGAGGAGATTCTGAAGAAGTTCATCCAGTACGCCAACGTGCCGTTCGTAAGTTTAGAATCTGCCACCCGTCACCCTCTACAGAGCCTGGCAGACTTAATCACCATCACCGAACACGCTCCGCAAGGCCGTCGTCCAAAGGTGGCCTTAACCTGGGCTCCGCACGTAAAAGCGTTACCACAGGCTGTACCGAACTCTTTTGCCGAGTGGATGTGCGCGGCAAATGTAGACTTCGTGATTACGCACCCTGAGGGCTACGAACTGGACCCGCAGTTCACCAACGGCGCTACCATCATACACAACCAACAAGAGGCTTTAGAAGGTGCAGACTTCATCTACGTGAAGAACTGGTCTACCTACCAGCCTTACGGACAAGTTCTCACGCAAGATGCCAGCTGGATGCTCACGAACCAGCACCTGGTTAATACCAACAACGCCAAAGTGATGCACTGCCTACCCGTTCGCCGCAACGTGGAACTCAGCGATGAAATACTGGACGGACCGAACTCCTTAGTAGTAAATGAAGCTGCTAACCGCGAGTTTGCCGCTCAGGCCGTATTGAAACGGTTGCTAGAAAGCATCCAATAATAGTCCCCCCCTCTTTGTCATCCTGAAAGGATCTTGTGGGCGAACGGTAGTAGCGCTTAGAAAGAGCCTGTCTAGTTCGCCCACAAGATCCTTTCAGGATGACAAAGAGAATGACTTTTATTGATTAGGAAAAAAGTCTAGAATCTAACATCTAGTATCAAACCACAGTGTCTACTAAAATCAACGTCATTAAAATTGGGGGAAACGTAATGGACAACCCAGCCCAGCTAGATCAGTTTTTAACCGACTTTGCTGCCATCCAGGGCCCCAAAGTTCTGGTACACGGAGGCGGTAAAATCGCTTCTGAACTGAGTAAGCAGCTAGGCATTGAACCCAATATGGTGAACGGACGCCGCATTACAGATGCAGATACGCTGCGGGTGGTCACCATGGTGTACGGAGGGTTGCTGAACAAAAACCTAGTAGCGCAACTGCAAGCAAGAGGCTGTAACTCTTTGGGTCTTACTGGTGCCGATGCTAATGTAATTCCAGCGCACAAGCGGGTAGTGAAAGACATTGACTATGGCTTTGTAGGTGATGTGGAAAGCCCTGAGCAAGTGAACGTAACTTTCCTGGCCTCCTTAGCAGAACAGGGCCTTACTCCCGTTTTCGCGGCACTCACGCATGATGGACAGGGCAACATGCTCAACACCAACGCAGATACGATTGCCTCTACCCTAGCCATTGCCTTGAGCCACCAGTTTGAGGTAAACCTGATCTATTGCTTCGAGAAGAAAGGTGTGCTGCTGGATGTAGAAGATGAAAACAGCGTCATTCACCACCTGCAACCAGACTATTACGCAGACCTGAGAGAGAAAGGCGTCATCTTCGCGGGTATGCTTCCTAAGCTGGACAACGCGTTTGCGGCACTGGAGCAAGGAGTAAAAGCAGTAATTATCGGAGATGCGGCAGAGATTCAGGACATTGCCGCTGGCGGAAAGGCAGGAACCAGGATTACGCTGTAGCATATAACAACTCATTTTAGACTTGTTTTCTTGAAAACTGCCTCAAAACAGCAGCACTTATTAGTGAATCTGTTTTCTTGCAGAAGTTCAATACTGATTTACAGCCACTACTAAGGCTTAACCCTATAAAACCATGAGTAAACAGTACAAGAAAATAGCCATTCTAGGCGGCGGTAACATGGGCATCGCGCTGGCCAAGGGCATGGTGGCCTCCGGTAAATACCGCGCTGAGGACATTACTCTCACCCGCCGCAATACGAAGGCACTGGCTGCGCTGGTGGAGCTGGGCTACAAAGTTTCCAGCAACAACGCCTTGGCTGCGTCGGAGGCCGACATCATTGTGCTGAGCATCCTTCCGCAGCAACTAGACAGCGTGTTGGACAACATCTCCGAGAGCGTTGACCCAAGCCGCCACTTGTTTATCTCCATCGTAACCGGTGTAGCCGTGACCGATATCATCAGCCGCTTAGGGAAAGTGGTGGAAGTGGTGCGTGCCATGCCCAATACTGCCATTGCCATTAGAGAATCCATGACTTGTATTGCGAGCAAAAATGCCTCAGTCCAAAATATGGAACTGGTAAAGGAAATCTTCTCGGCCGTAGGCGAAACCGTGGAGATTGAAGAAGAACTCATGTCTTCAGCAACAGCGTTGGTGGCCTGCGGTATTGCTTTTTTTCTTCGTTCTATTCGCGCGGCGGCCCAAGGCGGCACAGAGATTGGCTTCCACGCCGGTGATGCGTTGCGCATGGCAGCCCAAACGGCGAAAGGTGCGGCTTCGTTGTTACTGCACTTCGGGAGTCACCCTGAGAATGAGATTGATAAGGTAACCTCACCCAAAGGTTGCACTATTGCCGGTCTGAACGAGATGGAGCACAACGGCTTCAGCTCGGCCATGATTAAAGGCATCAAAACCTCAGCCAATAAGGCGGAGAAGTTGTATACAGATGATAAGTAGAGACCAGGCACCGCCTTGTCTCCACGCATTGCTGTTACTGCCCTTTTTTTCGGAAAAGTAGCTAGAAATGCACCATCAGCAGATGTAAACATCCCCCTTCGCCCCCTTCAAATGGGGAATATCGGGTAGTGTACCTATTGTGTATGATCAACCTACTATGACGCGGAAGTTACTTCCGTGCCTTGCCAATAAAAGTCACGGAAGTAACTTCCGCGCCATACATTATAAATGAATAACACCTTATACCAAGACGCTTTAAGCTTGCTCCAGCAATTGATCTCGATTCAATCGTTCAGCCGCGAGGAAGAAGGAACAGCGGAGGCAATTTCGCAGTTCTTGCAAGCCAGAGGCGTTGAGATTCACCGTAAGCAGAACAACGTTTGGGCGTTTAACAAGCACTACAACCCTGCTTTTCCTACAGTACTGTTGAACTCGCACCATGACACCGTGAAGCCTCATCCTAGCTGGACCTTTGACCCGTTTACGCCTACGGTGCAAGACGGAAAACTCATAGGCTTGGGCAGTAATGATGCGGGCGGCTGTTTGGTATCACTCATTGCAACCTTCCTCCACTTCTATGAGCGTCAGGATTTAACCTATAACCTCGTGCTGGCGGCTACGGCTGAGGAAGAAATCTCGGGAAGAAACGGCATTGAACTGTTGTACCCGGAACTGGGCGCGGTGGAATTTGCTATTGTAGGGGAACCTACCCAGATGCATTTAGCCGTGGCCGAAAAAGGTTTAATGGTCCTGGATTGCGTGGCCCACGGCAAAGGCGGCCATGCTGCCCGTGAGGAAGGCTTGAATGCTATCTATGAGGCTTTGCCCGATATTGAGTGGTTCCGCACGTTCCGTTTCCCGAAGGAGTCCAGCTTCTTGGGGCCCATCAAGATGAGCGTTACCATCATTCAAGCAGGTTCACAGCATAATGTAGTGCCTGACCAATGTACCTTTACGGTAGATGTTCGCATGACTGATGCCTACCAGCCTGAAGAAGTGTTGAGCATCATTCGGGAGCACGTGAAAAGCGAAGTTACTCCACGCTCTACCCGTTTACGTCCATCGTCCATTGACCAGAATCATCCCATTGTGCAGTCGGGTATCAAGTTGGGCCGGAACCTGTACGGCTCCCCTACTACCTCCGACCAAGCACTGCTCAACATTCCATCAGTGAAAGTTGGTCCCGGTGACTCAGCGCGGTCGCATACCGCCGATGAATACATTTACCTTTCAGAATTAGAAGAGGGCATTGCCCTTTACATACAATTATTGACTCCTGTTATTACCGCTTAGCATGAAACTCTGGCAGAAAGAAACCTCCGTCGCACAGAATGTAGAAAAGTTCACCGTGGGCAAAGACGCCGAAATGGACTTACAATTAGCTCCTTTTGATGTGCTGGGTTCGCTGGCACACACGCGCATGCTGGAGAGCATAGGGCTGATGGAGCCGGAAGACTTGGCTGCCGTGCAGCGCGAACTCAAGGAGATTTACCAAAGCATAGGGCGCGGCGAATTTGAGATAGAGCCGGGTGTGGAAGACGTGCATTCACAAGTGGAGCTGCTCCTGACCCGTAGGTTAGGTGAGGCAGGCAAAAAGATTCACAGCGGCCGTTCCCGCAACGACCAGGTGTTGGTGGACCTGAAGCTGTTCATCCGGCATGAAATCCGTGAGACAGTGGAAGCGGTGCACACGTTATTCAATACCTTGCAGGAACTCAGCGAACAGAACAAGCACATTCTGCTACCAGGTTACACGCACTTACAGGTGGCTATGCCATCTTCCTTCGGACTGTGGTTTGGCGCGTACGCCGAAAGCCTGGTAGATGACCTGCAAATCTTGCAAGCGGCTTACAAAATCAGCAATAAGAACCCGCTGGGCTCGGCGGCTGGTTACGGCAGCTCCTTCCCGCTCAACCGCCAGATGACGACCGATTTGCTGGGCTTCGAGGCGCTGAATTACAATGTAGTGTACGCGCAGATGGGCCGTGGAAAGACGGAACGCAGCGTGAGCATGGGCCTGGCCTCCCTTGCTAGCACCCTCGGCCGAATGGCCATGGACGTGTGCCTGTACATGAGCCAGAACTTCGCCTTCGTGACGCTGCCCGATCAGCTGACCACCGGCTCCAGCATCATGCCGCATAAGAAAAACCCCGATGTGTTTGAAATTATGCGCGGCAAGTGCAACCGCCTGCAAGCCCTGCCCACCGAGATTCAGATGCTACTAGGCAACTTACCTTCCGGTTATCACCGCGAACTACAGTTGCTTAAAGAAAGCTTCTTCCCGGCCTTTGGCGAAATCAGGAACTGCCTGGAGATGATGACCTTCATGCTGCCGCATCTGAAGCTGAATGAAGACATTCTGAAAGATGATAAATACCAGTACCTCTTCAGTGTGGAAGTGGTGAACAACCAGGTACTCAGCGGCGTGCCGTTCAGAGATGCTTACAAGAACGTGGGCCTAGCCATTGAGAAAGGTGAGTTTACCCGTCCAGAAACGTTGAATCACACGCATGAAGGCAGCATAGGAAACCTTTGTACTGAGCAGATCAAAGGCTTGATGGAGGATGTGCTGAGCGGCTTCCAGTTTGAGAAAGTAGACAAAGCGATTGCACAGTTGCTGGCGTAAATCGTTTTTGGCACGTTTTGCTTAAAACGGGTTCAAAACGCAGTAGCCCTCACAGATTTCAAACATCTGTGAGGGCTTTTTCTTTTACACATTCGCTGGCGCGAGCGTTCCGCGCGTGTCCGTACGCATTTTTGAAATTATTGCTGTGCTCTTTTCATGTCATCCTGAAAGGATCTTGGTAGCGAACTAAAAAAACGATAAAGAAGTGTCCTTACAGTTCGCTCACAAGATCCTTTCAGGATGACAGAGAGGGTTGTGCTGGGTTATGAAATTATCAACTTACCAAGATTGCGTGCGGACACGCGCGGAACGCTCGCGCCAGCGAAGGGAATAAAGAAGCTTTCCTAGTAAAGTGCCAAGAAATGAAAAACGTTATGTTTTGGAGAACCTCAGCGGAACAGTATTCTGTCACAGCACTTCTGTTTTCAATCTACCTCCTGAGAAAAGGCACTAAATTGTATTAGTGGACTTCTGATTCGCTAGTGGCAAGGCTTTGGGGTGAGGTTAGCATTCCTACCAAATATCCCAGCACACTTCCTGCCAACCCATACCACATAGGCTCTATCTCAGTACCAGAAACACGGCAAAAAAGCCAAGCGCCCATTCCCAGCACCATCGACAAGATAGCGGCTGCCGCTGAGGTCTTCCTGAGGTAAATGCCGGCCACCAGCGGCACCAGCAGACTCACTAAACTAAGTGCCGACGACTCACTCACCAGTTCATGGATGTTATTTCTGGACAAGGCAAAGCCTAGGGAGATAATGGATACAATCAATACGCTTCCCCTTGACAGGGCCAGCAGCTTTTTATCGGTGATATCTTTGAAGAACGGGCGCAGTAGGTTCTCGCTCAGAATAGACGCGGGGGCCAGAATGGCACCGCTGGCGGTACTGATGATGGCTGAGATCAAGGCTCCAAAGAACAGCACTTTGATGACCATGGGGCTTGTGCCCAGGATTAACCCGGGAACCAACATCTGGGCATCTGCTCCGGCCAGTTGCGGGTGCAATACTTTGGCATAAAGCGCCAGTACTAAGGGCAACAGCGCTACCGTCACGTACAACAAAGCGGCCAACAAAGAAGCGCTCACCGCCACCTTCTCGGATTTAGACGACATTACCCGCTGAAACACATCCTGCTGCGGAATAGAACCTAACCCTATGGTCATCCAAAGGGCCAGATAGTTAAGCCAACCTGTAAAGGAGGTGCCCGTTTTGGGCGTGATTCTGTGAAAGTTTGCCGGAAGCGTGGCTGTTACTTCTGAGAAAGGTTTATCGCGCATCACCCACCAGGTGACAATTACCAGGCCCAGAATAATCATGATGGTTTGCAGGTAATCGGTGACGCTCACGCTCCACATGCCACCAAAGTATGTGTATAGCACCACCAGAAAACTCCCGATTAAAATACCCTGTACCAGTGTGGTGCCCAGCAGCAGATTAAACGAAATACCCAAGGCCACCATTTGCGCGGCCACCCAACCGAAGTAGGAAATCACGAGGCAAAACGAGGCAATGATCTCGGTGGTACGGCCGAACTTGACGCGGTAAAAATCGCCGAAGGTAAGTAGGTTCATGCGGTACAGCTTCTTGGCGAAGAACAGCCCCACCAGCACCAGGCACAAGGCCGCGCCCAATGGGTCTTCCACCATACCAATCAGCCCTTCTTCGGCTACTTCGGCGGATGCTCCTAAAATGGTCTCTGACCCGAACCAAGTGGCAAATACCACGGCTGTAGCCATGGGCAAAGGCAGAGCGCGACCGGCTAGCATAAAGTCTGCCGTGTTGTGCACCCGGCGGGCGGCCCAAAGTCCTAAAACCACATTCAGAACCAAGTACAGCAGAACGAAGAAGATGAGCATAGACAGGTGAATTGCCTTTCAGGCCTTGTTTCTGGAAAACACGCTAGAACCAGAAAGCAAGATAGAATATTTCACTTGTTTTTAATTTTCGCCTTGTGGCTTTGGTAGGCCTGCTACAACATACATTATTTCTAATACCTAGATTATCGCAGGTCTTTTTGTTTGTAAATCCGTATTAATTAATAACTTACTTGCGCCTTACGTATTCCTGAAATTCTACGCTGTTTTATATGAAATTACCCCTACTACTTACAAAGGCAAGAATCTTATCTCTGCCAATCGTATTCCTTTTCTTCATTCTGGCTTCTTTTTCTGCGCAGGCTTCGCACATAAAAGGCGGGACCATTTACTACAAAAGCGACACCACCGCAGCCCGTAACCCTCTGAGGTATTTCTTCACGCTGGTTACGTACAGCGTGGCCCCGCCTCCCTTTGAAGACCTAGAAGCAACGCTTTACTTTGGAGACTGCACAAGCCAGCGGGTGGCAAGAGCCTCCAGAACCCTGGTCTCTGATGGGCAAAACGGCACGTTTGTGAATATTTACAGGTTTGAGCATATCTATGCCGGATCGGGCACCTATACGGCTACTTATTCTGTAGGGAGCCAAAGTGGCATTGTAAATATCGCTTCCTCTCATAAACCTGACTTCTTTTTGCAAAGTACCCTCACCGTTGATCCGCTCTTGGGGGCCAACAGTTCACCTGTTTTTCAGTTCACCCCAACGGAGGCTCCAATACGGAACCGGGCCTTTGTGCACAATTCTGCGGCTACAGATGCTGACGGAGATAGCCTTTCGTTTAAGTTGGTGCTTCCGAAAACCTCTAATGGAGCTACCTCCTGCGGAAATCCTATAGGGGTGACAACTCCCGGTATAAGCGGCTTGGAGAATTTCCTGGGCAGTCTAGATCCCACTAGTCCGGCTGGTTTGACCCTGAACAGAAACACTGGCTTGTTAACATGGAACTCCCCCCGCATGCAAGGCACCTACAATGTGGCCATAATGGTAGAAGAATGGCGCAACAACCGTCTTATTGGTACGGTGGTCAGAGATATGCTTCTCTACGCGCTGGAAAACCCTCCGGTGGTAACCGGAGTTTCTGAGGAATGGCAACAGCAGGTTTCTACCTATCCAAACCCGGCCTCTTCTACGTTGACCCTGAAGGTACCTGATTTTCTGCAACTGCGGGGAACCGAGGTACTGAACGCACTTGGTAAGCCGGTGGTGCTGCCTGCGCCAACAAGATCAAAAGAGGGTTGGGTGTACACGGTAGCTGGTTTGCCCACCGGCTTTTACTTGCTCCACCTAAGAACCTCTCAGGGGAAAATGGTGCACAAGTTCATTGTGGGGCAATAAGCTGCAGGCTGTTTTTGGCCTGAACTTTTGAATACGGCTTAGAAACAAAACATCGAATCCTCGCTCGCCTCTGGCGAGTATGTGCTACGTGCGGCCTCTGGCCGAATCATGGAAGCGTTAAATAACGAAAGTAGCGGCGGGACGCCGCAGGTCGCTCACACTCGCCAGAGGCGAGCGAGTGACATCATTCCAAGGCATCTGTATTTAACCCGAATTTCAAAATACAGCTAGAAAACAAGACGACGTTTAAACGGAGCCTTCGGAAGGACTAGCCAACTAGCAGCAGCTAAATTCTTTTGCACATCACCGCAAAAAAGAAAGGGAGCAGACCAATGGCCTGCTCCCTTTCTTTTGAAGATAAAAGAAACGTTCGCTTAGTTGAAATCAGCGGTAGTTACGCCTTCGTTCACTTTTACGGTTTTGGCTTTCATCTCCATCACTTGCTGCTGGCCTCCGGCAGATACCGTAAGGGTTTGCGTGTGGGGGTACAGAATGCTACCTACCTTTTTGTAATCACTGAACTCAGTGGTGGTGTTGATGGTCATGTTGTTGGCGGTGGTGGCGTCTTCGGTTTTCACCAGAAGTTTGCTGGACATGTCATAATACTCGGTTTTGGTTTTACCGGTAGGGTACGTGATAGCCACCTTGTACGCATCTGAACCGTTTACTTTTTCTACGCCTTTCACCTCGGCTTTGAACGCAGGGTTGTTCAGGTAATCTAACTGTTCAAACAAGTTCGTAACCACGTTCTTCTCCTTGATTTCCTCGGGAGTCATGGTTTTCTTCTGGCCCATTTGCTCCTGGTAACCAACCTTTCCGTTGAATCTGGTTTTCATCACGGGGTTTCCGCCCATAGACATGGTCATGGCTTCCAGGTTGGGGGCCATGGCTTTGGTTTCCACGTCCAGAGAGGCACCCTGCATCTGAAGGTTCATGGCCGAAACAATGGATTTCACTTTCTTCACTTCTTCTACTCCGCCCAATGCTTTCAGGTAGTTGTTGAATACCTCTGTGGCTTTCACGTTAGTGGCGGCAGAGGAAGAAGCGCCGGCCGTAATGGGGTTGGCGAACACGTCATATTGCTTTACCGGGAAGTTCAGCTTTTTAAGTCCGTCGGTCATCTGCGAAGCGTTGCCCACAATGACTACGCGGGTGTTGCCGCTGTTGAAGTACTTCTGGGCTACCCGCTGAATGTCTTCTTTGGTCACCGCATTCACTTTCTGCAAATAGGTGCGGTAGAAGTCTTTGGGCAAATCATTAATAAGAATGTTACGGGCGAAGGCGGCGGTGCGGCCTTTGTTTTCCAAACCTAACGCAAACGAACCGTTGTACAGGGCTTTGGCGCTGGCTAGTTCTTCATCAGATACTTTCTGGGTACGCAGGGCGTTGATCTCGTTCAGGAATTCTACCACCGCGCTGTCGGTTTTAGCGGTTCTTACCGAAGCCGTGGCCGAAAACGCCGTCTGGAATCTGCCTGCGCCTATGCTGGAGTATGCGCCATACGTGAACCCGTGTTTCTCGCGCAGATTGTTGAACAGGCGGCTTTCAGAACCACCGCCCAGAATTTGGTTCGCCAGCAATACCGGGAAATAATCTGGATGGTTCATTTTCAAATCCACCAGGTTGGTCACCGTAATTTCTGACTGTACCGCGTTGGACATGTCTACCAGGTTGATCTCAGTTTTAGCCGGATTCGGCACGGCCGTTAACGTTGGCAAGGTCAGTTGAGGGCCTTTCAGGTCGTTGAACACCTGTTCGGCTAGTTTCTTAGCGTCATTTGGTTTAATGTCGCCAATAATGGTGAGGTACCCGCGGGAAGGCGTGATGTATTTGGCGTAGGCTTCCTTTACATCTGCCAGGGTCAGGTTCTTGATAGATTCCTCAGTCATGAACTCCCCACTAGGGTGGTTTTTGCCGTAAGCTAACGCATTCACTACTCGGCCAGAAACTGCTTTTACGCTCTTCTCGTTGCTTTTCAAACCGGTTAACATCTGAGACTTCAGCTTCTCAAATGACTCTTGGGTGAAAGCAGGATTCTTCAAGCCTTTGCCCATCAACGCAAAAGCCTGCGGGAAGTAGCGGGTCAGGGCAGCGGCACTTCCGCCGGAGGCGGATAATCCTACCTCGGCTCCCATTTTGTCCACGGCTTCGTCAAACTGGGCTTTGGTCATGTCTTTGGTACCCTCGTTGAGCATCTGGCCCATCAAACTTACCACCCCGGCCTTTTTGCCTTCGGTGATAGGACCCGCGTCTATAAAGTAAGAGGCCGAAACGCGGGGCAGTTTATGGTCTTCCACCACCAGCACGGTAATGCCGTTCTTCAGCTTGAACGTGGCCGGATCTTGCAGCGTAATTGTTGGGGCCGGGCCCGCCGCCGGTTTCTTGGATCTGTCAATGGTTACCTGTGCCTGGGCGTTGAACAGCAGCAGGACACTGGCGGCAATCAAAATATATTTTTTCATGGTTGTTTCTACTTTTTGGCTACGCCGAGGTTCATTTCTTCCCCTCCAGCCCAGCAGTCTTTTTATCTGAATTAATTAGCCGCTTTAGCCGTAGCCGGTAAATAATACAATACTACCCGAGCGTTAGGCTGCAGGTATTTCTTGGCAGCCGCCTGAATGTCCTGACGCGAGATGCTTCTGATTTTGTCCAGTTCCTGATTTATGTTGTTGGTGTTCTTGTTGTAGAAAGTGTACCCGCTGGCCAGGTTTTCGGCCACGCCCAACATGGTGGAGTTGGCGGTCACGTAGTTGTTTTCAAACTGGTTCTGAATCTTCTTGTAATCCTCCTCAGAGATGAGCGTGTTCTGCAGGTTGGCCACCTCGGCGTCAATGTCTTTCAACAAGTCTGGCAATGGAGTGTTATTATTCGGCAAAGCCAGCGTGATGTAAGCGCCGTAATCTTCCAGCGCGAAGTTGAAGGCTGCTACCTGCAAGGCATTCTTCTTCTCATCCACCATTTTCTTGTAAAGCTTAGAACTAGCTCCACCCGACAAGATGGACGAGATCATTTCCATGGTTTTGGAATCCTTCTCGCTCATGCCTGGCACCCGGTAGCCCGCAAAGATGGCCGGAATCTGGATGTTGGCGTCATAGGCGGTGTCTACAATCATTTTGGTGATGGGGGCTTCCACCACTTTTGTGTAGTTCACCGGGGCTCCTTTGGGCACGGCACTGAAATAAGCGCTCACCAATTCTTTGGTCTGAGCAATGTCAATGTCACCGGCAATGGAAAGCACCGCGTTGTTAGGCACGTAGTACTTCTTGAAGAACGCCTGAAACTCCTCCAACTTAGCGGCATCTAAGTCAGCCATTGACCCGATGGGCTGCCAGGTGTACGGGTGCTTGGTAAACAACCGCTTGAACATTTCATTGGTAAACTGGCCGTATGGCTGGTTATCAAGGCGCATGCGCTTTTCTTCCTTCACCACCTCGTTCTGCGTTTTAACGCCCACCTCATTGATGACCGGGTGCAGCATTCTTTCGCTCTCTAGCCACAAGCCCAGCTTGAGTTGGTTTGAGGGGAACACCTCGTAGTAAAAAGTGCGGTCATGTGAGGTATTGGCGTTGTTCTGGCCCCCGTTGCTGGACACCAGTTTCATGAACTCGCCGCGCTTGATGTTCTGCGAACCTTCAAACAACAAGTGCTCAAAGAAGTGCGCGAAGCCGGAGCGGCCTACTTGTTCGTTTTTAGAGCCTACGTGGTACATCACAGACACCGCCACCACGGGGGCAGATTTGTCCTGGTGCAGGATCACGTGTAAACCATTGGGTAGGTCATACTCGGTGAACTCTACTTTCTGGGCCTGTGCCGCCGTGGAAGAGAGCAGGGCCGCTGCCGCCGCCACCAAAAGATGCTTCTTTGAAAACATACTGCTGTTACGTTTGTAAAAAATAATGAAAGGGTTTCTGTACTGTTTGGGATTGACTCTAACTGAAGTGCCTATGCTGAAACTGGGGAGTAAGTAAGACGAGTTTATCTAATGTATAGGGAATAGCTTTTTTGCTTCTTTCTACAGGCAAGACCGCCTTACAACTGTTAGTAGTTGAATTTACTCTTTTATTACAGGGGAATAACGGTACAGCTAAGATTTATTTGAGGAACGCTTTTATTGTTCCTTTTACTCCAAGCAGTAAGGCTGTTGCATTTTGTACCATGTGAGCAAATCAGTGGAGCGTTGTTTGAGGCTGTCGCCTCACTGATTTGCAAACTTCAGCCCATGGTAGGTCCAAGTTGAAAACTTGAACCATGTTCTTTGGTGGATGAATCGGCCCTACTCCATTCTGACCAATTCTCAAAGAAGGTTTCCAAAGAGTGTTTCAAGGGCTTTTCCTGAAAATCAGGTTTAAAACGGGGTTCACCGCTTCCAGAAGAAAGGGAGAGCCGATGCATCAGAACACCAACTCTCCCCTACCAGATAAAAACTGTTTTCGTTTACGGTTGATCTTTCTCCCTGATCAGTTTGAAAAAGCCTTCGCGGTAGGTCTCTCCGATGGGGATGGATTTGTCCTGGATGTACAGCGTGTTGCCGTCTACCATGTTCACTTTGTCAATGGAGATGATGTAGGATTTGTGCACACGGTAGAAAGGCGGGTGCGGCAATTGCTCTTCCATATCTCGCAAAGTTTGGTATGTGACCACGCGATGCTGCGGCAAGTACAGAGACACGTAATTCTTGAGGCCCTCAATGAACAGAATATCGGTGTAATTGATGCGCAGGAACTTGTTTTTGCTCTCGCCTTTTACAAACATGTATTCTGGAGGAGCCGCAGGCGAAACCGGAACTGATGGAAGCACCGGAGTTGGAGCAGCTAAAGAAGATACGGGTTGCAGAAGGACCTGCGCTTTCTGCACGGCTTTCAGAAAACGATCAAACGCAATGGGCTTGAGTAGGTAATCCACCACATCATGCTCGTAGCCGTCTAAGGCATATTCTGGGTAAGCAGTGGTGAGAATGACTTTGCACTTGTTGCCCGCCAGTTTTAGGAACTGGAGCCCGGTCAGCTCCGGCATCTGGATGTCCAGAAAAACCAGATCTGCGCGATTGGCGGCTACCCAACTTAAGGCTTCAATGGGGCTGGTAGTGCTGCCCACAAACTCCAGGAACGGAATTTTCTCAATATAGGCTTTTAAGAGGTTAGACGCGTATGCCTCGTCATCCACGCAAATACACTTGATCATTTCTGTACTTAAGAGTTAGCTGGGAAGATGTCAGGCTTTCTTGCAGCCTTTTCCGTAAATGGGCACAAAACAACACTTACGTCTGAATCTTCTTCCAGATGATAACGGTTGAACAACCGCTATTGTACCTTCGATTTTCGGCTTGTTTTCGCCAAAACAGGCTAAAAATGCCTTGGCTTAATAGTTACTCTAGTTACAATTGTTTGGCTATATCCCCAAAGAAAGTCCATTTGTTCCAGACGCCGTAGCCTTTGCTCAACTTCACCATCACCAGACGTTCCTTGGGATTGACGTAGATGTACTGGTTCAGGATACCTTCGGCGAGGTATTCTGAGGAGGAGGAAGACAGCCACCATTGGTTTTTGTAGAACCGGGTGCCGCCCTGGGTGGTGTCTGCGGTGGTAGAGGTTTGCACCCAACTGGCGGGCAGTACCTGTTTCCCGTTCCACTGGCCTTGGTGCAAGTATAAACTGCCAAACTTGGCGAAGTCGCGCGCGGTGGCGTTCAGACAGCAGAAGGCTTTCTCTACGCCCTCCTTTTTCTGGTCTGTGCTCCAACTGGCCTCACTTTCCATACCCAACGGCGTCCAGATTTTCTCTTGCAGATACGCGGTCACGGTTTTGCCTTTCAAACATCTTTCCAGCACCAGCGCCAGCAGTTGGGTATTGCCGCTGGCATATTCAAACTTCTCCCCTGGCACGCTGGCTAACTTTAGTTTCAGGCTTTTGCGCCGCAGGTTTCTCCCGTAGTAAAACTGGGCATCTTCATGAAACGGATTGCCATAGGTTTCTCTGAACTTTATGCCCGAAGTCATTTGCAACAGGTGCTTGATGGTGACTTGGTCAAAGCCATTCTTCTTCATTTCAGGCAGATAGTTGGTAACAGGCTCCTCTATGGACTTGATCAAACCATCTTCCAGGGCAAACCCAATGAGCGCAGACGTAAAAGCCTTCGTCACCGAAAACGCAGGGATCTGGCTTTCTTTCCCGTACCCGTAAAAATAATTCTCATACATAATAGAGTCATTCCTGAGAATGAGAAACGCCACGGTATTCAAGCTTTTCAGATACGCCTCAAAGTTTGACCTGTTTCCGCCTCTGAGTGCCGCAGCATTGATGTTAACGGGCTGGGCAGCTACGGGAAAGAGATGGGACACGGCCGCTGGCTGCAAAGGCCTGCCAGGAAAAATCTCACTGTCCGTGATGTCTGGTGCTAAATGTCTGCCCATTCGCAGAATGGTGCAGGAAGACAAACTGCATAGTATCATGACCCAGACCAGTACCAATTTTCTCATGTCCATCTTATGCGTTCAGTTGCCGTTCCTTTTAGTTTCTATGCTATCGCCGTTTCGGGCCTGTTTTTCAGAAAATGAGCCCAAAACGAAATCATAGCTTTTTCAGCTCTAATTGTGCCAGGTGCGTGGTGCCCTTGTTCTGGATGATCAACGAATGTTGATTTGGGTAGAGCAGGTCCAGCCGCCGCTTTACATTCACCAGCCCGATGCCGGTGGTCTGGTCTTTCTGGTGGTTATTGATCTGGTTCTGCACCTCAAAAAACAACTGCTGTCCCGTTACCTGCAAATGGATGCGCACCGGGTTCGCCGCGTCATTCACCACCCCGTGTTTAAAGGCATTTTCCACAAACGGAATCAAAACCAGGGAGGGCACCCGCTGATCTTCTACATGACTTGAAACCGTGAACTCCACAAAAAACTGGTCTTCAAACCGAAGCCGGAAAATGTCAATGAAGCGGTGCAGATAGTCTACTTCTTTGTGTAATTCCACCTTGCCATCTGGGTTGTCATGGAGCATGTAGCGCATCATCTCAGAAAGCGTGAGAATAGCCTGGGCTAGTTTCTCAGAAACCGGATACGCCTGTGCGTACAGGTAATTAAGGGTGTTGTACAGAAAGTGCGGATTTACCTGCGATTTCAGGAAAGCCAGCTCGGCCTGGTTTTTCTCGGCGCGCAGCAGCTTGCTTTCCTTTTCCTTTTTAATGGTGTCTTGCAGATTCCAGACTACGGAGCTAATCACCATCATGGGAAAAGCCCTGAACAGGTTATCGCTTAAATAGTAAGAGAAGGTGGCATTCACATTATAATTCCTGAACCCGAACAGCAGCGGGCACAGCATCTCTTCTAGAAAGTAGCGGGTGAAGGTGAACAGGAAAGGGGCAAAAGCAAGGCAAAGCAACAACTGAACCATCTTCTCGCGTTTCAGGAACCTGGGGTATACTAGTGAATAGCAGTAGTAAAAGGTTACGGCCATACAGACGGAATAAGTAAGGAGCAGCAAATGGGACCAGGTGAGCGGCCTCTGTTCGTCAAGGTAATCTGCCAGCAACGTGTACCCCAGGTACAGCGTCCATGCCCCTGCATGGTACAGAACGGTTCTGCTTTTCTTCATTTGCCAAAGCTAATCAGCACGCCCGTGTTCGCCACTTATTTTATCCCAACCCCCATATTCCTGATTCCAACCCGGGTTTGCGCCCAGTTTTCCAGAAAGTAGCCGCAAAACAAGATTGGGATAAGGATTAGAGGGGTTGAGATCATTTTTTTTCAGGCCAGAGCAACCAAATACACCTTTAGGCATCTATTCATTAAAGACCTATAGGTATGCATGTAACCTCTACCCTCTCCTCCCGCTGGCTCCTAGTTTTCTCCTTTTTGCTTCTCTCTTTTTCAGTCTCTGGGCAGGCAGGTACTGCGGTGAAAGGAGCAGTGGTAGACGCTAAGAAACAACCGGTAGGTTTCGCCACTATCTTGCTGGTGCACCTGCCAGACTCTGCGGTTACCAACTCCCAGACAGCCGACGAGGCAGGCCGATATGCCTTTGAGAAAGTGGCCGCTGGCCGATACCTCGTCAAAGCCACCCGCATTGATTTCACTCCCGCTTTAAGCGAGGCTTTTGAGGTAAGCGACCAACCCGTGCAGGTACCCACCTTACAAGCCAACACCAAAGCCACGGCCTTGCAAGAAGTGGTAGTGCAGGGGCAACGACCTTTGCTGGAACAGCAAGCCGATAGGCTGATCATGAACGTGGAGAAGCTGAATACCGCCGGAGACAATGCGCTGGAGGTTCTCAAAAACGCACCCGGCGTTCGGCTGGATAAAGATGACAACATCCTCTTTAGAGGAAGCGGCAGCGTGAACGTAATGCTCAATGGTAAGATGACGTACATGAGCGGCCGTGAACTGAGCATGTACCTGAAATCTTTACCGGCCTCGGCGGTGAGCAAGGTAGAACTGATTGCCAACCCACCCGCGTCTTATGATGCGGCTGGCACGGCGGGTGTTATCAACATTCAACTTAAACGTGAACTCACCAAAGGCATGAACGGCACCCTGAGTTTGGGCAGCGGCTACGGCACCTATGGCAAAGCGTGGGCGGGCATCAACCTGAATTACAATCTGGGCAAGGTGAGTTTCTACACCCGCCTGAACACCGGCCATTACAATTCCTACAACAAGCTGACCATGGAACGCACCATCCGGGACAGCGTTTACCGTTCGGTGAACTACTGGCACCCCATTACCAAGAGCGTGAACGTAGTGGCCGGGGCCGATTATTTCATCAGCAAACAGCACACTGTGGGGCTTATGCTGAAAGGGTACACCTCGCCGCAGGATGTCCTGACCACCAGCAACTCCGTGACCTATGATATTCCGGGTAACCCTATTGGCGGCGTACAGATGCACAACCCGCATGAGGTGGTTTCCCATAACTACAGCCTCAACCTGAACTACAAATTCGACATAGACACCACGGGCCGTTCTCTCACCTTTGACACCGACTACGTTCGTTACCGCAACGGTGCCGATGAACGCTTCAGCAACCAGTACTTTGAAGCCGCCATTATGCCCGGAAGAGAGTTTGAGAACTTCCGTAGTTTCTCAGATGCCGCCGTCCAGATCTATGCCATTAAAGCCGATTACGTACACCCACTGGCCCAAAATTGGAAGGTTGAAACCGGCTGGAAAAGCAGTTGGGTACGCAATGACTCAAATATAAAGTTTGAGACCTAGCAGGAAAGCAACTGGCAACTGGATGACCGCCGCACCAACCATTTCTTGTATGACGAAAACATTCATGCCGGGTACGTGAGCCTGAGCAAGAAAGTAAGCAAGCAATTAAGCATGAAAGCGGGATTAAGAGCCGAGCATACCATTTCTAAAGGTAATTCGCTCACCACCAAAAATGTAGTAAACCGCAACTACTGGGAATTGTTCCCCAGCGTATTTGCCAGCTATACTCCTCATGAGGATCACCAGCTTTCCACCTCGTACAGTCGTCGCATCAATAGGCCCAGTTACCCCAGTTTGAACCCGTTCACGTTTTATTCAGACCCGTACACCGGCCTCAGAGGCAACCCGTTTCTGCAGCCTTCTTTCTCCAATTCCTTGCAGTTCAACTACACGTTCAAGAACTTCCAACTGTTGGGCATCAGCTATCTGCAGCAGAATGATTTTGTGATGGAAGTGGTGAGCCAGAACGATGCCACCAAAGAAAGCATCAGCACGCCGCAGAACCTGAGCCGCGCCCGTTCCCTGAGTATTAGCAGCGGTGGCACGTTGCCCGTGCGCAAATGGTGGAGCGCTAACCTACAATTACAAGGCAGCCTGAACAAAGTGAGCACTCCGGTACAGGGCGAACAATACAACCAGGAACAGTTCTCCTGGGACTTCAGCACCGACCATAACTTCACCCTACCTAAACAATTTACGTTGCAATATTCCGCGTACTACAGTTCCCCTTCCGTATCTGGCCTCTTCCAGAACAAAGCCTCTTACCTCATGAGCATAGGCGGCAAGAAAACCTTTCTGGACGGACGTGCCACCGTCAGCCTGAAACTCAACGACATCTTTGACACCGCCCGTTTCAGAGCCAACCTGGACTACAGCAACGTGCACATGTACTGGGAAAATGAATGGGAAAGCCGCCGCCTCAACCTCACGCTCGACTACAAATTCGGGAACAGCAAAATTAAAACCGCCCGCAACCGCAGAACCAGCACCTCAGACGAAGAAAACCGTGTCAGCAAATAATTCCAATCAAAGCACGTCCATAGGACGATGAAGACATTGCAACGGAACAAGCTGCAACCCGTCACCTGCGCCTTCCCCAGCGGAGGGCCGCCTGCGTAGCCCGAAGCTAAGGGAAACGCAAGCAGCGGCGGCCCAATTGACAACAGCACAAGCTCCCTATGGAACAGAGGACGGCTGCCCGATGGTACCTTACTGAAGCTCCGCCTGTCTGAGCGGCAGCGAGTTCGGAGCTTCTTGATTCTTTTGGTTACTTTTCTCATCAAGGAGAAAAGTGACAAACGCCAGCAGAGCGCATCTGCCGCCAAGAAGTTAGCAAGAAGGAAGTGGAAAGTAAAAGCTAATTGGAACGGCTGTCTTAGTTGTTGGTGAGAACAACAACAACGGCGAGGAGAAGTTAAAAGGAGGAAAGTAGAAAGTAAGCAGTCTATCCGTTCCGCCAATCAGGAGATTGGCTGCCCACCAAGTGCTTAGAGCGCTGACGCTAACTCTACGCACAACACAAACAGCACAAGGCGCACAGCAAAGAAGCATTTCTAACCTACTTTCCAGAAAACCCCTTTAAAATACTTCACATTACACTATCCTCGGCAAAAATCACCGGAACACCCGCCTTTTGTCCTATCCATAAACTGCTAGCGCACGTACTTTTGTAAAGAGAAAACAAACGAAAGCTATGTTAGGAAAAGGCTCTAAACTGTACAGCATTTGTAGATTGAAATGCCCGAAGTGCCACGAGGGGAATTTGTTCCAGAATAACAGCCTCATGGGCTACAGTAAAATGTCGCAGATGCTGGACCATTGCCCGGTGTGCCACCAAGCGTATGAGCCCGAGCCCGGCTATTATTACGGGGCCATGTTTGTGAGCTACGGCCTCACCACCGGCCCAACGCTGGCCATTGTGGGCTTGATGATGCTGTTCTCAGACGAGATTACTATCTGGATGTTTGTGGGGGCGCTGTTACTATCTTTGCTGCTGTTTTTGCCTGCCATCTTCAAACTGTCACGCGCCATCTGGATTAACATTTTCATCAGCTATAATCCGCAGGCGGCCACGCATCCGGAGGCCAGAGGACATTAAGGGCGTTCCTTTCTAAGCTATTTTTCGCAACTTGGGGCAAAACCGGCGAGACGCTTGCCGTTTGCCTTATGCCCGAAAAGCTTCCTGTTTACCGTATTCCAGATTTCACCTCTGCCAAGGGGCTTGCCCGTGGCATTCACGTAGCTGATTTACAGGCCCACCGGCAGAAACACGCCTTTGTGCAGGTTCCGCACAAGCATGATTTTTACTTACTGCTAGTAGTTAAGGCCGGGCACGGCAGCCACACCATTGATTTCACCCAGTATGAGGTGAAGCCTGGTAGTGTCTTCTTCCTCACGCCCGGGCAGGTACACGCCTGGGAACTTTCACCTGAGACCGAAGGCACGCTGTTGTTTTTCACACCAGAATTTTACCGCGCAGACCGCACTACTGATACCCTGCGGCAGTTCCCTTACTTCCAGACCTGGCAACATCCACCGGTGTTGTACGCCGCGTCTGAGGTCTTTTCTCCCGTGGAGCAACTCCTACACCAGATGCAACAGGAATATACCCAATCGGCTCCTTTCCAACCCCATGCGCTGCGGGCTTTTCTGGAACTGCTTCTCATTCAACTGGCCCGGCTGTACCCCGAGGCACCCGTCACTGCAGATGAGAGCAGCTGGCCTTTTCAGTTGTACCAACTGGAAACCCTGGTAGAAAACCATTACCGGGAGCACCAGCCCACCAGTTTCTACGCCAACGCCTTGCACCTTTCGCCCAAGTACCTGAACGAACTCTGCAAACAGAACCTGGGCAAAACCACCACAGACTTACTCCAGGAACGCCTTACATTGGAAGCCAAACGGTTGCTCACCCACTCGCCGCACCTCAACATTGCGCAGGTCGCGCAGGCCCTCGGTTTCGAAGACAATTCTTATTTCAGCCGTTTTTTCAAAAAACAGGCCGGAACCACGCCTGAACAATTCCGGCAGAAGGGGTAAATACGGAATCTACTTTGTAACCAACCTTTTACCACAACCTAATCTCAAAAGCCAGGGTTTAAAGACAGGATAACCTTGTTTGATTTACTTTTCCCCCATGACACGCTGCTTTCTTCTTCTGTCTTTTTTACTGCTCACTTCCTGCTATTCTCATTTCACCTCTGCCCAAGACCTGACCGGCCCCAAAGGCGAAACCTTCACGGTGCGGGTGGTGAAAGACAAACTGAGTGACCCGTGGGAAGTCACCTACGGGCCCGACAACTATCTCTGGATTACCGAAGCCAAAGGCTATAAAGTAAGCAGACTGAATCCTTCTACCGGTGCCCAAACGGTTTTACTGGACCTGACTTCGGCCCGTAAATTCCCTCGCTATGACAAGGTTCCAGATGAGGTGGACGGTGGCAAGCCCTGGCCGCAAGGCGGATTGATGGGTTTGTCTCTGCACCCAGCTTTGCTTTCGGGCAAGCCCTACGTGTACCTGGCCTACGCCTATGATTTTGCCGGGGCCGGAAAAACGGGCGAAGGGTGTGACCCCAATTTTGGCGGATGTCATTTTACCATGCGGGTGGTGCGGTATGACTATGACGCCAAAGCGCAGAAATTAGCCAACCCTCTGGTGCTTTGCGATAGCATTCCGGGCAGCAACGACCACAATTCCGGCCGCTTACTCATTGCGCCGGTCAACGGCAAAAATTTCCTGTTCTACACCGTGGGCGACATGGGTGCCGGTCAGTTCAAAAACGTGGGCAGGCCCAACCATGCCCAGCAAATCAGCAGCTATGAAGGCAAGGTACTTCGGTTCAATCTGGAGCCCGATGCAGATAAAAACCAATATGACCGCTGGATTCCGAACGATAACCCTTTCACTACCGACCAGCGTCAGAACGCCGTCTGGAGCTACGGACATAGAAATGCCCAGGGCTTGGCGTACGCCGAAGTAGGGGGCACCGGCAGAATTTACACCAGCGAACACGGTCCTTTTTCTGATGATGAGATCAACATGATTGAAAGAGGCAAGAACTACGGCCACCCTCTGGTGATTGGCTACAATGACAACAACTACAACGGACTGGCCGCGGGCGTAAGTAATCATTCCCAAATTCCCGGCGAGTGGCACACCACCTACCCCACCATTAAAAGCGAGAAGGCCAACGCCGCCGCCATTGGGCCCCAACTGTACCGTGATCCTATTTACAGCTTCAATCCCAACTCCAACGCGTTTTTGACCAAGATTCTGACGCTGGCAAGAAGCGGCGGTGAAAAAAATACTCCTGAGTGGCCATCCGAAGCCCCCAGCAGCATAGCCGTGTACACTTCCTCGGGCATACCCGGCTGGCAGAATTCCCTCCTCATACCCACCCTCAAAACCGGAAAGCTGATCAGGCTGCAACTCAATGCCACGGGTACCGCTGTCACCGGCGATACCCTCACGTACTTCCGGTCAAAAGTTCGGTACCGTGACCTGGCAATTTCCCCTGATGGCAAAAAGTTGTACCTGGCCGTAGACAGCTCTTCGGTTACCTCCGGCCCCTCGGGCGAAGACCCCAAAGGCAGCCAATACCGGGGTTCTATTCTGGAGTTTACCTACGTGAAGGGCGGCACTGCTTTGAAAGGTGCTATGGGTGGGGCACCGGGCAGCAAGACGCCAACTGGTTCAAAGGCTGTAGGCCAAGTTGCCGACAAGCGTCGGGAGAAGTAGCCCATTTTATGCTTTGAGCCTGCTTTCCTGAAAACCGATTGAAAACAGATTATTCGAGTGCATAAAGCGGGTTACTTAGTGGAAAGCCCAATTCTCCATTTTGTCATCCTGAAAGGATCTTCTGGGCCAACTGCCATAACGCTTACGCGAAGCCTATCTCGTTCGCTCACAAGATCTTTCCAAGAGGACAAAGGAGGGTTTACGTTACTTGACTTTGAATTTCTGCTTGCCTGTGAGCAGATGAAAGAACAGCACAAAGTCTGAGGCTAGGCTGTAAAACGGATATTGAAACGTAGCTGGTTTGTTTTTCTCAAAGAAGAAATGCCCCACCCACGCAAAGCCGTAGCCAATGACCGGCAGCCACCAAAGCCAGCCGTACTGCCCCAATACAAAGGCCACTAGCATGAGCAGCAACAACAACCCGGTTCCTGTAAAATGCAGCACCCGGCTGGTAGTGTTCTGGTGCTCTGAGAGGTAGAACGGGTAGAACTCTTTAAAGGAGGTGATGCGAGTTGGTGTTGGCATGGCCGTAAACTATTCTTTATAATTCAAATCAGACCTTTGATTCTCATAATTCTAATTCACAGATTGCCTAGAAGCCAAAAACTGTTCCCTTAGTTCGGCTAAGGTTTTGCCTGAATAATCTTTCCAACTCGTCCAACCATTAACGGTTTGTCTGGAGCTACCCGCTTTCTGAATACCTGCCAGAGCCGCATATGAAGGACTACTAAATATTTGCCCTTGGAATTCAATAGCTCCATCTTCTAGAAGTGAAGCTTCAAACCTCATTTGCTGTCCATTTTTTGGTTTATAGTCCATGAAAAGCTTATCAGTTTGGCTCAACAATCCTGTAGAAATCAAATCTGATACTTCAACATCATACTTGGCAATTTGCTTGTTAGAAGTAACTTCAACTTGAATCTCTGTTTCTACTTCTGTGTCTAATTCAGGCTTAAATTCTTCAGGAAAATCATAGATAACATTAGTGGGATTATTCAACTCCACAAATTTATTTACTAGCCATAGCTTAACCTTGTATTTGAGTGTCCGAGCCCAGTCACGCAAATCATTTGTAATACCGTCTATTGGAACCCCAATTATTGGCTCAGTCTCTAAAATTTCGCTTACAACCTTTCTAACGTTTATGGCACTAATTCGAAGATCATTGAACTTGTCTTTAACATAGTCATCCTCTTCATATTTCCTTACTGCCACATCTTCAATAATCTTTCTGGCAAGAATCTGCTGTGAAGCTAAAACTTGTTTTGTTACCTGAGGAGCTATATGGCTCCAAATGCTATGATGGACTAGTTCTGCTTCAACCAAGTACCACCGTTTTAAAGCAATATCGATTGCAAAACCGTCAGGTATCGTACCTGCTCCATCAGCTGTTTTGATTAAAGTCTTCGGCAAATAAATGGAGGTAGGACCAAATAAGTATTCATAGTTTCTTACAACTACTTGTTCTAACTCATTTTCATTTTCAAATGGTGCTTTAATAAACTTCCTATCTCCAAAAATCAGCATATAAAGATCATAACAAGTACTCCTAAATATAACTAAATCCCCTTCGCCTTCTTCCGCTCCGCGAAATAAGCCGCCACTTCATCCCTACTCTTCGCGTTGAACGTCATCTCGGCAGTTAAGCCGCCTTTACGGCCTACCAGCACACCGTAGCGCATGTCATCGTAGCCACGCATGCTGTGGGCGTCTGGGTTGATGCTGAGCAGCACGTTTTGGCTGAGGGCGTATTCTACCCAGCGCCAGTCCAGGTCTAAGCGCCTCGGGTTGGCGTTTATTTCAATAATTACCTGGTTGGCGGCGCAAGCATCAATCACGGTTTTGTGGTCAATGGGGTAACCTTCGCGGCGCAAAAGCAAGCGACCGGTGGGGTGGCCCAGCATGGTAGTGTACGGGTTCTGAATAGCATTTACCAATCTATCAGTCGCTTTCACGATGTCCATTTTCAGGTTGCTGTGGATGGAGGCGACAATGAAGTCAAAGGAAGCCAGTACCTCGTTTTCGTAATCCAAGGAACCATCTGCCAAGATATCAGACTCAATGCCTTTGAAGATGCGGAACGGACCCAACTCCTGGTTCAGGCGGTCGATTTCCTTTTGCTGCTCTTTCACCCTGAACTCCTGCAAACCGTTCGCATAAAACGCAGATTTAGAGTGGTCGCACATGCCCAGGTACTCAAAGCCTAGTTGCTTGCAGTGTACGGCCATTTGCTCCAGGGTGTGGGCTCCGTCTGAGTAAGTGCTGTGGTTGTGCAGAATGCCTTTTAGGTCACTGTTCTGGAGCAGGGTGGGCAGTTGGTTTTCGCGGGCTAAGTTCAAAACGCGCGCACTTTCCCGCAACTCCGGCGCAATGAACGGCAATTGTACGCGCTGAAAAATCTCTTCTTCAGAAGAAGCAGGTTCACCGTAGGCTTCGGCCATCAGCGTGTCTCCGGCTTCGTTCACGGGTTGGGTTAACCAGGCGGGGTTAGCTGAGTGGAGCAAGGTTTGGTTTGCGAAACGGCGTTCGGGCACCAGGCGTACTTCCAGCTTCACGCCGGAAGTATCTAGCAGTCCGCGCCATACAAAGGGTCCCGAAACGGTTTCCTGAGGTGATATACCCGGCAGCTCGGCTAGGAAGTTGGGCCAGTTGGCATCATCACTCAGGCTCAAAAGAAACTGCAAGGTCTCCACCGTCTCCAGGTTGCGGCGAATCTCCCCTACCACTTCGGCGGCTACCGTTTCGGGCCTGTTTTTCAGGAACGAGAGTAATTCCAGGGCCAGAATCTCGGCTTCGGCCCAAAGCAGTTTGCCTTTGTTGGACTCGGTGTATTGCAGCCCCTGCAGAATGGTCTCCTGGGTTTTCGCCCCGAAGCCCTTCAGCTTGGACACTTCGTTTCTCTCGCAGGCCTCGCGCAGGCCGTCAATGGTGTCTACGCCCAGGTCTTTCCAGATGGTCTTGATCTTTTTGGGGCCAATGCCCTTGATGTTGAGCATCTGCACCACGCCCTCGGGAGTGGTCTCCAGCAGGCGGTTCAAGTCGGTGTGGCTGCCCGTCTGAATGGCTTCCATGATCTTGCCCGCCATGCCTTTGCCAATGCCGTCCAGCTTTTCTAACTGGGCCTGACTCATCTGGTGAATGGGCGATTCAATGCGTTCCAGCACCATGACAGCGCTAGTATAGGATCTTATTTTAAACGGGTTCTCGTCGTGCAGCTCCATGAGCGAAGCCGTTAGCCGGAACATACGAATGAGTTCTTTGTTCTCCACGGTGCAGGTTGTGAAAGGGGTTTGAACAAAGATAAGAACATCCTGCGGATGTTAGTCCTGAGTGCTGAGTCTTGAGTCGGGTAAGGTATGAACGCTAAGTATTGGCAAAGCCGATTTAAGCTTGCTTCCTGAAAACTGCTTCAAAAGGGATAAAGCCTTTAGAGATGATGCAGGCATTTATTTCGACACATATTTGACCAATTCAGAACTCTAGACTCAGAACTCAGGACTACTTGTAAAGACTCAGAACTCTTTTTTAGTATCTTGTGCCAAGATTGTCTCGGGCGGCTTGCCTGAAAGTCCCTTTTGCCCTATGAGAAACTTCTTTTTGCTGAGTGTAGTGGCTGTGCTCCTGATGGCGGCCCAGTGCGGAACCGGGCCTGAGTTACCGGCTTCGGTGTACGGAAAAACCTGGCTTAATTCGTATGAAGAAGATTCGGCAGAGGTGAAAACGTACCGGCCCAATACCTTTGATTTTCCGCCGTCAAGGGGGCGCACTGGGTTCATGCTGCAGGAAGACGGCACGTTTATCAGGTACGGCATTGCCCCTACTGATGGGCTGGAAGAACACCCCGGCAAGTGGGAAGCCAACCGCAAAAACCGGCTGCGCATCACCTTCCAGAACCCGAAACATGAACCGGAAGAACTGGAGATTGTCTCTGTTTCTGCGGAAATGATCAAGATTCGCCGGATTAAGAACCAAGAATAGATACCTTTTACCTTTCATGTACCGCAAGCGCTTTCCTGCCAAGGGCAGCCCTTGTTTTTAGCTTACCTATGAACTACTGGCTCGTTAAAACTGAACCTGAAAAATACGCCTGGTCTGACCTGCAACGCGATAAACAAACCACCTGGGACGGCGTTAGAAACTTCCAGGCCCGCAACAACCTCCAGAAAATGCAGGTGAATGACCTAGTGCTGTACTACCACAGCGTATCTGAAAAATCTATTGTAGGTGTGGCCAAAGTAAGCCGTGAAGCGTTCCAGGACCCCACTACTAAGGAGACGCAATGGGTAGCGGTAACGCTGGTGCCTGAGCAGGCATTTACCAAACCCGTGACCCTGGACCAGATTAAAAAAGAGGAGCGGCTCCAGAACATCGCGCTTCTGCGCCAGTCCCGGTTGTCTGTGATGCCGTTAACACCCGAAGAATTTGACATTCTGCTGCAGATGGGTCAGTAAAAAGGCAAGAAAACCACTCCTAGAACGTTGGCGTTTTACTGGATTACCCGTATCTTAAACGCACTATGTTTCCACGCCTCAGAAGCACGTATTGGCTGTCTCTGCTCCTCCTGCTCTGCTGGGGTGCGGTTTTCCCTGCCCAAGCCCGTCAGAAAAAAGAGAAAGACAAAGAGAAACCCACTGCGCCCACCCAAACCCATCGGGTAGAGATCGAAAGTGATTCTTATGACGAGGAGCATTCTGTACATGCCTTGCCAGACAGCAGTTTGCTGGTGGTCTCTACCAAGCGCAACAGCTGGTTCGGGAAGAATGACTTTGTACTCACCAAGTACAACCGGGAATTGAAGCAGGTTTGGCAGACCAAGCACGAGCATAAAAATAACCAGTCTTTGCTGCATGTGGCCGCCGAACGGAACATGGTGTACCTGCTGTTCTCTACGCTCAGCAACAAGAAATTGGTGCTTTACCGGGTGAACGCCGCCACGGGCACTGCCACATTTAGTGAGCACACATTGCCTTCTTCCTACATCAACGTCAACGAGATGGCTGCTTTGGATGGGCAGGTGTTCCTGAATGGCTTGGACCGCGACAACCTGAACATGCTGCACCTGAACCCCAGCCAGGAAGAAGTAAAACTACTGCCGGCGGTGTTCGGGATGGAAGAAGATTTAGGCGAGTTCAGGGTGGACACGCTGACCCATGCCGTAGAATTTGTGGTGGCGGAGTCGAACGGCTGGCGTTCAAGGGTGCAGACCAAACGCATCAATACCAAAGGCGACGTGATTGGTACCTATTTCATTCAGCCCGAGATGGATTACCGCAATGACAACACCCTGCAGGCTGGCCGCCTCACCCCCGGCGACACCCTCAGCAAAGTGCTGCTGGGCACCTACGGGTACCGCACGTCGGTTTTCTCCAAAGGACTGTTCGCCAGCGACCTCTACAGCAATTTAAAGTACTACGATTTCAGTAAACTGGATTACTTTTTTGAGTACCTCGGGCCCCGGGCCCAACGCCGCCTGAAAGCCAAATTCGCCCGGCAGGAAGCCAAAGGGAAGCCTCTGGTGCTCCGGTACCGCATGTTCCTGCACCCGGTTATTCCGCACCCGCTGGGCTATGCCCTGGTGGGCGAGATTTACTACCCGCAGTACCGCAGCAACAGCTTCAACCAGTACGCCAACATGACCGGCCGCTACCCCGATCTGCGCCTACCCCGAAGCAACTTTGACGGTTACCGCTTTACCCACGCCATTGTCTGCGTATTTGACAAAGAGGGTAATCTTCTGTGGGACAATGCCTACAAGCTCAAGAATGAGACTTACCCCAATTTAGGCCCCACGGTAGAGGCCGGTGTTACGCCCTCCGGCAACATTGCCTTGGTCTACCCCGATGAGGAATACATCTGGCACAAGACCCTGAGACCTAAAACAGAACTTTCCAATGAGGAGAAAGTGGAGGTGCGGGTGCAGGAAGAATCAGAGAAAATGGTCTCCAGCAGCAATGAAGGCATTGTGCACTGGTACGGCGGTAATTTTATCGCCTTCGGTTTCCAGCGCATCAAACCCGCCCACGGCGATGCCCGCACGGTCTTCTACCTCCAGAACATGACGTTTGAGTAAAGCTAACTCTCGTCTGGTTTTAAGCTTAATTTCTGAAATTAAACCATAAACCAAGGCTGGGGTTCCGCTTTCACTTCGGCAGAAATTAAAGAACAAGCATTGCCATACATTCAGGAAAAAATCTGCCTTAAAACTACGACTCAGGCAAGGCTTTATATAACTTTTAGCCTATATTGAGGGTGGACTTACCTCTTCCCGCATGCGCTGTTCTACCCTATCTGGCTATCAATTCTTTTTCATGGTCTTCTTGTTGAGTTGGGGCATTACGCTTCCAACGCAGGCCCGGCAAAAAAACAAGAATAGACAGAAATCTCCTCCGCCTGCCCAAACGTTCCGGTCAGAACTGGAAAGCAACTCCTTTGACAATGAGCACCAGGTGCATCCGTTGCCAGACAGCGCCTTGCTGCTGGTTTCTATGAAACGCAATGCCTGGTTTGGCAAGAATGACTTTGTGCTCACGAAGTATGACCGCCAACTGAAACCTGTCTGGGAAAGCAAGCAAGAGCATTTACCTAATACCAGTCTCCTGTTTATGGCCTCTGAGCGGGGCGCCATTTACTTGCTGTTTTCTACCATCTCCAGCCAGAGGCTTCTCCTTTACAGAGTCAATGCAAACACCGGTGCCGCAATGGCTAGTTACCATCAACTGCCTTCGTCTAACTTCCTTTTCAAGGAGATGCTGGCGTTAGACGGACAGGTGTTTCTGAGCAGCTTTGACAATTTAACCATGAATATGCTGCACCTGAACCCTGGCTACGAAGAGGTGAAGCTTCTACCGGTACTGGCCGGAATGGAGAAAGATCTAGGCGAGTTCAGGGTAGACACGCTCACCAGATCTGTGGAGTTTGTAGTGGGTGAGTCTAATGGCGAACGGTCAAGAGTGCAGGTAAAACGTATGAACACCAGAGGTGATACCAAAGGCACTTACTTCATTCAACCAAACTTCAATGACAGGAGCGGCAACATGCTGCAACCCGCCCGTCTAACCCCCGGTGACACCTTAGCTAAGTTCCTGATAGGCGCCTACGGGTACCGCTCAGATGAATTCACCAATGGATTATTCCTCAGCACCTTGGCAGGGCAGATCAGCTATTACAACTTCGGTAAACTTAGCCACTTCTTTGAACACCTGTCTCCGGGGGGAGCGCGCCGCATGAAGCAAAAAGCAGCGGAAAAAGAAGAAAAAAATCAGCCTATCTTTAAAGAGCACAAACTCCTGTTGCACCCGATTATGCCGCACCCCTTAGGGTATGCGGTAGTGGGCGAAGTGTACAATGAGCACTACAACACCATGAGTCAGGAGGAGTACAGAAAATTAAATGGGAAACTTCCTGGTTACAATGATCTGCGGGTTGCACTAGACGGGTATCAATTCACCCAGGTAATTGCCTGTGTCTTTGACCCACAGGGAAATTTGGTTTGGGACAACTCGTATAAGCTCAAGAGCACTACGTATCAAACCTTAGACCCTACCGTGAAAGCCGGGGTCACTTCGGCCGGAAACATTACGTTGCTTTTCCAAAAAGAAGATTTTGTCTGGCACAAGACCTTAAAACCCAATATATTGCTCACCAATGAAGAGCGGGTAAAAGTGCGTTTACAGGAAGAAAATGAGACCATGGTTACTAGCACCAATGAAAAAATCATTCACTGGTACGGTGGCAACTTCATTGCCTATGGATTTCAACGTATCAGGCCTAAACAGGGCTCTAGCCGCACGGTTTTTTACCTCCAGAACATGGCCTTTGAGTAAAGCTTCTTCCTCCGGAACATCAGGATACAAGCTTGTTTGCAGAAACGGCCCGAAGCAGCAAAAAGCCCAGCAAGCCAGATAGTACTGATGCCACTAGAATAGAGAACTTGGCTTCAGTTTGGAGGACAGGGTCTGCGAAGGAGAGCAGAGCAATGAAAATAGACATGGTGAAGCCTATTCCGGCTAAAAGTCCCATTCCGGCCACCATTTTCCAGTTCACGCCTGTTGGCAAAACGCTTATCTTTAACTTCACGGCTAGCCAGCTCAACAGAAGGATTCCGAGGGGTTTTCCTAAAAGTAGCCCCAAAACAATACCTATTCCCATGGGACTCAGCAACCCTTCCAGCATACCAGCCTCAAACCTGATGTTGGTGTTGACCAAGGCAAAGATGGGCATGATCAAAAAGTTGACGGGCTTGGTAAGCGCGTGTTCCAGGTGCTCCAACGGAGACTCCTTCGCGTCTGGGGTGGTAGGGATGGTGAGTGCCGTGAGCACCCCGGCCACCGTGGCATGCACCCCCGAGTGGTGAATGAAGTACCACATGAAAACTCCGGGTACCAAATAAAAGACCAAGGATTTCACCCCTAGCTTGTTAAACAGCAGCAACAGTAGAAAAACACCTCCTGCATACAGCAAATAGGTCACGTGCAGCCCCGCCGAATAAAAGACTGCAATCACCACTATAGCGCCTAGATCATCCACAATGGCTAAGGCGGTCAGGAAAATTTTCAGGGCAATGGGCACCCTGCTGCCCAGTAAGGAAAGTAGGCCAATTGCAAAGGCGATATCTGTGGCCATGGGAATGCCCCAACCGCTGGCCGTGGCAGTTCCGGAGTTCACAAGGGCGTAAATACCGGCCGGAACCAACATACCCCCTACGGCAGCAAACACCGGCAGCGCCGCCTTGCTCACCGACGAAAGTTCGCCTTCCAGCATTTCGCGCTTGATTTCCAACCCTACCAACAGAAAGAAAATAGCCATCAGGCCGTCATTTACCCACAAAAGCAAAGGATACCTGAGGTGAAGCTGCGCAGATTCATAGCCCAATTCGGTCTGCAGGAAGTTGGCGAACGCCTCGCCCCAGGCAGAGTTGGCAATAAGTAAGGAAACCACCAAGGAAATGATGAGGATAACACCTCCCGCCGAAGCGGATGTAAAGAAATCTGGGAATACTTTTAGGTTAATGAGTTTTGCCATAGCCTTATCATACGCGAAGATGCGTCTGAGGTGGTGGTACTTAGAACCTACCCCATTCCTGAGCCTAGATTTCTACCGGTCCAACGTCATTCTGCTCGCCGCCAGGCGTAAGAAAATTCAGGTTCTACTACCCACGGCTGCCGGTAAGTCTTTATATTTGCCCAAAACCCGGCCATGCACAAACGCCTCATTGTTCCGCACGCACTGTTTCAGATCATGATCCGGCGCCTGGCGCACCAGCTCATAGAGACGCACCGCGATTTTTCTGATTCCGTTATTCTGGGTCTGCAGCCCCGTGGCATTTACGTGGCCGACCGCCTGCAGCAAACGCTGCAAGAGATTCTGGGCGTTACCGTCCAGACCGGCTATCTGGACATCACCTTCCACCGCGATGACTTCCGCCGCCGCGCCACGCCACTGGCGCCCAACGCCACCAAGGTAGATTTCACCCTGGAAGGCAAGCGCGTGATTCTGGTAGATGATGTGCTCTACACGGGCCGCTCGGTGCGGGCCGCCATTGATGCCATGATCTCCTACGGAAGACCTGCCCAGGTAGAACTGCTGGTGCTCATTGACCGCCAGTACACCCGCGATTTACCTATTGAAGCCACCTATACCGGCCAGCGCGTAGACTCGCTGCACTCACAGCGGGTGGAAGTGACCTGGCAAGGCCAAGATTCTCTTGAGGATGTCATCTGGCTCCTCACTCCTACCCCAGACCAAGATGAACCCCATGCAACAGCTTAGCGTCCGGCACCTGTTGGGCATTAAAGAGATTACCCCACAGGACATCCAGTTGATTTTTGAAACCGCTGACCAGTTTAAGGAGGTTCTGAACCGGCCCATCAAGAAAGTGCCGTCGCTGCGCGATGTCACCATTGCCAACGTCTTCTTTGAGAACTCCACCCGCACGCGCCTCTCGTTTGAATTAGCAGAAAAGCGCCTGTCGGCGGATGTGGTGAACTTCTCGGCCTCGGGCAGCTCCGTGAAGAAAGGCGAAACCCTGCTGGACACCGTCAACAACATTTTGTCTATGAAAGTAGACATGATTGTGATGCGCCACAGCAGCCCCGGTGCGCCGCACTTCCTGTCCCGTAAGATTCAAGCCAACATTGTGAACGCCGGAGACGGCACGCACGAGCATCCCACCCAAGCCTTGTTGGACTCGTTCTCCATTCGGCAGAAACTGGGCGAAGTGGCCGGTAAGAAAATTGCCATCATTGGCGACATTACGCACTCGCGCGTGGCGCTTTCCAACATCTTCGCGCTGCAGATGCAAGGGGCCGAAGTAGCAGTTTGCGGTCCGCCCACGCTGTTGCCCAAGCACATTGCGGATTTAGGCGTGAAGGTATTCTGGAACGTGCGCGAAGCCCTGCAATGGTGTGATGTAGCCAACGTTCTGCGTATTCAGTTGGAGCGCCAAACTGGCAAGCTGTTCCCGTCTTTGCGGGAGTACGCCCTGTACTTCGGGATAAACAAAAAGATGCTGGACGAACTTGACAAAGAGATTGTGCTCATGCACCCTGGCCCCATTAACCGCGGCGTGGAACTCACCTCAGACGCTGCTGACTCGCACCACTCCATCATCCTGGACCAGGTAGAAAACGGCGTAGCCATCAGAATGGCGGTCTTGTACTTACTGGCCAGCAAAGGATAGCCTACCAACCCTAAAGCATCACAGAAAATCGGCTCTGATTTCGGCCCCTTTTCCTAAAAATATGCTAAAAAAAGAAGCAAGTGCCCTGAAGTTTTACTTTTGGGTACTTTTTTTTAGGTACCAAGTAAAAGTTTAAAGCTTTAGCAATCAACTAAATACCAGCAACAGATTATTTATTCAGTATATTTCATAGTTCTACTGGAAACTTTCTTGCAATCAAAATAAGTATATTTGGGGTACCTAAGTCTGAAACAACCTGTCGTATACAATGACCAAAGAACTTATTAACCCATTCGGAAGAGTTTACCTCACCATTAAAGAGGATTCCCAAAACAGGTTGATCTATGTAAACTGGATGGGGTATTTAACAGAAGAAAACGTAAAAACCGGGGCAAAAGCGTACACCCAGGCGCTGCAAGACGCGGGCTATAACTGTGTGCTGAATGATACGCGCCTCATTGTAGGCTCTTGGGATCATTCCATAGACTGGGTGGTGAACGAGTGGGCTCCCAGTGCGGCCAAAGCCGGTCTCAAACGCTTCGCGATGTTGGCCAACCCAGAGAGTTTCGGGGAATCATCAGCGTCTACTTTTCTAAGTGAGCTCAAAGCCTTTGAAGCCAGATCCTTCAACGACCTGGAAACAGCCCGCAAGTGGCTTACTGAAGTTTACGTTAGATAACCAGAACCATACCTCATAAACAGAGGAGCCCGTTGATTGTTATGTCAACGGGCTCCTCTGTTTATGGACCTTTTTGCCAAAAATACCGGTAAAACGCCCGGCTACTTTTGGCATAGGTTTACTTAGAACGGCAAGGGCATGGTCAAGGGCTGGTTTGTCTCAAAATCATACAGCGTTTGCAGCCTAAGGTTATAGTAAGCGTCCCAGAAGTTGCGCAGGGAGCTCACGTAGCTGCGGCGGGCCGAATCACGCTCTGTGGCGGCCTGGTTCAGGTCCAGTAATCCTATTTTCCCGCTCAGGTACCGGTCTTTGGCCCCCAGGTAACGGCGCTCGGCTAAGCCATTGGCTTGCTGAGCAATCTTCATCTGTTCGCGCAGCATTTTAAAGCGTTTTACCTGTAAGTAGACGTCTTGTTCAAAACTTACGCGTTGCTGCTCCAGGTTGGCTTTCACCAGTTTCAGGTTTGCCTTGGCAGTTCCAATCCTGGACTTATTGCGGCCCCAATCCATAAGCGGCACACTAAACCCAACGTTCACCCGCTGCTGTGACGTGGGATCTTCGTACACCGGTCCCAGCGCTCCTGCCCTTTGGGTAAGGCCGTACTGTAGGAACAAGTCAGCATTCACCCCAGAACTGGCTTCGGCCCAATCCAGGTTACGTTCGGCATCCATCTCTTCCCTTCTGATTCCGATAACCCGAGAACGGTTTTCGCGGGCTTGCTTTAAAGCTGTTTCTTCATCTACATGGAACTGTGGAATTAGGTCAGGGGCTATCAGCCGGATAGGATATGTATCAGTCATGCCTAGGTAGGTCTTCAGGCGCAGCGTGGTAGTTTCAATATCCAATCTGGCCTGTTCCAGGCTCTGCCGGGAAGTAAGCAAACTTAACTCCAACTGCAGGAGTTCATTTACGCTGATTTTAGCGTTGTAGAACCGGGCTTGCGCTATCTTGAAGAGCGTGTCATTGTTGGCCACGTTTTTCTGGGCAATGTCAAAGCTAATCTGACTTTGCAGCTGGGAGAAAAACAGATCTGAGGCACGCACAGCAATGCGCTCCATTTCTTCCCAGAAGTTGCGCTTAGCCTCTTCATACCGCAAGGGCTCTGTTTTGCGGTCCCATTTTAAACCATTGTGGTTGAAAACCGGTTGCCGCAAGGTTACTACCACCGGGTTGGAAGCATATGAATGCCCCCCGTTGTTGTCAATACGCTGTAGTTTGGAGTCAATGGAGATCACTCCGCCTGTTAACCCAATGTTCTGCTTCAACTCCAAGTGCCCCGAAGAGACGGCTGACTGTACGGGCACAAATCTTTGTTCACCGGTATTGGGGTCTGTTACCCGTTCATAGTCTTTTGTATAAGAAGGAAGGGTGGCGTACAATGCTAACTGGGGCAGGTAATTGCTTTTATACGTCTGGAACTGCCACGTACGGTTCTCCAGTTGGGTAAGCGCCTGCTGGTAGCTGGGAGACTGCTCCCGGGCCATCTTGATTACCTCGTCTAAGTTCAGCCTACGGGTACCGGGCTCTTCTACATCTGTGGGAAGAGGCGCAGATTTGTCCTGACCAGAAGCTTGGAAACACATCAGAAGGCTACCCAGCATCCAAACAACTGCCAGTGTCCAACCCCCTTTTGTTATTCGTTTTAAGATACTCACGTTCACTTTAAAAATAATTTCGGCTTACTGGCCCCGGTTTAAGCATTCCTGTTCCAGGGCTGGTTTTGAGAAAACAGCCCTGGAACAAGCCACCTGCCATCTTTTGCTTAACCGCGCATTTCGCGCTCAATGTCTTCCAGTTCTAATGGAATGTTCTCCATCAAATCTACCGGACCGTTATGCGTGATGAGGAAATCGTTCTCCAGCCTGATGCCCAATCCTTCTTCCCTGATGTAAATGCCAGGCTCGCAGGTGAACACCATGCCCTCTTCAAACGGACGGTATTTATCGCCTACGTCGTGCACGTCTAAGCCCAGGAAGTGCGAGGTGCCGTGCGGAAAGTATTTTTTGTAGAGCGGCGCGGCGGGGTTCTGGTTGTTCACGTCGGCCTTAGTGAGCAGGTCTAGTTTGATGAGTTCGTTCTCCATCACCTTGCCTACAAACTTATGGTACTGGTCCAGCGTATTGCCGGGCACCAGCATCTGTTTGGCAGTATTCATCACGTGCAGCACGGCGTTGTACACATCGGCTTGCCGAGGCGTAAATTTGCCGTTTACCGGAATGGAACGGGAAAGGTCTGCCGCATAGTTGGCGTACTCCGCCCCGAAATCCATGAGCAGCACGTCGCCGTCTTTACATTCTCTGAAATTGTCTACGTAGTGCAGAATGCAGGCATTGGCGCCTGAGGCGATGATGGAACCGTAGGCCGGTCCGCAGGAGCGGTTGCGCAGGAACTCATGGCTGATCTCGGCTTCAATCTCGTACTCCATTACGCCCGGCTTCACAAACTTGAGAATCCGGCGGAAGGCTTTCTCGGTGATATTGCAGGCGGTGCGCATCAACTCAATCTCGCGCGGATGCTTGAGGGAGCGCAGGTAATGCAAATATTGGGTACTGCGGCAATAGTTGTGGAGCGGGAATCTCTCCTTCAACTTCTTGGCCATGCGCACTTCCCTGGTTTCTACTTCTATTACGGCACGCAGGTGCTCGTTGGAGTTCAGATACACGTTCTCGGCGTAAGGCATAAGCGTACCCAGAATAGAATCAAACTCATGCGTCCAGAAAATGGTCTCAATGCCAGACACCTCGCGGGCCTGCTCTTTGGTAAGTTTGTAACCTTCCCAGGTAAGAATGTGGTCATTGGTTTCGCGCACGAACAGAATCTCCTTCAGGCGTTCTTCACGGGCATCGGGGAAAAGGACAAGGATACTTTCCTCCTGGTCAATACCGCTCAACCACAACAGATCGTTGTTCTGCCGGAACGGCATGGTGCCGTCGGCATTGGTGGGCATTACGTCATTGGAGTGGAAAATGGCCAGCGACTGTGGTTTGAGGTAAGGCGTGAACTTCTGGCGGTTGTGAATGTAAAGGTCTTTCCCGATAGACTCGTATTTCATGGCAGTACGGTTTGTAGTAGATTGGTGTGCTACTGGCTATGGGTGTTTAGGGCCTTCTTTTTTGAAATAAGCCCTGAAACGAAGTTTTTGAGGCTTAAATGTATGACTTTAAACCGTAATTTGCAGGCAAATAGCCTTCAATTAATCTTTTGCACGTGAGGCTTTGCCCTGTAGTATTCTTTTTCTGGGCCTTCTTCACGGGAGGTCTCTGTTCTCTGGACGCCCGGGCACAGCAACGGTATTGGGTTCTCTTCAAAGACAAACCAGCCACCGTCACCGGTTCTTTGGTGAGCGAAGCCGCCCTGCAACAACGCCGTCTCCTGCACCTTCCGCTTGCCCAACTCTCAGACCAGCCCGTATATCAGGCCTATCTGGACAGCCTTTCCGCCCAAGGCTTTCCGGTGACTTCCGTTTCCAAGTGGCTGAATGCAGCCGTGGTCACGGCGAACCCCGCGCAGGCCGAAAAACTGCGACAAAGCTCTTTCATTCAGGAGTTGCGCCCCATTACCGGTTACTTTCTTCCCAGCCACACCGCTGTTCCTTTTGACCCGCAGTTCGTCAGCAAAGCCATGACCCAACTTAAGCCCGAGGCCATCTTAGCGGCGGGCCTCACCGGCCGAGGTGTGAAAGTGGGTGTGATTGATGCCGGTTTCTATGCGGCTCCCAAGAAAGCGGGTTTACAGCCTCTTTTTGAAAAAGGGCAGGTAAAAGCGTACCGCGATTTCGTGAATCCCGCCCTCAGCCAAACCTTTGACCAGCGCGAAAGCATGCTGGATTCCCACGGCACTGAGGTGCTCCTTTGCCTGGCTGGTGCCGACCCCAAAGAACTGGTCCTGAGTGGTTTCGCCTCCGGTGCAGACTTCTACCTGGCCCGCACTGACCACGGAAACCACGAAGCCCGGGTGGAAGAAGAGAACTTCGTACGGGCACTGGAATGGATGGATAGTCTGGGCGTACGTCTGGTGAATTCGTCTTTGGGCTACGGCACCGGCTTTGACAACCCCCAAGAGAATTACAAACCAGAACAGATGGACGGTTCCAGTTTCATTGCCCGGGCCGTACAGCTGGCCGTAGAGCAGAAGGGCATGATGCTGGTGATTGCCGCCGGAAACGACGGCGCAAACAGAAAATGGCAAGTTGTGAACACCCCTGCCGATGCCGCCGGGGTCCTCACCGTGGGCGCCACCGACTTCGCCAACTGGACCAAGCAAGGCTACAGCAGCATTGGTCCTTCCTTCCTGCCCTATTTGAAACCAGATGTGGCATGTTTCGCTTCTTCGGGCACTTCTTTCTCTGCCCCCATTATTGCCGGACTAGCCGCCTGCCTGTTGGAAGCCAACCCCGCCCTTACGCCCCAACAACTCACCAATATTTTCAAGCAAAGCAGCCATTTGTACCCTTACGGGAATAATTACGTGGGCTATGGCGTACCCAATGCCAGCAAAGCATTAGAATTGGCGCAGGGGATTCTTGTCCCAGATTCTGTGGATGAATCCATTCCGGTTACCGGCACCCGTTTCACCTTCAAGCCTAAATCTGTAGCTTCTATAGCTGAAAACGGAGGAATAGTGCTTTTCCGGAAAGCGTCAGCAACCAAGGTCATCACGCAGCAGAAGCTTTCCAGCCGTAGCAAGAAAATAGTGGTAAAACGCCTACCGGGCGAAACACATACCACTTTACAGATTGGTGCTAAGGTGATGGAGTTGGTCTGGCAGTAAGGGAATCCTCTGGAAGTCTATGAATCCTAATCTAGGCTTATCTGATGGGTTTACCTGCTTTTCTGGTTTCACTTCGGTATCCCCTTTGTAGATTTTGCCCGTTTTCACAGCTACCCGGCATCCTGCCTTTGGGTCAAAAGAAATACTAAAACCAGTTTCAGGATCATACACTTTTCCTATCTGCGGTAATGCTGTAATCTGGTGACAGGGTTCAACATAAAACTTTAGTGCTTCATAATGGCGTTCGGCATGAGCACCGTGCTGCTTTTCTTTTCTGACTTATGCACTGGCCAATTAGGCTCTGGCTTAGAGTATCCCTACAACTGCATCTATAGGTATATTCCTATTATATTACATCCAGACTTAAATACACCTGTTTTCTTAGCAATTTGTGAAAATTTATTGGACAATTAAAATAATATAATATCATATTAATTATAATTTTTCTAATACACTCCTTATGCACGAAATAATTAAAAAAATGTTTCATCTTTGCACAAGTAATCTAAAAAACAGAAACAATCCGTGTTTCATAGCGCTACCAAGGATTAACACCTGCTACCAACTGTCTTCTTAAAATTGACACATACTTATCCTTTCACCATTATTATCAAGTTTTCTTATGGGTATTTTTACAAGATTTAACTATCTATTTGAAGAGAAAAGGCCTATCAAGCCACAGCGGGCATGCAAGAAGACAAAAATCACATTGCGCCAACTTGTCTCTTTCACAGCTGCCATTGCGTGCATGGCCATGGTACCTGGTACAGCCGAGGCACAATCTGAATTTGCAGTCTCCGGCATTGTGACTAATTACAACGGCTTTTGGCAAAGTTCAACTAGCAGCCTCAACGCGATAAAACCAGATAACAGCCACGAGTTGCTTGCTTTCACCTTCAAAGGTGTTACCTATTCTACGGGCATCAACGACAACATGCTTACGACCAAAGGGGTCTCTTACAAGCCAGGGAAATACTTGTCGCTTCGTGTAGAGAACTTGCCTGCCACAACCACTTCTGACACAAAAATAGCCTTGGGTCAGATGTATGATGGCGTACACAACGGCCCCAGCAACCCTGCCCCTTCCAGAGGCATGGAACAATACCTTTCGGATGGACTTAACGGGCTGGATTTAGGAACTGGGGTTGCGAATATTCCCGCCGGGACACTCAAATTCCCGTCCAGTTACATCAAAAAGGAGGCCATTGGAGATGGCATTCCAGATATTGTAGTGACGCAGATCGCGGACCCTGATGCCACCAATCCAGATATTTACCGCTTTTATGACGTTAATGGCAATCAGGTTGGATCAGATGTGAGGATTGTTTTTGGAACAACTACCATTCCGTCAGTAGGAAAATGGCAAGCAGACTTCTATGAGGCTAACCAAAACCCCATGACTCTACTGGCCACCACCACCTTTACCAATAGCCCCCGAGACCTCAGGCTTTGGGCGGCAGACTTCAGTGCCTTCGGCCTCACGACCTCTAACTTCGATTTGGTAGACCACTTTAAAATTACGCTAAGCGGTAAAAGCGATTTGGCCTTTGTGGCGTACAATGCAGCTGTTTTTGGGGAGAATAGCAACGTGAAGCCGCCGCAGCCGCTACCAGTGAATTTAACGGGCTTTAAGGTGACGGTAGAAGATGGTAAAGCGCACCTTTCTTGGCAGACTATCTCTGAGTTGGAAAACGACTTTTTCTCCATTGAGAGCAGTACAGACAACAAAAACTTCAAGTCTATTGGTCAGGTGAAGGGTTCTGGCAACAGCAATATTCTGCTCAATTACGAGTTCCTGGATACTAAAAGCTTGGCAACCACCACGTACTACCGCTTAAAGCAGGTTGATTTCAATGGCAAGTATGACTACAGCAGAACTATTTCGGCACAGCCGAAGGGAAGTGCAAGAGCCACGGCCAACAGCAAAGTAAGCCTGTACCCTAACCCGGCCAAGGCAGAAACGTTCGTGGACATTGATCTGAGCCAATTGTCTGCCGGAGAGGTGGAAGCCACCATCATCGGGACGGACGGGCACACGGTTCGCCAGTTGATCTTACAAGGCGGTGTTGTGCAACCCATCAATGTGAATCAATTACCAGCCGGTATCTGGTTCCTCCGCCTTCGGCAGGAAGATTTCAACCAGACACTCCGTTTCATCAGATAGTTTTAAGAATACCATCTATTGTAAGGCGCCTCTCTATTAGAGGCGCCTTTTCTGTTTTAGAGGTCTTTTGGGAATACAAGGCAGAAAGCAGAGCACTTATTGCCTAGAAAACTCAGCTTGCCTTTTTCTCCTGTAAAACCGCCTTTCTGAAAGCTTAGCTCGCACTTTCCCGAATATTCACTTTGCTCGGCTTTACACATCTGCCAAGAGAATGCTACTTTTGCGGGTACTACTATGAAGATAGGATACGACGCCAAACGCGCTTTCAACAATACCTCGGGCCTGGGCAACTACAGCCGCTTTGTCATTACGGGCATGATGATGCATTTCCCCCAGGAACAGTACGCCTTGTTCACGCCACGCAAAAATGACTTGTTCAAAGACTTTTTCCCGGCAGTGGCCAAGACGCAGATCATGCAGCCGAACGGGATAAGCAAGCGTTTTTCCTCTTTGTGGCGCACGTTCGGGTTACGGGCGGCCTTGCCCAGGCACGGGGTACAGGTCTACCACGGGCTCAGCAATGAATTGCCTTACGGCCTGGACCGAAACCGAACCAAGTTGGTGGTCACCATCCATGACCTCATCTTCCTGCGCTTTCCGGAGTTGTACCCTACCATCGACCGCTACATTTACCGCAAGAAATTCAAAGACGCCTGCGATATGGCGCACCAAATCGTTGCTATTAGCGAACAGACGGCGCAGGATTTACAGGAATTCTTCGGCGTAAGCCGCGAGAAAGTGCAGGTGGTGTACCAGGACTGTGATCCAGTTTTTCAGCAGATTTCGGGAAAAGAGGTTCAAAATACCATTCGGCAGAAGTACAGTTTACCCGCTGAGTTTATCCTTTGCGTGGGCACGCTGGAGCGCCGCAAAAACCAGTTACATCTCTTAAGAGGCTGGTATGCCGCCGGAACTCCAGTTCCCTTGGTTTTCATTGGCCGCAAAACGGAATATTATAACGAGATGCAGTCCTTTATTCAGCAGCATTCGCTGGAGGAGAAGGTGTTATTTCTGCCGTATATTCCGTTTCAGGAATTGCCCGTTATCTATCAATTGGCCACCCTGTTTGTGTATCCGTCCATTTTTGAGGGCTTCGGGATACCCATTGTGGAAGCGTTGAACAGCGGCATTCCCGTCATCACGTCTACCGGCTCCTGCTTCTCTGAGGCGGGCGGTCCGGCCACCCGTTACGTTTCTCCTACGGATGTTGAGGCACTAGCGCAGGCCATACAGGAGGTTCTAGGCAACTCTACTCTCCAGAAACAGATGGTGAAAGCTGGGTTGGAACATGCCCAAATCTTCCATCCACAGGTGACCATTCCGGCTTTGCACCAGGTGTACGAACAGGTACTGCAGTACTAATTCGGTATTAAGGAGGTGCGCTAGTGCTTACAACTTGCTTTATCAATCTAATACTGAAGCCATTGATCAAATATTGATAATTGAAGAGATTATCAATATTTGATGCTTAAGCAATTTAGGCTATGAAGTCTTACAGCAGAGCTATATTTCTCAATACTTGCTTTTAAATACTACTCTCAGAATACTGTATAAAAGCATCATCATTATTCGAACACCAGCGAGGAGCACTATGTGACGGTGACTTCAACTACTCCTAAGCTTTACAACCCCTTCTTATTTAGCGATTCATATTAACCCTATATAGCGATACAACTTTGAGCCATGCTTACACTACTCAGTTATATTGCGTTTTCATATATAGTTTGTTGCTCAACTTTATGCCTATGGAGGCAATCAGAGAAACAAGGGAAGTATTAAAGTGATCATCTCCATATTAATTTTTGCCTATATACCACAATGTTGGCATTAATTACTTTTTCTATTCAACAACACACATTATAACTCTTCATCAACCAATTATCATCATTGGTCAGGAAATCTGGCCCAATAGTCGGGCTCACGAACAAATTCATCGATTTGGTAATATTATATAATAATAAAATTATATATTTGATTCATATATATATTTGTTAGCTATATAATAAAACTAGTATAATAAATAATTGAACATTTTTAGTAGCAAAATTAATTTCAGTACGCATACAAATACTAGGTTAACTCTATACTAAACAGATACAGAAGTACATTTCCCTTTGCACACCTGAACGTTTTAAATAAGAACCTTCACTAAATAAGTAAATCTATGAAAATCAAAAGAGTATCACTTCTCACATTCTTGATCATTGTCCTTTGTGGCTCCATTTCTGTTGTTAAAGCAGATAACAATGGGAATGGGAATGGCAAAGGCCATGACAAGGATAAAGGCAACGGGCATGGTTATGATGCAGGCCCTGGGCAAGGTCCAGGCAATGGAAACGGCTACGGGCATACTAAAGACAAAAACGCTCCTATAGACGGAGGTTTGAGTTTATTGATTGCAACTGGCGTTGGCGTTGGATTAAAGAAGATTAATGATCGCCGAAAAGGTCAAAGAGCCTTGTCTGAAAAAGACACCGATATACTGTAGAAATATTCTTTTAAAAGCTCAGTCTAATTATCGTATCAAGCCAACCTACTGGTATAGATGTAAAAGAAAAGGTAGATATCCTTAGAGTTATGCCTGTACTAGTAGACTAACTTGATTAGTTTATTATAGATGAGTCACACTTATAGGCTCATTATCTATATTTAAAATAAATGAACAACCCTGTACCAGTGGGCAAAGATTTGCTCAGATACCCTGAAGTATCCTTCTCAATCAAGTTCATTGTTCTGGTAGCCGTATTATATTACAGCAATATTCTCTTTATTGCTATCACAGATTCTAATGGCCAACTTTACAGCCCTTTTCTTCACGACTATCTGGATTATATCTCTTGGCTCAGGAGGTCTATTTTACTTGTTTCAGGATTCATTGCCGATTGCGCTGGTATAGAGGCTCGTATTTCTGACATCTATACCATCCGCGCACTTCAGGGCCCGGGAGTTATTATTGGATATACCTGCTTAGGTTATGGTGTCATGAGTTTTTGGGCAGCTTTTATTCTGGCCCAAGATGATAACTGGCGAAAAAAAGCATTTTGGTGCCTGATGGGACTCGCCGGCATTTGGTTCATTAATTGCTGGCGAGTGGCAATACTCTTGATTGCCCTAGTTCAGGATTGGAAAATGAATGCCTATTTGGACCACCATGATATATTTAATTTAGTAGTTTACGCCCTAATCTTCGCATTGATTTATCTTTATTACAGAAGCAGTAAACGTGCATCAATTCAGAATAAGAAGAAAGAAAATTTTCTAAATAGAGGGTGAGGGTCACAATAAGAATGCATTGCTAACGTTTTACTAGTTGGGCTCCTACTTTCCTCACAAAACGCATTTATCAAAACAAAAATATATCACCTATTCTGCAATTCCAGATGCAGAATAGGGTGCGGCATGCCCATGCTATCTAGCGGGGAACGGCCGAACACTTTGAACCCATGGTGTTGGTAAAAACCGAAGGCCATTTGGTTTTCTTCGTTCACGTCTACTTTGGTGACGCCCTGGTGCCGGATGGCATGCAGCAGCAAACTTTTGCCTATGCCTTTGCCACGGGCGGAAGGGTGCAGAAACAGCATCTCCAATTTCCCATCGGCTACGCCGGAAAAACCAAGCATTTTCCCTTCGGCATCTCGGGCACAGGTCAGTTCCATGAGCCAGAGGTATTCCTGCTGAAGCAACGGACGGTAAAACTGAATGTCGGCTTCGGTGATGAAATGGTGCGTGGCCCGCACAGAGGCTTCCCACACGGCGACAACCTCGGTATATACGGCGGGCGAAACACTGCAAAGACAGAAGGGGGGTGTAGCGGTTTTGTTCATTTTGGGGGAGTTTTTGTAAAAGACACTTAAAAGCAAGGTTTACCCTACGCAGGCAAAAGAACTTCTTTGTAGAAAGTGCGCCGTCTGCGGCCGACATGCACTTGCCTAACATTGCAGTTTCGTTTGTAGCCAATTTCCTGAAAAGCACTGCTAAACCGGAAGAAACCTTTACAGGTAGAATTGCGGGCGCGCTGCCTCAAAATCTCACCTTTTTCCGTCAATCCTCCGTACCTTTGCAGACTGCTTATACTTTTTAAGCGCGCCCTGCGGCGCAAAAGTGTTTTACTTGTAAACGCACCTTAGAAATTGACGAAATTACCTGATTACCATATCCATACCCTATCTAACGGCATAAGAGTGCTGCACAAGCAGGTGCCCCACACCAAAATCGCACATTGCGGATTTATGATGGACATCGGCTCACGCGATGAACTGCCCCACGAACAAGGCCTGGCGCACTTCTGGGAGCACATGGCTTTCAAAGGAACCCAGAAACGCAAGTCTTTCCATATTCTGAACCGGCTGGAGAGCGTGGGCGGTGAACTGAACGCTTACACCACCAAAGAGAAAATCAGCTTTTACGCCTCAGTACTGGAAAACCATTTTGAGAAGGCGTTTGAACTGCTCACAGACATTACCTTCCACTCCACCTTTCCGGCTAAAGAGATTGAGAAAGAACGGGGCGTGATTCTGGAGGAAATGGCCATGTACTTGGACACGCCCGAAGATGCCATCATTGATGAGTTTGATGCCGTGGTGTTCCAGAACCATCCGTTGGGCTACAACATTCTGGGTACCCGCGAAAGCGTGAGTGGTTTCACCCGTGAGAACTTCCAAGCCTTTATTGACCGCAACCTCAGCACCGACAAGTTGGTGTTCTGTTCCGTAAGTAACTGGCCCATTGAGCGCGTGGTAAAACTGGCCGAGAAATACCTGGGCCATATCCAAAGCAAGATACAGCCCCGCGAGCGTCTCCTGTTCAACAGCTATCAGCCGCAGACGCTGGTGGTGGAGAAAGCCATTCAGCAGGCGCACTGCGTAATTGGTTGCCCCGCCTATCCGCTCTCAGACCCGCGCCGCCTCACGTTTTTCATGCTGGTGAACATTCTGGGCGGACCTGGCATGAACTCCAGGCTGAATTTGGCGGTGCGCGAGAAACACGGGTTGGTGTACACCATTGATGCCAACTATTCTACCTACGTAGACACCGGCTTGTTCGGGATTTACTTCGGAACGGAGAAAAAGCAACTGAAACGCACCATTGGCCTGGTACTGAAAGAATTGAAACTGCTGCGCGAAAAACTCATGGGATCGGTGCAATTGCACACGGCCAAGGAGCAACTCATGGGGCAATTGGCCATGGCCGAAGAAAGCAACATGGGCTTTATGATGATGATGGGCAAAAGCATCCTGGACCTGAACACCATAGAAGGCTTGAACGACATCTTCGGGCAAATCAAGAAAATACAGGCAAACGACTTACTGGAGATGGCCAATGACACGCTACGCGAAGAGAATCTGAGTTTCTTGCAGTACGTGCCTAATTAGAGACTAATACCAAATTGCCTTAAGGACCTTCTATCTTAGGCCAGGCACCTTCTGGCGCAAGCGTCCGCTTGTATCCCCATTGCGCAGATCAGATATGCGTGCAGACGCTTGCGCCAGGAAGCTTTGGAAGTAAGTAAATACTAGAGGGTATAACTATTCCGGAGAGATGTCTTTCCTTTAACTTTCCTCTTACCTAGTAAGGCTGCCAATGGCAGCCTTACTTATTTCAAGCGAACCGGTGTCTTTAAAACCAGCATAGAACGTGTATGATTCAGAAGCAGAGGAGAAACAGCCAGGTGCACCAGTTTTTTAGTCCATTTTTTAGAAAGTACGGCTAAATCATAATCCTGGCTGTACCTTCCCTCGCTCGCCTCTGGCGAGTGTGAGTTACCTGCGGCGTCCCGCCGCTACATGAATCTAGCCTGGGTAGTTGTCCGTAACTTGGCCAAAGGCCGAGGGTAGCTCACACTCGCCAGAGGCGAGCGAGGGAAGGCAATTGCATTGCGGATTGAGCTAGCTAAATAATAGCCGAACCATCATAGTCCTTCAGGAACAGGGCTAGTTTATCTAAAGTAAGGTCTAATTCCTCTACCATGGGCAGGTACACCACCCTGAAATGGTCTGGCTGCGGCCAGTTGAAACCGGTTCCCTGCACCAGCAGTACATGTTGGTCGATCAAGAGATCCAGCACCAGTTTCTCGTCTGATTGAATGTTGAACTTCTTGACGTCTATTTTAGGAAACATGTAGAAAGCCCCCGTTGGCTTCACGCAGGTAATTCCCGGAATAGAAGTGAGCTTCTCATAACATACCTCGCGCTGCTTGTGCAATCTTCCGGTAGGCAATACCAGATCTGTGATGTTCTGGTAGCCGCCCAGCGCGGTCTGGATGGCAAATTGGGAAGGCACGTTGCTGCAAAGCCGCATGCTGGCTAGCGCGTTCAGGCCTTCCAGGTAAGAAGTAGCAATGGCTTTGTTTCCCGAGGCTACCATCCACCCAGCCCGGAAACCGGCAGCCAGGTAATTTTTGGAAAGTCCGCTAAAAGTCAGGCAGAGGATGTCCTCGGCAAAGGAAGCGGTTGAAAAATGCTCTACGCCGTCATACAGAATCTTATCATAGATTTCATCTGAGAACACAATGAGTTTGTGCCGCTCGGCGAGTTGGACAATCTGTTGCAGGACCTCGGCGGGATACACCGCCCCGGTGGGGTTGTTGGGGTTGATGATGACCAAGCCTTTGGTACGGGACGTGATTTTGCGTTCCATGTCTTCCAGGTCTGGGTACCAATTAGAAGCTTCATCACAGAGATAATGCACTGCTTTGCCGCCAGACAGGTTCACGGCCGCCGTCCAAAGCGGGTAATCTGGGGCCGGAATCAGAATCTCGTCGTCATTGTTCAGCAGCGCCTGCATGCTGAGCATGATAAGCTCACTCACGCCGTTGCCAATGATAATGTCATCTTCATGCACACCCTGAAGGCCCTTGGTTTGGCTGTAGTGCATGATAGCCTTGCGGGCTGCGAACAACCCTTTGGAATCTGTGTAGCCTTGGCCGTTGCGCAGGTTCACCATGACGTCATGCACAATCTCGTCTGGTGCCTCAAACCCAAACGGGGCCGGATTACCTATATTCAACCGCGTTACCCGGTATCCTTGTTTTTCCAGATCTACTGCTTTTTCAAAGATAGGGCCGCGTATTTCATAGAAAACATTGTCTAAGCGGGTACTCTTCTGTATCATCTTGCCAGGTATGAGCCTCAAAGATAAGGATATACCACTGCTAAGAACTAGTTTTGACGCATTTTCCCAAAAACAGGCGCAAAGCCGAAGGGGTTGAATGCTAAGAAGCCACTCTTTGCGGAGTGGCTTCCTGGTAATTGCATGCTTCTTTCTGGCTCAGTTTCCTGAAAATAGATTGAAAACGTTACAAGTCTTCTTCCTCATCATCGTCGTAACCTTCTTCAAAATCATCTTCATTCAAGTCTTCCTCTTCGGCCGGGTTGGCTTTGGAAGTGGCTTCATCACCTAGCACATCTATCAGTTTCTCAATTTCGGTGGCTTTCTCGGGGTCGTTCAGTTTTTCATAGGAGAGCGACAGGTTCCGGAGGGCGCGCCGCACAATGTCAATGGGCGCGCAGGGCTCGTAAAAAATATCTACCGGGCTCAGGCCCAGTTGCTGCAGGTAATTGTCAATATCGGCTTTGGTGAGAATGAGGCCGCGGTTGTAGACATTGATGTAAAACTGCGGAATCACTTCGCTCTTAAACGTGAGGATGAACAAGTTGGGCAGGTTCACGCCATACACCGGTAATCCCAGTTTTTGGGCCAAAACCATATAAATCACGCAAAGCGTCAACGGATTGCCGCGCTTACTCTCTAGCACCTGGTTTATCATGGAGTTGGCCGGGGCGTGGAAGTTCTTCGTATTCGCCGAAAACTTATGCAACCTAAAGAGTACGTGGTTAAGCGCTTTCACCTGGTCAAAAGGGTGCATCTCGGGCCGTACGTTCACCCAGGCTTCGTAGTAGATTTCGGCAATGGTTTGCTTCAGTTTCTCCAGCGTCACGTCTGGGTATTGGTAGGTGCTTACCAGCCACATGCCGCGCAGCAGATCCGTAGCGCCTTCGTCTTTCCAGGCTTTCAGCCGATTTTCCAGCGAAGAGTACTGCAGATCATGGATGAGATCTTCCAGTTTCTTCTGATGGTCGGGGTCCAGGCTTTCTTCCCAGGCTTCCTCCAGAAACGGAGTAATGGTATCACCTAGATCCACAATCTTCTGGTGTACATGCGCCACCACCTCCGGATCCTGGTCGTCCAGCAATGAGATAAGCGCTTTTATTTCTTTATTGGTCAAACTGCTTTAATTAAGAATTTAAAATTAAGAATTAGGAATTAAAATTGCCGAACCTGTGCAGGAAGCAAGGCAATAGATTTTCAAAACTCCCTCTTCTGAGAACGCGAATTAAAGCAAAAGCGTTTCCGGGCTGTTTTCATCCACCCGCTCAAAAGCAGCTTTCTTACGCCACAGCCTTCCTTCCTCTACCGAAAACCAGCGAACTCGCATCATTCCTAATTCTAGTAGTTCTGGAAAAGTAATGATAAACTAAATCAGAACCCTCGCTCGCCTCTGGCGAGCGAGTGAAATCACTATTTTAATGGATCTTCCTAATTCCTAATTAAATCACGTTTGGATAACGCCTACGTTGAAGGACTTGGTGATAGGTGCGTTATTCGCCGCCTCAATGCCCATGGAAATGACTTTGCGCGTTTCCAGCGGATCAATGATGCCATCTACCCACAAACGGGCGGCAGCGTAATACGGCGAAAGCTGCTCGTTGTACCGGGCGGTGATTTTATCCAGCAGCTCTTTCTCAGCTTCTGGGGTAATTTCCTCGCCTTTCGCTTTCAAAGAGGCCACCTGAATCTGCAACAGCGTTTTGGCCGCCGATGCCCCAGACATAACTGCCAATTGCGCCGTTGGCCAAGCGTAAATTAACCGTGGGTCATAGGCTTTGCCGCACATGGCGTAATTGCCCGCCCCGTAACTGTTGCCCACAATAATGGTGAACTTGGGCACCACGCTGTTGCTCATGGCATTCACCAATTTGGCGCCATCTTTAATGATGCCGCCGTGCTCAGCTTTGCTGCCCACCATAAAACCCGACACATCCTGCAAGAACACCAGCGGAATCTTCTTCTGGTTGCAGTTCATGATAAACCGCGCGGCTTTGTCTGCGCTGTCTGAGTAGATCACGCCGCCCATCTGCATCTCGCCTTTCTTGCTTTTCACAATCTTGCGCTGGTTGGCCACAATGCCTACGGCCCACCCGTCAATGCGCGCCAGCCCGCAGATAAGACTTTGTCCGTATAGGTCTTTATAAGGCTCAAACTCAGAGTTATCTACCAACCTGTGGATGATGTCCATCATGTCATAAGGCTTCACTCGGTCTTGGGGCAGAATCCCGTAGATTTCTTTGGGATCCAGTTTCGGCTCTGCCGAGGCTACGCGGCTGAAACCGGCTTTGGGATTATCGCCCATTTTATCAAAAATGTTCCGGATGTGGTCCAGACATTCTTGGTCAGTCTCAAACTTATAATCCGTGACGCCGGAGATTTCTGAGTGGGTAGAAGCCCCGCCCAACGTTTCATTATCAATGGTTTCGCCAATGGCGGCTTTGACCAGGTAAGAACCCGCCAAAAAGATGGAGCCGGTGCCTTCCACAATCATGGCCTCGTCGCTCATGATGGGCAGATATGCGCCGCCCGCTACGCAGGAACCCATAATGGCCGAAATCTGCACAATACCCTCGGAACTCATGATGGCGTTGTTCCGGAACATACGCCCAAAGTGTTCTTTATCAGGAAAAATCTCGTCCTGCATGGGCAAAAACACGCCCGCACTGTCTACCAGGTAAATAACCGGCAAGCGGTTTTCCAGGGCAATTTCTTGGGCACGTAGGTTTTTCTTGGCGGTGATGGGAAACCAGGCCCCGGCTTTCACGGTGGCGTCATTGGCTACTACCATGCACTGGCGGCCTTTCACGTACCCTATACCAGCCACAACCCCACCGCCCGGGCACCCGCCGTATTCCTGGTACATGCCTTCGCCGGCAAAGGCGGCAATCTCCAGAAACTCTGAACCCTCGTCTAACAGGTAGTTGATGCGCTCGCGGGCGGTGAGTTTGCCTTTTTCGTGCTGCTTGGCAATGGCTTTCTCGCCGCCGCCTAAGGCTACTTTGTTATGTCTGCTCTTGAGTTGGAAGCAAAGTTGTTTGAGGCTGTCTTCGTTCTTGTTGAATTCTATATCCATAGTTCTGCGAAAGCGAGTGATTAAGGAGTTGCCGCCCCATGTGGGGTGTACAAATATAGCAAAATTCAGAAAAGGCTAACACTTGTTAGGTATTTACATTACCTCTACGGAAGCCAACAAAAAAGCGTTTTGGCATCGTTTTCTGTAAAACGGCACCAAAACGCTTTCTTTTAAAGTAAACGGAGAAACTATTTTTTCTCTAAAGCACTGGTAGTACCTACATTAGGCGTATTTTTTACCTTCGCGGCTTCCTTCTCTTTCGCGGCTTTATCAGCTTTGCCGCCGCCGCCAATTTGCAGCAGAGAGAAATGCACATAGCGCTTCGGATTGGCTTTCAGGTCCATGAGCAGCGCGTTCAGGCTCTCGCTGGAGCCGTTGAGGTTCCGGTACAAAGAGTCGTCGTTCATGAATCTGCCCAGGGTGCCATTAGTTTCGTTCAGTTTACTCATGGTCAGTTGCGCCTGGGCAATGGTGCTGTCCAACCCCCTGATGGCGCTGTTCATGGATTGCACATCCAAGGTATCTGTAATGGTGTTGAGGTTGCTGGCCAGGCGGCTGAACTTGGCTTCGGTTCCGCGCAGGGCGGCCGTGAGTTGGGCCAGGTTGCCTGTAATCTGGTTAATATTGCCTTGGTTGGCCAGGGTAACGGCGCGCAGGGTTTCTGACGTTACCTGGGCGTTGAGCAGAATAGACTGAATGCTGTTTTTAGCGTCTTTGTCCAAAAACTGGTTTAATCGCTGCAAGGTAGAGTCAACGGTTCCCAGCACCGGCATGGCCTTTTGGGTGAACATATCCGTGATGCTTTTCCGCACAAACGGAATCAGGAATTCGCCGCCCTCATAGCGCTTATTGTTGCGGCCCATGTACAGTTCAATAGCCTTGCCGCCCAGAAAGTCTGCGCTTACCAGCATGGCCACGGTAGAGTCTCCCACTTCAATGTCTTTCTCCACGTCTAGCGTTACCAGAATTTTGTTGCCTTTCTTCTGGTCCAGCACCATTTCCTTCACTAAGCCTACCCTAAAGCCATTGATGATGACCGGGTTGGAGACAGCCAGGCCTTCTACTGAATCATAGGTAACATAATAAGTTCTGGTAGAGGAGAAAACATTACTTCCTTTCAGGAATAGAAAGCCCACGTAGAGTGCTGCCAAAGACACAATGCCTAGCAACGCTACTTTGAGTTCTTTTGAAAATTTCACAGGGGTAAGATTTTAGTTCATGGCTTCAAGCTCTTGCTTGTATTCCTTAAAGGCACGATATATGCCTGATGCCATATACGTTTGGTTGGCTTTATCGTTGAGGAACTTCTCTTCCGTTGGGTTGGTCAGGAAACCAATCTCAATCAACGTGCTGGGCATGGCAGATTTCCAAAGCACCAGAAATCCCGCCTGCTTTACCCCGCGGCTAGAACGGCCCACTTTGGTCTTGAATTCTTTTTCTACTTTTTGGGCGAACCGCAGGCTGTTGTCCAGGTAAGCGCTTTGGTATAGACTGAAAAGAATGTGGCTCTGCGGCGAGTTAGGGTTGAAGCCATTGTACTTCTTCTCATAGTTCTCTTCCTGCAAGACAACGGAGTTCTCACGTTTGGCTACGGCCAGGTTACCGCTGGATTTGTGCTGTCCCATGGTATAGGTCTCTGTCCCGAAGGCGGCACTGGGCCCCGAGTTGCAATGGATGGAGATAAACAGGTCGGCGTGGTTTTTGTTCGCGATACCGGCGCGGTCAATCAACTCCACAAAGCGGTCATCTTTGCGGGTGAAGATCACCTTCACGTCTGGTATGTTTTCCTCCATGAGTTCGCCCACTTTGAGGGCCACTTTGAGGGCTACCTCCTTCTCCCGGGCAGAGGCTCCCAGGCACCCGGTGTCTTTTCCGCCGTGGCCGGCGTCAATCACCACCGTGCGTATCCTTACCTCCTTCCGTTCAAATGTGGTGAAAGAACTGAAAAGCAAAAAAGCAAAAACGGTAAGCGAGACAATATTTTTCACAAGATGCGTTAGTTAAAAGCTATTGTTAATAACTTTGTCCTAGTTAACAAAATAACAACAAATTTACTTGAATCAGAAGAGATCCCTCCTGTTTTTGGCAATTGCCCTTTTTCAAGGGATTGCCTTTTTTTCTGCCATGGAGGGAAGCGCGCAAGTTCGCCCAGCCCGTGCCAACCCTGCCTCCCGTCCAGATTCCCTGGTTGTCTCTGCTTCAGATAGTACTAACGCAAGAGCCCGCGGCGATATTGAGACCACCATCAATTATAAAGCCAAAGATTCCATCAGGTATGATGCCGTAAGCCAGATCATGCACTTGTACGGCGAGGCCCACATTGACTACGGCGACATTGCCCTGGACGCCGCCTACATCCAGATAAACTGGAAAACCAACATCATTGACGCCGAAGGCATCTTGGACACGGCCGGGGTACTGCAGAACAGACCTTTATTTAAGAGCGGTGCCGAGACTTACCAGGCCGAGCGGATGTCTTATAACTACAAAACCAAAAAGGGGCGCGTTATTGGGGCCGTTACCACCCAGGGCGAAGGTTACATTCACGCTGAGACCATTAAACGGGATTCTTTGGGAAGTATTTACGGCAGCCACGCCCGCTACACCACCTGTGATCTGGAACACCCGCACTTTTATATAAAGGCCACCAAAATGAAGGTGATTCCCAATGACCGGGTTATTGCCGGGCCTTTCCATTTGGTCTTCGCCGATGTACCTACGCCCATTGGTCTGCCGTTCGGGTTTTTCCCTTCGCCCCGCAAAAGAGGCTCGGGTGTCATTATTCCTACGTTTGGCGAGTCAAGGCAACAAGGTTTCTACCTGCGCGAGGGCGGTTTCTACTGGGCCATGAACGAGTACATGGACATGCGCATTACCGGTGACATTTTCTCTTTGGGCGGCTACGGCCTACGGGTGCAGTCTACCTATACCAAGCGCTACAAATACAGCGGTAATTTCTCTTTAAGCCACACGTATAACAAAGCCAACCAAACCATTGGCGCGGGCCTCACCACAGACCCGGTGTACAACTACAACACAGATTCCCGCGACATTTGGGTGAGCTGGAGCCACCAACCCGTTACCCGTCCCGGTCAGGGGCAGTTCTCGGCCAGCGTGAACGCCGGTAGCCAGTTCTACAACCAACGTAACTCCACCAGCCCGCAGAATGCGCTGTCACCGGCCTTTAACTCTACGGTTTCTTACCGCAAGAGCAGCCCCAATTCGCCTATTAACTACGGGGTGACCATCTCGCAAAGCCAGACCACCCGCACCCAGTACAATGAAGCCGGTGAACAGGTACCAGTGCAGCAGATGAGCTTTACCTTACCTGACTTCAGCTTTGGCGTGGCCAGTCAGAGCCCTATTGAGTGGTTCGGCGGAACGTTGACCGGCCGCTGGATTGAAGGCATCAGGATTGGGTATAACCTGAACGCGCGGCAGTACGTGACCAACAACATTTCTGGAGGCTCAGGTTTGGGGTTCCCTTTTTCTAACCGACTGGGCCGCGATACTGTGATTGCCATTAACGGTTCTAACCTGGCCCAGATTTTCCGGAACGCCCGTACCAGCATCAACCATGACATTCCGCTTACGCTGGGAACCGTTAGCCTTTTCAAGCATTTCAAACTGACGCCCGGCGTGAGCTACAGTGAAAGCTGGTTCACCAAAAAATACACGTACCGCAACATTCCGGGGTCAAACTTACTGGCGGTAGACACCCTGAAAGGACTGCACCGCACCTACCAGTACCAAGGCGGCGTTTCCCTTTCCACTAACTTGTACGGCATTGCCCAGATCAAAGGAAAGAAGGTCGAAGCCATTCGGCACACCATTACGCCTAACATTTCTTACAACTGGCGCCCTGACTTCGGCCGTCCCGAATATGGCTTTTACCAGCGGGTACAGCGCGACAGCCTAGGAAACACGCAACTGCTTTCCCGCTTCCAGGGCTTGGAAGGAAACGTACCGGGGCCGGGCTTGAGCAGCGCCATTTCTTTCTCGGTGAGTAACAACGTGGAGATGAAGGTAAAAACCGATAGTGCGGGTGTTTTCAAGAAAGTAAGCTTGATTGACGCCTTCAACTTCTCCGGTTCCTACAACATGGCCGCCGACTCTTTCAAGCTTTCCAACATCAACGTGAACCTGTCTACCCGTCTATTTAACAACGTAGGCGTGACCGTATCTGGAAGCTTTGACCCTTACCAATATGTCAACGGAATCAGAAGAAACGCCTACCTGATTGAAGACGGAGGTTTCCGGCTGGCGCGCCTCATGAACCTCAACTTCAACACCGGGTATGAGTTCAACCAACAGGCCCGTAAGCAGCAAACTGAATCTGGCGCGGCGCCCACCACTAACTTGCCTGCCTTGCAGCGTACCGTCACGGCGGCAGATTACGTGGAATTTAACATCCCCTGGACGCTCTCCGTGGACTTGACCTCTAACTTCACCCGAGACAATCTCACTGATAAACTGATCAATAACGCCACCTCGGCGGGCATCAACGGCTCTGTCACCCTCACCGAGAAATGGGCCGTGAATTACACCACCAGTTATGATATCAAGAACAGAATCCTGAGCTACACCAACATTGGCATTACCCGTGACCTGCATTGCTGGCAGATGTCCATAGACTGGGTGCCGTTTGGGGTGTTGCAACGCTATTCCATCAACATCAACGCCAAATCTGCCCTGCTGCAAGACCTGCGCATCAGGCGCAGCGGCAGTGCCACCGGAAGACCTTATTAATAAAACAGAGCGGCCACCTTCAAAAAAGGTGGCCGCTCTGTTTTTAGCCTGTTTCCCGTAAAACCAGCCAGAAACAACCCCATTTTCCAATTACTTTCACACCTAGAAACAAGGTTCGCCATAGCAGGATGTTTCTGAGAAGCAGCCCCCACTCTTCCCAGCGAGAGAATCACGACTTTGTCTTTATAGTTCACGGAATTTTCAAACTTCCGGTCATGGTAGGTCCAAGTCACAGACTTGAACCATGATACTTTGTAATATTTGTAATATATAACAAACCTACTTTCCCCTTTCCAGTCTTCCCCGAGCGCGCCTCGCTTTTGGCCCTGGAATATCAAAACTAAGCGCAAAGAATTTCTCAGGCCGAAAGGGCAGTGTGCGAGGGGAAGACGGGGCCTCGCGGCCGTGAGCGCACGGAGGCAAACCATGCAACAATTCAGTATAAGGGCACCGCATCAACCAGACGCCACGCCAGCAACAGGCAAACCCCATGCACAATCAATCCACGCCAAAAGCAGCCAAGGCAACAGCAAATCACATAAGCTGAATCTCAAGAAGCGAACTAAGTAGTATAATAAAATCATTCCAGCGGATGCTCTTCGTCCAGAATTTCTCTGTTTTTATTCCTGATTCCTAATTTCTCACTCCTTACCTTTGCCCAAGGCAAAACACGAATTGATTATGTCGGTCCATAAGAATGCGGTAAAGATTGTTACCACGCACCAGCTGCAAAGTATGAAAGTGAGAGGCGAGAAGATTTCTATGCTCACCGCCTATGATTTCTCCATGGCTACTTTACTGGATGCCGCCGGAACAGACGTGCTTTTGGTAGGCGATTCCGCCTCCAACGTAATGGCTGGTCATGAGACTACCTTGCCCATTACCCTGGACCAGATGATTTATCACGCTTCTTCGGTGGTAAGAGGTGTGAAACGTGCGTTTGTGGTGGTAGACTTGCCTTTCGGTTCTTACCAGGGAAACTCTTCTGAAGCCCTTCGCTCTGCCATCAGAATCATGAAAGAATCTGGTGCCCACGGCGTGAAACTGGAAGGTGGCGAGGAGATCAAAGATTCCATTACCCGCATCTTAAGCGCGGGCGTACCGGTCATGGGTCATTTAGGACTTACCCCGCAGTCTATCTATAAATTCGGAACGTACTCTGTACGTGCCAAAGAAGAGGCTGAAGCCGAGAAACTTCTCTCTGATGCCCGCCTTCTGCAGGAACTGGGTTGCTTCGCCATTGTGCTGGAGAAAATTCCGTCCAACCTGGCCAAACGCGTAGCCGATGAACTCCAAATTCCTATCATCGGGATTGGGGCCGGCCCGCACGTAGACGGGCAGGTACTAGTAATCCATGACTTGCTGGGCATCACCAAAGAATTCAAACCCCGCTTCCTGCGCCGCTACGCCGAACTCCATGAGACCATTACCAGCGCTGTCAGCAACTATATCCAAGACGTAAAATCCCTCAACTTCCCCTCTGAAGAAGAAGCTTACTAGTTATTAGTTATCAGTTTTTAGTTGTCAGATGGAAGCTTTCCGTTTAGCGGTTCTTTTTCAGAAATGAGCCGTTAAACGAATGTATTTTTCTGTACTTTATGGATGAAGAGCCAATTCGTTACGCCACATTTCTCAGTAGGAAGTTCTGACAACTAAGGACTGACAACAAAAGAACTAAAATCTGCCATGCCTGCCCCCTTCAAGTTAGACGTCCTCTTTGAAGACAACCATATTCTGGTGGTTAACAAACCTAGTGGGGTGCTGGTGCAGGGCGATGAGACGGGTGACGTGCCGCTTTCTGAATTGGCTAAAGAATACATCAAACAGAAGTACCAGAAGCCGGGCAATGTTTTCATGGGCGTGGTGCACCGCCTGGACCGTCCCGTAAGTGGCGTGGTTTTACTGGCGAAGACCTCCAAAGCCTTAACTCGGTTAAACGAGCAATTCAAAACGCGCACGACGCAGAAAGTCTATTGGGCCATTACCCAGCGAACTCCCCAACCGGAAAGCGGAACCCTGGTCCATTGGCTCATCAAAGATGCGGAACGCAACACCACCAAAGCCCTCACCACAGAAAAGCCGGGCAGCCAGCGCGCCGAACTCAGTTATTCTTTGTTGAAAAGCATTGGAGGAAAATCGCTGGTGGAAGTAAGACCCGTCACGGGCAGGCCGCACCAGATCAGGGTCCAGTTGGCTTCCCTCAAATGCCCCATCCTGGGCGACCTTCGATACGGCGCGCCAGAGCCGATGCCCGACAAAAGCATCTGCCTGCACGCGCGCGAACTTGGCTTTGAACACCCTGTCCTGAAAACATGGGTCACCGTTCAGGCACCTCTTCCCCGCATTTCGGCGTGGCAGCCCTTCCAACCTTAAGCTTTCCCTACCTGTTTCCTAGCTTCTTTTGGTTGGAAAACGAAAAGAAAACAGCAGTTATAGCTGAATTCATACTTTCCGATGCCGTTTTTGGATTGTTTTCAGAGAAACAGCCCCAAAAAGCCTACACCACCTTCTCACTCAAGACTCAGAACTCCCAAAAAGATGATTCTCGTCACTTTTATTTATTTTACAAGTTTGGCTTTGCGGGGTTTGCTCCTTGCGTTGTAGCTTTGTGAACTTATTTTCGGCAGGGGTGTTTTCAATTCGCCTGCCCTTGTTCGGCTTAAATCATTAATTGCCTTCATCCAGTATGATTATCCTTCTCTTCTTTGTAGCCCATTGGTACCTGTCGCTGTTTGTGCAGACGTTTTACCTGCACCGCTACGCCGCTCACAAAATGTTTACCATGAATGCGTTCTGGGAGAAGTTCTTTTTCCTGTTCACCTACATCAGCCAGGGCTCATCCTTCTTATCGCCTCGGGCGTATGCTATTCTGCACCGTATGCACCACGCTTTCTCTGATACTGAGCGTGATCCACACTCCCCGCACTTCTCCAGCAACGCTTTCACCATGATGTGGAAGACCAAAAACATTTACAATGATGTCTTGAAGAACCGTGTAGAACCCGAAATGCGTTTTGACGGCAATTACCCGGTATGGCGCCTGGTAGAAAGCATTGGCGACCACTGGGTTTCCCGTTTGGTTTGGGGTACATTTTACGTAGTATTCTATATCAATTTCGCCACGCAGTGGTGGATGTATCTGTTACTGCCCTTACACTTTTTGATGGGTCCTCTGCACGGAGCCATTGTGAACTGGAGCGGCCACAAATACGGCTACCAGAACTTTGACAACAATGACAGATCTAAGAACTCTCTTTTCTTCGATTTTTTGACTGGTGGCGAACTGTTCCAGAACAATCATCATAAGCTGCCTAACCGCGTGAACTTCGGGGTGAAATGGTGGGAAGTAGATCCTACGTATCCGGTAATCTGGACTTTAGATAAACTGGGTATTATCAAGCTGAAGAAAGCCAGAGCATAATCTCTCTACTAATTCGTTATACAAAAGAAAGGCCTTGGTGTATTTGCCAAGGCCTTTCTTTTCTATAAAGCAGCACTGATTAGACATATCTCCCGGAAAACAGGCTCAAAACAGTTTCCACAAATATTCTCATCATCAATCTATTAGCACTTTCAAAATTATTCCCGTACATTTGCACCCCAATGCCGGACGGGATCCGGCGCGTTAACAAAGTTTACTATGGCTGTTAAAATCAGACTGGCCCGCAGAGGCCGCAAAAAAGCTGCGATGTATGATATCGTGGTTGCAGATGCTCGTTCACCACGTGATGGTCGTTTCATCGAGAAATTGGGTACGTACAACCCGCAAACCAACCCTGCCACTATCAACTTCAACGAAGACAAAGCGTTGGATTGGGTATTGAAAGGTGCGCAACCAACTGACACCGTGAAAGCCATGCTTTCTTACACCGGTGTTATGTTCAGAAAACACTTACAGATTGGTGTATTGAAAGGTGCCGTAACGCAAGAGCAGGCCGATGCCCGCTATGCTGAGTGGAAAGCCGCCAAAGAAGCCAAAATATCTGGTAAAGTAGAGAAATTGGGAAGCGACAAAGCCGCGCAGAGACAAGCTGCTTTAGAGGCTGAATCTAGAGTAAACGCTGCTCGTGCTGAGGCGATCCGTTTGAAGAATGCTCCTGCTCCAGAAGCAACCGAAGAAGCTCCTGCTGCCGAAGGTGATGCTCCTGCTGCTGACGCGACTGAAGAAGCCCAAGCTTAATTTTACAAGCCATGACGTTAGACGCCTGCTTCCAGCTGGGGTACATTATGAAGACGCATGGCACCAAAGGCCAGGTAGTCGCGTTTTTTGACGTTGACTTTCCGGAAGAGTACGATGAATTGGAATCAGTTTTCCTGTTAATCAACGGGAAGCTGGTTCCTTTTTTCATTGATGACCTTAATCCGCAGGACCGTGGCCGCAGCATCATCAAGTTTGAGGATGTGAAAACCGTAGCCGATGCCGAGAAACTCAAAGGCACCGCCATTTACCTACCTTTGAACCAACTACCCGAGTTGGAAGAAGACCAGTTCTACTTCCATGAGGTGATTGGCTATACGGTAGTAGATGAGCAACTGGGCGAACTGGGCACGGTGCAGACCTTCTTTGACCTGCCTAATCAAGATCTGTTGGCCATGGAGTACCAGGGCCATGAGGTGCTTATTCCGGTTCAGGACGAGATTGTGCTGCGTACGAACAAAGAGGAGCGCAAAATTTACGTGAACCTGCCCGAGGGCCTGCTGGAAGTGTACACCCAACCTTCTAACCGTATGTTAGAAGAACCGCCTTTGGAAGGTGAGGAAGACGAAGATGATGACACGGTTTGATATCATCACGTGCCAACCCCACCTGCTTTCGGGCCCTTTTGACCACTCTATTCTAAAAAGAGCCCAGGACAAAGGACTGGTAGAAGTGCATTTACACGACCTTCGGAAATACGCCATCAACAAGCACGGCCAGATTGACGACTACGCCTTTGGCGGAGGCGCCGGCATGGTGCTCATGGTAGAGCCTATTGCTAAATGCATTAGGGAGCTACAGGCAGAACGCAACTATGATGCGGTGATCTACATGACCCCAGACGGCCAGACGCTAAACCAACCCATGGCTAACCGGTTGTCTATGCTGAAGAACATCATCATTCTGTGCGGCCACTACAAAGGCGTAGACCAGCGCGTGCGCGATCTGTTTGTGACCCACGAGATCAGCATAGGAGACTATGTACTCTCCGGCGGAGAACTGGCGGCTGCGGTGCTGGCCGATTCGCTCATCCGGTTAATTCCGGGCGTGTTGAACGATGAAAGCAGCGCTTTGTCAGACTCTTTTCAAGATAACCTTTTGGCACCACCGGTGTACTCACGGCCCGCTGACTTTGAAGGACATACTGTGCCAGACATCTTACTCTCGGGCAATACGCCCAAGGTGGAAGAGTGGCGCTTTGAACAGGCCGTGCAGCGTACCCAGCAACTACGACCTGATTTGTTGCGCGAGGAAAAAAATTAGTAGTTTTAAGTTACATTTAGAAAAATAACGTCTATATTTGCACTCCGAATTTTGCAGATAAAAAGACACTATATTATAGTCATGAGCGATTTAATCAAATTAGTAGAGCAGGAATACACAGAGAAGCGTGCCTCAATTCCTACTTTTGCTGCTGGCGACACAGTGAATATTCACGTAAAAATCCGTGAAGGTAACAAAGAGCGTATCCAGCAATTCCAAGGAGTGGTATTGCAACGCAGAAACTCCGGTGCCAGCGAGACTTTCACTGTAAGAAAAGTGTCTAACCAAATCGGAACTGAGCGTATTTTCCCGCTTCTTTCTCCAAACATTGACAAAATCGAGGTTATCCGCAGAGGTAAAGTTAGAAGAGCCCGTTTGTTCTACCTGAGAGGCCTTTCTGGTAAAGCCGCCCGTATCAAAGAAAAAAGAAGCTAATACCACTTGGTATAAGTTACTCCATAGTTTTAGTTCCAAAAAAGCCGACCTCTACGAGGTCGGCTTTTTTGTTTTCCTTAAAAATCTGACTATAGTCCCTACCAATCATATTTAAGTCGTTCTTAACCAAACTACTCAAAGGATTGTTGATCACAATTTGTTTGAATGGAGCACAAGCAAAAAGTACCTTATAAAGCTAAATCAACCTTAAATAGATACTTACTTTTTAGTATTTTCATCTAAAAACCTCCGGTATAAGGAAATAATTAAAAAATATATTGACAAAGTTAAATTAAAATTTACCTTTACATCAGAAATCGCGTTAGTGCTCCTATCAATAATCTAAGGAGTGTTCCAAATACTTGGGATTAGTTGTCGGCTAAAGTTCTTTAGATTGAATTTATTGTATTAGTTAACAATACTTAGTAGTTAGCTGGTTGTAATAAGTAGTGTAATCCTTTAATCTTTTACATGGATAGGTGTAGCTACAAACCTATCCATGAACTTGGGACTATACTAAAAGAAGCAATAACACTTAGTTATTCTTTGGTTGGAACTGTAATCCAAAGGAACTACCAGAACAGATCAATATTGATCTGTCGTTTTCATTGATGGTCTTTTAGTAAGTCATGCAAAATGGTTTACTGGTATTTATTTCTAAAATCTAATACTATGGACTTTATCATTATATCACCTTATCTATTAATAACTCTCTCCTTCTCTACTACTTGCATTACTGATTCATAATGCCGTAACTGCTTAGCACGTATTTTCTCATATCTAACCTATATGTTTTGACCTTGTATTAAGATATGAGACCAATAGTAGTGCATTAATAATTACTTGCCCTTCAAATATCAATCTCCATAATCATTGATTACGCACAAGAATATCCCATTAATTAATATTCTACTTTCAATCATATACATAAAAAGGACTTACTATACTAGGTAAACAGCCCCTATTAGCTGTATGACAATGTCAAACAGCTCTATTTAAGAAGAATTAGATTGAAATTCATTTACTAACATCAAAATGTTTGCCCTATTCACGGCCAAACATTTTGACGCACTTCCTTTATCTGCTTACCTCAAAGTAAATAGGCAGACACCTGCTTTGCTCACTCAGATTTTTAAACCTTACTAAAAAGTTTATTTATTATTTATATGGATACATCTAAAAAGCTATCCCGAATTAACCGCTTGAGCTTCTTCTGCAGTCTGGTTGTACTGTTTACTCTAACTTCTGGGCACACTTTTACCCTTAAACCAACTCCAGTTCCTAAAGAGGAAAGCAAGTGGGAATTTCACTCGGAAGTGAAAGGAGTTAAAATATACTACCAGATCAGTTCCTGTAACAACAGGGGAGTAGTTTACCTGAAGTTCGACAACACACACAAAGAGAAGGTCAGAATATCCTGGAAAGAAGCATACCATACGAAACAGATACCGGAAGAAAGAGAAGGATATACTGGATTGAAGGAACTGGAACTGCTGCCAGGCGAAACCTACCAATCTGATTGCGATCAAATAAAGGTGAAAGAATGTGTCACATTTTCAGATAAAGCGATTCCAACCTATAAGGCAGACATAACTAAAGTAAATCTAAAGAACATATTAGTTACCACACCCTAATTGGTTACTTCTCAATTTTCCATAATTCTTTCAAATAATAAAAATAAACTATGTTAAACTTTAACCTTAATAGATCTCATGAAACACTTTACGCAATTAATAGTGAAATTCTGGTTAACAAGTCTCCTACTGCTCATTATAGGGACATCTACTTCGTTTGCGCAAACTCCTGCTCCAGACAGTAAAGGACGTGACTTTTGGTTAGCATTTCCGGGCAATTATCAAGGTGGCAGTGCACTTACTTTGTTCATTACCGGAGATGTGGCTACCACGGGCATAGTAACCATTCCAGGGTTAAGCTTCAGTGCCAATTTCACGGTTACGCCTGGCACTATCACCTCAGTTAGTTTACCTACCACCGCCCAGCTAACGCAGTCTAACGTAGTTCAAAACCGGGGAATTCATGTTACAGCTCAGTCAGAGGTAACCATTTACGGGTTGAACAGAGAGCAGGCAACCACAGATGCGTTTTTAGCATTGCCTACAGATATACTTGGGAAAGAATACATTAACCTGGGTTATAAAAATGTTAACGTAGTAAATCAGACCCAATTTGCGGTTGTAGCCACGGTAAATGGAACAGTAGTCACCATTACTCCTACCGTGACTACAGGCACACGGGTGGCTGGAGTACCCTATAACGTCACCTTGAATCAGGGGGAAACCTATTTGCTTATAAACACCGGCTCTTCACCCAATGACTTGAGTGGTTCACTTATAACGGCCACCCAGCCGGTGGGAGTTTTTGGGGGCCACGGGTGCGCCAATATACCTGCAGGCTTTGTTGCCTGCGATTATATTGTGGAGCAGTTACCTCCTACCTCAGCCTGGGGAAAGCAATTTGTGACCGTACCACTTGCCACCCGACGAAACGGCGATACCTTTAGGATACTCGCCTCAGTTGACAATACCAAAGTAATGGTAAACGGCGCCACTGTTGCCACGTTAAACAAAGGCCAGTTCCATGAGAGAATAATTGTTGGGTCATCTCAAATAACGGCAGATCAGCCCATATTAGTTGCTCAATATTCAAATTCCAGCTCATTTGACAATGTAACCTCAGATCCGTTCATGATGCTTATACCGCCTTATGAGCAATTCCTAGGGAGTTACACGGTCGCAACTCCGGCAACCGGCTTCAGCTCCAACTTCATTAACGTAGTGGCACCTACTGCGGCGGTGGGCTCTATCCGGCACAACGGGACAGTCATTCCTGCTGACAGATTTACTGCCATTGGCAGTAGTGGTTTTTCTGGAGCGCAGTTGACAATTAGTGCCGGTACCCATAACCTGACGGGTGGAGGATCTCCGTTTGGTGCCTTTGTGTATGGCTTTGACTCTTATGACTCTTACGGCTACCCAGGCGGACAGTCCTTGGCACCAGTAGCCACCGTAAGGACTATTACCATCAACTTGCAAGGGGGTACTACTGCCACTGTAGGTACAGAACACTGCATGGTGGCTACCGCAACTGATCAGAACGGTGACCCTGTTGCCGGAGTTAGGGTAGACTTTGCCATAACCGGTGCTAATGCCCAAACTGGCTTTGCCACCACCAACACCAGCGGGCAGGCGCAATTCTGTTATACCGGGAACAACGCCGGCACAGATAACATAGTGGCTTCTTCTGGAACAGTTACTGCCAACGCCACCATCAATTGGGTGAACAAGAAGACCCAGACTATTGATTTTGCCCCTATTGCCAGCAAGAATGTAGGAGATGCGCCTTTTACCATAAGTGCTACCGCAAGCTCGGGTTTACCGGTAACCTTTACTATTCTTTCTGGCCCGGCAACCATCAGCGGCAATACAATAACCCTTACTGGTATGGCGGGAGAAGTTGTAGTTCAAGCAATGCAGGCGGGTAATGGAGAGTATGCAGCAGCCACTCCGGTTATTCAAAGGTTTATGGTGAGGAGCAATGATACACCCGTTGCTTGCTCCAACACGGGTTCTATCACGTACGAGTTCTGGGCCAACGTGTCTGACCGGAGGGTGGAGCTGGAGCAGATCCCCACCCATCTGGCGCCCACCAGCACCAGCACGCTCTCCTCCTTCTCCGTGCCGGCCAACGTGGGCGAGAACTACTTCGCCCGCGTGCGGGGCTACCTCTGCGTGCCGGTGACGGGCATGTACCGCTTCCACCTGGCCGCCGACGACCGGGCCGAGCTCATGCTCAGCACCGACGACAACCCGGCCAACAAGCGCCGCATCGCCTTCCTGCGGGCAGCCGTGCCGCCCGGCGTCTACACCGCCAACCCCAGCCAGCAGTCGGAGCCCATCATGCTGGAGGCCGGGCGGCGCTACTACATTGAGGCCGTCATGCGCGAGTTCCAGTTCAACGACCACCTCACCGTGACCTGGACCATGCCGGACGGAACCATGCAGACCATCCCCGGCGCGAACCTGATCCCTTACACCCCTGCCCCACCAGTTTGCGCCGGTTCTGGTTCTATCACGTACGAGTTCTGGGCCAACGTGTCTGACCGGAGGGTGGAGCTGGAGCAGATCCCCACCCATCTGGCGCCCACCAGCACCAGCACGCTCTCCTCCTTCTCCGTGCCGGCCAACGTGGGCGAGAACTACTTCGCCCGCGTGCGGGGCTACCTCTGCGTGCCGGTGACGGGCATGTACCGCTTCCACCTGGCCGCCGACGACCGGGCCGAGCTCATGCTCAGCACCGACGACAACCCGGCCAACAAGCGCCGCATCGCCTTCCTGCGGGCAGCCGTGCCGCCCGGCGTCTACACCGCCAACCCCAGCCAGCAGTCGGAGCCCATAATGCTGGAGGCCGGGCGGCGCTACTACATTGAGGCCGTCATGCGCGAGTTCCAGTTCAACGACCACCTCATCGTGGCCTGGACCATGCCGGACGGAACCATGCAGACTATTCCCGGCACGAGCCTAATCCCTTACACAGCGCCTACTCCGGTGCCAATGGTCTCAACCACCACTACTCCAGACTTAACGCTAGCATCATTTACCGCAAGCCCGAACCCTTTCATTCACAAAGCAATGGTCGGTTTCTCTGTGGCAAGCGAGGAAAAAGTGAGCCTGGAGATCTACAACATGCAAGGTCAATTGGTGAAGGCCCTGCATACCGGCAGTGCTGAGCCAGGAAGAGCTTACGAATACGAGTTTGACGGAAGTAATCACCCCAATGGCGTTTACCTCTGCCGCATAACCGTAGCTGGTAAGACAACCATCAAGCGGATACTTCTGGCGAGATGATTTGATCAGTATGCCTCATAGAAAAATGGCTTCCCTAGGGAAGCCATTTTTCATTTATGCCACACATTATTAACTGAATCTGAGCTCTTTAAGCGCCAGACTTAAAAGAGGCTACCTCAAGGCCTTCACGGTTTGGTAAATTCTGCGTACACTTACCTTTCCAAATCCATCTCTATCTACTATAAGCAAATGCAGAATAACCGTTGGAATTTAGAGGGCCGCCGGGCCCTGGTTACCGGAGGCACCAAAGGTATAGGCGCCGCCATTGCCGAGGAGTTGCTTTCCTTTGGGGCCGAGGTACTGATTGTAGCCCGCAAGGAAATGGAGGTAAACCAAGCCGTGACCGATTGGCGCGCCCGGGGCCTGAAAGCCTCTGGCATGGTAGCCGACGTAAGCCAACCCGCCGACCGGCATAACCTTCTGCAATTGGTGGAGAACACCTGGGGCACGCTGGACATCCTGGTGAACAACGTGGGCACCAACATCCGGAAGAAAATAGGCGAATACACGCCCGAAGAATACAGCTATTTACTGAATACCAATCTCACCTCGGCCTTTGAGTTGTGCCGATTAGCCCATCCGTTTTTGAAAGCATCCCCACAAGGCAATGTGGTGAACGTCTCCTCGGTGGCAGGTTTGGGTCACGTGCGCACCGGCGCCATCTACGGCATGACGAAGGCTGCGCTGGTGCAGCTCTCCAAGAACCTGGCGGGTGAGTGGGCACCAGACGGCATCCGGGTGAACTGCGTAGCGCCGTGGTACATCAGAACGCCGCTAGCTGACCAGGTGCTGCACAACCAGGAGTACCTAGAAAGCGTGTTGAGCCGCACCCCTACCCGCACCATCGGGAACCCCGAGGATGTGGCCTCGGCCGTAGCATTTCTGTGCATGCCGGCCGCTGCGTACATTACCGGCCAGTGCATTGCCGTAGACGGCGGTATGAGCATCAACCTGTTTGGGTAAGCCTGACTAACGAGAACTTGGGATTCAACTCTCTCAAGAGGGCGATAAAGTGTTTGAGTAGGGGCACCTTGTGGTTGCCCACTTACGATAGCAAACGTAAAGGGCAACCACAAGGGATTGCCCCTACAAAGCAAATGTATATTCTCTTCCCAAAAAGAAAACCTAGTTACAAAACAGCCATAGACAGTAGAAGGACTTGATAACTTTGAAGCTTACATTGAAACAGAAACTCCTCCCCGGTCAAAGCCAGGGAGGAGTTTCTGTTTTAGGCCCACTTTCCAGAAATTGGCTAAGAAACCGAAGAAGGAACTTCTTCCATCATCTGTACCAAAGCTTGGTAGTAGTTTTCCAGCGAATCTGGATGCGTGTGCAGGTACAGGAACGGCTCAATCAGCTCCAGTTCCATCAGTTGCAGTTCCTCGCCTACCACTACGCCGTCTACGCGGGCGTACAGGCAATCATCGGCAAACTGGTTGACCATGATCTGGGCCTGCGCCAGCAGATTAGCCGGTGCTTCCTGCGGATGAATGGTGCCTCCAAAGAAATGCTGCACTCTGAAGTCACCGGACTTGGCAGACTTCAGCAGGCAATGGCTGTACTGGCCGTTGAAGAACAGGAACGACCACTCGCCTTCTTCCTGAATTTGCGGCATGAAAGGCTGAGCCAGGAAATCTTCGGCTCTGAGTAATTCCTCAAGTTTAGGCTTTACTTCTTCCACTTCGTCCAGAGACACAATGAACGTGTTTTTCGCGCCGCCGCTCACGCAGGGCTTGATGATGAGCTTATCAGTTTGGAACTGGGTGAAGTACTGCGCCAACTCTACGGCAGTTCCTCTTTTGAGTAAGGCAGTAGGCACGATGGGCAGTCCGGCTTTCTCCACTTCCAGCAGGTAATGCTTGTCGGCGTTCCAACGAATGGTAGAGATGGGGTTAAGGGTGCGGATGCCCAGTGCTTCCATACGGTCCAGCCAGGCGCAAAAAGCTGGAAACTTGTCGAAGTAATCCCACGGCGATTTAAAAACCGCCAGGTCATATTGCTCCCAGTTTACAGCAGGGTCATGCCAGTCTTCCAGGGTGATGTCAATTCCTTTAGAGGTGAGGTAATCCATCAGGACGCCGTCTTCGCTGCCGCTCAAGGAGCCATAGCTGTGGATGGCCTCATAAGTCACTAATGCTAGTTTCAAGGTTGTTTTTTGGTATGAATGGTGATGTGTAAAAAATTCTCTGTGGATGTAAACCCACCCTTGTCCCTCCAAGGAGGCGATTTCCGCTGCACGTTGGATTCAAAGTTTCAAACTTGAACAAGGCATTCCCCTCCTTGGAGGGCAGAGGTGGGCAAACGGTTTTGAGGATGTTTTCCCCAAAGTAGCTTTGAAACAAGTTATTTCAGGGGATTGTTCAGGTAATCCACGGCCAAGTTAGCCAGGGCACGTACCCCCAGTTTCAAACCGCTTTCCTCAATGTAGAAATCAGGCGTATGGTGCGCTGGCGCTTTGGTAACATCCGCACCTTTAGGCATTCCGCCCAGGAACAGGTACAATCCTGGCACTTTCTGCTGGAAATAGGCAAAGTCCTCGGCAATGGTCACGGGCTTGGTGAGTTTCACCTGGTTCGTGCCGGCCACGCGCTGCAACGAGGGCAGCATGTGCGCAGTCAGAGCCTCGTGGTTATAGGTAACCGGCGTCATCTCCTGGATTGAAACCTCAGCGGTGGCACCCGCGCCTGTGGCGATGCTGGTGGCGGTTTTCTTAAGGCGTTCGTGAATTTGCTGTTGCATAGACACGTCCAACGCCCGGATAGTCCCAATCATTTCCACCTGACTAGGCACGATATTAGCCCGAACCCCACCGTTAATGGCACCTACCGTCAAAACGGCCGCTGCGTTGGTCACATCCACCTGCCGACTCACAATGGTTTGCAGCGCTGTCACAATGTAAGCCGAAGTCACCACCGGGTCCACGCCCATCCAAGGCGTTCCGCCGTGCGACTGCTGCCCTTTCACGGTAATCTTGAAGTTATCTGAACTAGCCATCATGCCCTGTGGCCGATAGGTAATGGTGCCCACCTCCACGTCTGACCTAATGTGTAGCCCGAACATAGCGTCTACTTTAGGGCTTTCCAGCACACCTTCCTGCACCATCAATTTTGCGCCGCCCACCTGACCGGGAGCAGAGCCTTCCTCTGCCGGTTGGAAGACAAACTTCACGGTGCCTTTGAGGTCTTTCTTCATGCCACTGAGCACCTCGGCCACGCCCATGAGCATGGCTACGTGCGCATCATGGCCGCAAGCGTGCATAACGCCCACCTGTTGCCCTTCAAACGTGGTTTTCACCTTAGAGGCGAACGGCAGGTTATGGGTGTTATTTTCTACCACCGGCAGCGCATCCATATCGGCGCGCAAAGCCACCACAGGACCGGGCTGACCGCCTTTGAGAATGCCTACCACGCCGGTTCTGGCCACACCGGTTTTCACTTCCAGGCCCAAGGCTTTGAGGTGCTTCGCAATTTTCTCAGCGGTCTTCACCTCAAAATTGCCCAACTCAGGGTTCTGGTGAAGATCGCGGCGCCACTGTATGACTTTGGGTTCCACCTTATCGGCGAGTTGGTCTATCTGGTTTTGGGGCCCGGTTGGTTGCGCAAAACTGACGAGTGATAGGCCTAGGAAAGAGGTCAGGAGAAATAAAAGTGATTTATGAGAAAGCATTAGGTCTCTTTTGGTTAGCTGCTGATTTCTAGGAATCAGCTTGAAAACACAAAAGTACACCAGCCAATCGGGAAAAGGAATTTTAGCACCAGCGTTGGGTAACTACTTTTGGAAAGAGCATAACCATTAATTTGAGGAATATCGCTGATTATCGCTGGCGCGAGCTTCCGGCTCGTGTCCGCACGCATTTTGGAACCTTCTATTTCCTACTTTTCAGAGTTCAGGTATTCTGTCTGGTTTTACAGGAACTCTCCCCTATTGTCATCATGAAAGGAACTTGGGGGCGAGCTAAAAAGGCGCTGTAGGAACCACACTATCGTTTGCTCTCAAGGTTCTTTCAGGATGACATTTTGGTAAGGTGCGTTCTCAGCAATGCGTGCGGACACGAGCCGGAGGCTCGCGCCAGCGGAGAAACTATCAAACACACCTAACCGTTTCGGGGCTGTTTTCTAGAAATAAGCCCCGAAACGAATCATTAGCCTTCTGATTTCTTCTGGGCTTCGTCTACGGCAGATTTCAATGGTTCCTCCAGGCGCTGTTCGGCGGCGGTGTCTCCTTTTTCAATGGCTTCGGCAATATTCTGGGCAAAGTTAGCGGCAACTTGCGGGGTGATGGGCATGATCTCGGGGTCGGTGAGCGCGTCTACGACTACGGGTCTATCTGCTTTCAAGGCGGCTTCCCAGGCGGCGTCAATCTGGTCTGGACTTTCTATCCGGATGCCAATCAGACCAATGCTCTCGGCGTAGGCGGCGTAGTTGAAATCCGGCAGTTTTTGGGAATCTTCGAACTTGGGATTGCCTTCGTTCATGCGCTGCTCCCAGGTCACGAAGTTGAGGTCGCGGTTGTTGAGCACCAACACAATCAGGCGCGGATCGGCCCATTGGCGGTAGTATTTCTGGACGGTCAATAGTTCCTCGGTGCTGCCCATCTGCATGGCTCCATCGCCTACCAAGGCAAACGCAACCCGATCAGGGAAAGCAAACTTGGCGGCCAAGGCGTACGGCAAGGCGCAGCCCATGGTGGCCAAAGTACCGGAAACCGAGAACTTCATACCCTCTCTTATCTTAAGATATTGGGCGGTCCAACTGGAAGAAGAACCCGAATCGGCGGCTAGGATGCAGTTCTCCGGCAGACGCGGAGACAGCTTTTGGAACACCAAGCGCGGGTTTACGGGATTGGCCGGGTGGCTCGCTTCCTGGGTTAACTGCTTTTCCCAGTTCTGGATGTTCTGCTCGATGGTTTGCCGCCAGGTACGGTCTTCTTTTCGTTGCAGCAGCGGCAAGAGCGCGCGCAGAGTTTCGGAGCTGTCACCGATGAGCGGCACTTCCATGGGATAGCGGATGCTGAGCATGCGGCCGTCCAGGTCAATTTGCACGCCGCGGGCCTGACCTTCTTTGGGCAGGAACTCGGCGTACGGGAAGCTGGAGCCTATCATGAGCAGCGTATCGCAATGGGCCATCATCTGGTGACTGGCCTCCGTCCCGAAGAACCCAATGGCGCCGGTCACAAAGGGTAGATCATCTGGCAGGGCGGCTTTGCCGAGGTAGGCTTTGGCCACGCCGGCTCCTAGTACTTCAGCAACTTCCGTTACTTCCTCGGCGGCATCTTTCGCCCCGGCACCAATCAGAATGGCTACTTTTTGGCCGGCATTCAGTACCTCGGCAGCTTTCAGCAAATCTTCGTCGCGGGGCAGCACCCGCGGTGGCAGGTACCCGATGCCCGAGTGCACAGTTCCGTGTTTGTGCTCCGGTTCTTGGTACTCTAATTCCTGTACATCGCTGGGCAGGATGACGCAGGTAACGGTGCGCTGGTCTTTGGCAATACGGATGGCGCGGTCAATGAGGTGCCGCACCTGGCTGGGCTCGGTGGACATTTGGATGAACTCGCTGGCTACGTCTTTGAAAAGCGCCATGAGATCAACTTCCTGCTGGCTGTGTCCGCCCAAAGCCGTGCGGGCTTTCTGCCCCACCAGCGCCACTACCGGCTGATGGTCCAGTTTGGCATCATACAACCCGTTGAGCAAATGGATAGCCCCCGGTCCCGATGTAGCCAAACAAACGCCCACCTCGCCGGCGAACTTGGCGTGTGCGCAGGCCATAAGCGAGGCCAATTCCTCGTGCCGGACCTGGATGAACTTCACCTTGCCATCGGCCCGGTCCAGGGCACCCATCACCCCATTGATGCCATCGCCGGGATATCCGAACATGCGGTTCACGCCCCATTGATGAAGGCGTTCTACTATAAAATCACTGACCTGCTGTGCCATGCTGTTCCTGTTTTGAGGCTTCTTCTTCGAAAAGAGGCTCTAAACAGGTACGCCCTTAGGTGGAGATGGTTCAGTTACAGAAGGCATGAAGTGGTTTCAGTACACCATTCCTATGTAGGGGCAATCCCTTGTGGTTGCCCATTCGCATTGCTCCGCAGATTTCATTGATTCAACTGAAAGGCGTTCGGTACCGCTAAGAGCAACCACAAGGGATTGCCCCTACATTATTTCAAGGAATTTAAATTACTGGACATAAAAGCGCCCTGTTTAGCAGCCATTTTCTTAAAAACAGCTACTAAACAGGGCACTTCAACCTAAGTATTAGCTTACTTCTTCAACGGATTATTCAGGTAATCCACAGCTAGGTAAGCCAGGGTGCGGACGCCTAGCTTCAGGCCGCTTTCGTCAATCATGAAGTCCGGGGTATGGTGGGCTGGGATTTTGGTGGGGTCCTGGCCTTTGGACATGCCGCCTACGAACACAAACACGCCCGGTACTTTCTGCTGATAGTAGGCAAAGTCCTCGGCGCCGGTCACGGCTTTCGTGAACAGTACATTCTGCTGGCCGGCTACGGTCTGTAAGGTGGGCAGGATGTGCGCGGTCAGGGCTTCATGGTTGTAGGTGATGGGCGTGTTTTTCACGATCTCCACGGTGGCGGTGGCGCCGGAACTAGCGGCAATCATCTCGGCGGTGCGGCGCAGTTTCTCGTGGAGTTGGTCCTGCATTTTGGGGTCCAGGGAGCGGATGGTCCCGATCATCTCCACTTCCTCGGGGATGATGTTGGTTCTTACCCCACCATGGATAGCGCCCACGGTGATCACAGCGGCCTCGTTGGTGAGTTCCATCTGGCGGCTCACAATGGTCTGGATGCCGTTGATGATCTGCGCCGATACCACAATAGGGTCCACGCTCATCCATGGGTACGCGCCGTGCGCCTGGCGGCCTTTCACTTTGATTTTGAAGTTATCGGAGCTAGCCATGGTGCCCTGCGGACGGTATTTGAGGGTACCCACCTCCGTAGCGGAGTTAATGTGCAGTCCGAAAATGGCGTCTACTTTGGGGTTCTCTAACGCACCTTCGGCTACCATGACATCGGCACCGCCTTCCTCACCGGCGGGAGCACCTTCCTCAGCGGGCTGGAAGATGAATTTTATGGTGCCTTTGATGTCTTTCTTGTTTTGGGCCAGGATCTCGGCGGCGCCCATGAGCATGGCCACGTGCGTGTCATGGCCGCAGGCGTGCATTACACCTACCTCCTGGTTATTGAAAGTAGTACGCACTTTAGAGGCGAAGGGCAGGCTGTTGCGCTCGGTCACGGGCAAGGCGTCCATATCGGCGCGGAGGGCTACCACGGGGCCGGGCTGACCACCTTTGAGGATACCAATCACGCCGGTTTTGGCTATGCCGGTTTTCACCTCCAGCCCCAGGCTTTTGAGGTGTTTGGCAATCTTCTCGGCGGTTTTTACTTCGCGGTTGCTGAGCTCAGGGTTCTGATGGAAATCGCGGCGCCATTGGATGACTTTGGGCTCCAGTTTATTCGCGAGCTGGTCAATCTGGGCATGCAGGTTAGCGGTTTGGGCCTGCGTCATTTGCGCAAGAGCCACCAGCGACAACGCCGCAGCCCATTTCTTGTATGCGTTCATGTTGGGTAGAGGTAAATTCAATACTAAAGAAGATTGAGATAAGGGTATCTAGAGAGAAGCTTCCGTTTCAGGCTTGTTTTCAAAAAATCAGCCTATAAACATCTAAAATAAGGGGTTGCGCCGGCAAAACATAATATATGGGGCAAGTTTGTAGAAGCTTAGTCTACAGAATCCGGCAATATTCCCTAAATATCGTACTTTTCAGGCAAACCCCTGATTTTGCCCATGCGCTACCGCTACCGCTACCGCCTTCTTCTCTCCTGTTTGTTTCTGCTGCCTATCCTTGCCCTCGCCCAGAAGCCTTACTGGCAACAGGAGGTGAACTATACCATTGACGTGACGCTGGATGATGAACAGCACACGCTTACCGCCTCTGAGCAGATTGAATACGTGAACCACTCGCCGGAGACCCTCACGTTCCTGTACTTCCACCTGTGGCCCAACGCCTACCAGGACCGTAAAACCGCTTTCGCGCGGCAGCAATTGTTGAATGACGAGGACGAATTTCACTTCGCCAGAAAAGAAAGCCGCGGCTCCATTTCGGGGCTGGATTTCAAAATAGATGGTCAAAACGTGCACTGGGAGTTGGATGCAAAGAAACCAGACATCGCGAAGCTGACACTGAACCAGCCGCTAGCGCCGGGTGGCCGCATCACCATCAGTACACCGTTTCAGGTGAAATTGCCTGATTCTTTTTCAAGGTTGGGGCATGTGGGGCAATCGTACCAGGTCTCGCAGTGGTACCCCAAACCGGCGGTGTTTGATCAGAAGGGTTGGCACCCGATGCCGTATTTGGACCAGGGCGAGTTTTACTCGGAGTTCGGGTCGTTTGACGTGCGTATCACGCTGCCGGCCAACTATACTGTGGGCGCGACCGGTGAACTGCAGAACCCCAAGGAACGCGCGCGTATGGACAGCCTGGCGCAGGTGACAGCCGCCAAAAAGGAATTTAGAGAAGAAGATCTGGACTTCCCGCCCTCGGCAAATCAGACTAAAACGTTGCATTACCGGCAAGACCGCATCCATGACTTCGCGTGGTTCGCGGATAAACGGTTCAACGTGCTGAAAAGCCAGGTGACGCTGCCGTACTCTAAACGCAACGTGACCACGTGGCTGCTGTTTACCAACCGCGAGGCAAATCAATGGCTCAAAAGGGCGCACGAGATAGACGATGCGGTGTATTCCTACTCCCTTTGGCTGGGCGATTACCCGTATTCCCAAGCCACGGCGGTAGATGCAGCTTTGAGCGCCGGCGCCGGCATGGAGTACCCCATGGTCACCGTTACCGAGCCCGAGGCCATTATCCACGAGGTGGGCCACAATTGGTTTTACGGTATCCTGGGCAGCAACGAGCGCGAACACCCCTGGCTGGACGAGGGCATCAACTCGTACTATGAATTCCGGACCAAGGCGCTGCGAAACAAATATGCGGGCATGGTTTCCAGCGAGGTGAACACCAATGCCTTCGGGAAGTTCTTTGGGGTAAATGATTTGCCCCCGGCCGCCATTGACAACCCGGCTTATTTATCGGCGGCGAGCCGAGGTTTGGACCAGCCCATTACTGCACCCGCCATACAGTTCAGAACGCTTAACTACGGCACCGGCGTTTACCTGAAGATGGCCCAACTGTTCCAATACCTGGAGAAGTACCTGGGCACCGCCCGTTTTGACAGCGCCATGCAGGCGTATTACCAGCAATGGCAGTTCCGGCACCCGGCGCCCGAGGAATTACAGGCCATTTTGGAGAAATCCACGGGAGAGCCGTTGGGGTGGTTTTTCCAGGAACTGCTGCCGTCCACCACTATTCCAGATGCGCATGTAGCGCATGTTTCTACCTCCGGCAGCACCACGCAGGTGACCGTCCAGCAACAAGGCAAGCTGGCCTTGCCAGTACAAGTTGCCGCCTTGGATGCCGAGGGCAAGGTGTTGGAATCGCGCTGGACCAAACCCGGTGACCGGAAGCAAACCGTCACGTTTCAGGCCCAACAGATTGACCGCGTGGTGCTGGACCCCGAGTATGTTTTCCCGGAGCTGGACCGCCGCGACAACCAATACCGTTTAGGACGCTTTTTCCCAAAAACAGAGCCAATTCGGTTGCAACCGCTTTTGGGCGTAGAACGGATAGATCTGCAGCAGCTTTTCGTGGCGCCTTCTCTCGGTTACAACACCTTTGACGGACTTCAGGCCGGGGCCGCGTTTTATAATTCCTTCCTGACGGAGCACAAACTCAACTACGTGGTATTGCCCATGTACGCGTTCAAAAGCGGTCGGCTCACGGGTCTAGCCGATGTGAAGTTTAAAATCCCAATGCAAGGTTTTCTGCGGAAGGTAGAGTTGGGTGTGCTGGGGCAGCGGTTTGCCAATTTCCATACCGTCACACCTAGCCTAACTTTCCATAATCGGCTTACAAGCCCAAGCACGTACAGACAGCAATTGACATTGGCTTGGCATTTTGTGCAGGATGATTTTCTCCCCGATTTTCAGGCACCCCGGCTGGCGTATCAGTTAACCGCCCAAAACGCCATCAGTGGCACCCGCTTTGATATTGAGGTAACCCAGTTTCGGTACGAAGCAGACGGTTTGGTGGGTGGCATTGATCCTAATGGCGGAACCCTGGGCACCGGATTGCCCGCGGGCCGCTTCTCTCCTACTCGCTTCAGGGTAAGCCTGGAGAACTGGCACAACTACCAACCTGACAAAGAAATAAGACTCCGTGGGTTTGTAGGTCTGATCTCCGGAAATCAAAGAGGCGAGTTTGCGTTAGGCTTGGCAGGTAGCCCCGATTACCTGAAGCAAACCCCGTTCTTTAACCGAAGAGAGATGTACACTTCGGCCGAAGGCCTGACCTCCATTCGGCAGACAGACCGGCAGGACGGCGGGTTCCGCAATCCGGTGCCGGTGGTAAGCCGGGAGTGGATGGCCGCCCTCAACCTCACTGCCGATTTGCCCGTGACACCCTTTGCCGTGTACCTGGACTTGGGCCGCGTGCAGGAACTGAATAAAACATTTTACGGCACCGGGCTGCAATGGAGTTTCTTCCGGGATGCGGTCCAAATTTACTTCCCAGTGGCGGGCAGTAATTATGCCTCTGACTTACCGAAGAGCTTCAAAGACTTTAGAAACAACATCCGGTATTCGCTGAATCTACAGAAATTGAACCCGTTCAGGTTGCTGGATGAGTTACAATAGATTGAGAGATTGGGAGATTGAATGATGGAGAAAATAGATTAAAAAACCGATAATGGTTTTAGCTGAAAGAATCCCATTTTTAACTTATCTTACAGAAAACAAGCTCCAAACACTACCCAACCCTTGCCCATGCGCTCTGTTCCTACCTTGAACTGGCAGCTCCCGTTGCTGCTCCTGGCCTTCTTCTGCCTCAGCTGTAAACCCAATTACCTGGAAGTACCCGCCATTTCTGAGACCAAGCACTGGCAAGCTGTGGTGGAAACTCCCTCTGGGTCTACCATGCCTCAAGTTTACAATGCGCAGGAGAAAAAGTTTGTACCGGAATTGGAGGCCGGGCAGCCCCGCAAGCTGGAGTTCTTGCCCTATCCGGGGAACGAGGGATTTATTCCGTCTACCTTGGTAGATTCGGTGACCGGAAGGCCCGCGGCGCCGTTGCCGGTATTGGTGCTCTGCAACCAGAAAGAGCCGGGCACGGTGCTGGAGATTCTACCCGTGGGCGTGCTCATTCTGGAGACCGGCGGCGAACTGCGGCACATTGTGATTAGTGTGCCGGCCAAACCCAGCGAACAAACCATTTCGCCCAATTCTTACAGCGACTTCAAGGCCCGCTACCCGGCGGTGAAAAGCATTCTGGAACAATGGTACCTGAACGTGAATCCGCGGCAACCCACCCGTCTATCGGCGTGGAAAGATGAGGCGTTCGCCGATCAGCTGATTCAGAAATGGGTGAAGTAAGCTGGAGTTTTAGCGCTGTTTGCTGAAAATTGGCCTAAAAACGGCTGCTCCTTCCCTTCTCGGTTTAGAAACTCTTTTTCCTAAAGTCGCCACAATTCCTAACTTCGCTCATCTTAGAACCGAAACCAAAATAGACGCATGTTTCCATCCATAAACCCCACCACCACCCAAGCCTGGGCCAACCTGACGCAGCATTACGCGCAAATTAAAGACAATCATCTGAAGTATGCCTTCGTGCAGGATCCACAGCGGTTTGAGAAATTCAGCGTTGCATTTGAGAACATTCTGCTGGATTACTCCAAAAACAGAATCACCTCAGAAACGCAGCAGTTGTTGGTTTCGCTGGCGGAAGAATGTGGACTGAAAGAAGCTATTAAGGCCATGTTCTCCGGTGAGGAAATCAACTTCACCGAGAGCCGCTCGGTGTTGCATGTGGCTCTTCGGAACCAATCTAACACCCCGGTGCTGGTAGACGGAAAAGATGTGATGCCCGAGGTGAACCGCGTACTGGCGCAGGTGGAGAAATTCTCCAACGAAGTGATCAGCGGTGCCTGGAAAGGCTACACCGGAAAAGCCATTGACACCATTGTGAACATAGGGATTGGTGGTTCTGACTTAGGACCCGTAATGGTGACCGAGGCTTTGAAACCGTACCAGAAACCCAACATCACCACGTACTTTGTTTCTAACGTAGACGCGACGCACATTGCCGAGACGCTGAAAAAGATCAACCCGGAGACCACGCTTTTCATGATCGCGTCCAAGACGTTCACCACGCAGGAGACCATGACCAACGCCCATAGCGCGCGCAGCTGGTTTCTGGAGCACGCTCAGGACGAGGAGCACATCAAGAAGCATTTCGTGGCGCTGTCTACCAACGCTTCGGCCGTGGCCGAGTTCGGGATTGACACGCAGAACATGTTTGAATTCTGGGATTGGGTAGGCGGACGTTATTCTTTGTGGTCGGCGATTGGTTTGTCCATTGCCTGCACCGTGGGTTACGAGAACTTCCGGGAGTTGCTGGCCGGTGCCCACGCCATGGATACGCACTTCCGCGAGACGCCTTTTGAGCAGAACCTGCCGGTGATTCTGGCCTTGCTGGGCATCTGGTACAACAACTTCTTTGACGCGCAATCGCACGCGCTGTTGCCCTATGACCAGTACATGCACCGTTTCGCGGCGTATTTCCAGCAGGGCGACATGGAAAGCAACGGCAAGTACGTAGATCGCAACGGCGAAAAAGTCAACTACCAGACCGGCCCTATTATCTGGGGCGAGCCCGGCACCAACGGACAGCACGCGTTCTATCAGCTCATCCACCAAGGCACCAAACTCATCCCCTGCGATTTCCTGGCCCCCGCCATCAGCCACAACCCGCTAGGCGACCATCACCCCAAACTCATGGCCAATTTCTTCGCGCAGACCGAGGCCCTGATGAACGGCAAAACCGAGGCTGAAGTGGTAGAAGAAATGCAGAAATCTGGTGCCTCTGAGGAGGAAATCAACAGCCTGAAAGCGTTCAAAGTCTTTGAAGGAAACCGCCCCACCAATTCCATCCTGTTCAAGCAACTAGATCCCAGAACGTTGGGCAGCCTCATTGCCATGTACGAGCACAAAATCTTCGTGCAAGGCGTCATCTGGAACGTCTACAGCTTTGACCAATGGGGCGTGGAATTAGGCAAGCAACTGGCTAAGAAGATTCTGCCAGAATTAACTTCTGAGGAAGAAGTAACCTCGCATGACTCTTCTACTAATGGGCTGATTAAGCAGTTTAAGGCGTTTAGAAAGTAGACGTTACAATTTGTAAAGTCTTCTTAAATTCATTCCGGTTATCTATTCTAAAGAATGGGTAATTGGAATGAATTTCTCTTTATACCTTAGTCGGGTACAATTACTAAATAATGAAATCTAAGATTTTTATAACCTTATTCTCATTATGCCTTTCCCTCTTGGCTAAAGGGCAGAACATCTATTCAGCTTTACACCATAATGAGAAGGAAGAAATAAAGCGTAAAGTTGCAATTCAAATCATAGAAGAAAACACTTTTTTTAACTCTAGCGGGAAGGAAATTAATAAGAACATCAAGAAGTTGAATGAGTACAATCTTGTAGTAGTGGAAGAGAGATATGGTGAAGACGGTAAAATCAAGGCCAGACTAACCTATGAATATGACTCCACTGGACTCAGGAGTCTCTGGAGGAAGTTTGAGAGATGGAATAACGGAAGATACTCTGTTGAAACAGCCTTCCATGAGTATGACGACAGAGGACATCTCACAAAAACAACCGATAAGAATTCACAGGGAAATATTATCCAACAAACCTTATTGGTGAATAACGAAAAGGGACACCCCATAGAGCTCCAGATGCTCGACGGGAAAGGCAACAGCTTCGGCTTTGAGTATGCAAAGTATGATTACGACCAGAACAAGGCTTACACAGAAGTAAGAACAAACAGTGGCAGTACTTTATCAAGCGATACGCTAACTATTAAATTCAACAAGCAGGAGATACAAGAGGCGGGAGATGAATACAATGAGCGGGGAGACTTAATCAGAACCAAGGATTCTGTCAGAGAATACATCTATGACGAGTTTGGGAACTGGACCTTGCTCAAGATGTACAAGATAGAAAAAGGAAGGAAAAAGAGCGACAGAGTTTTTAAAAGAAAAATAAAGTACAAAGAATAACGGCGCCCAACAAACTTCCTTTTAGAAAATGAATCACCAAACAGATTACTTACTTTTGACGTTACTATCGTGAGACAGAAGCATGATCATTTCCTTTGGCTCAAAAGACACTGAGAAGATTTGGAACGGTGAAAGAGTCGCGGGGCTTCCAATGGAGATTCAGACCATTGGTAGGCGGAAACTAAGGATGCTGAATAACTCGCAGAACATAGCAGACTTACGGATTCCTCCCTCCAATCGATTAGAAAAGCTATCTGGGAATTTGAAAGAATTCTATAGCATCCGAATAAATGACCAATGGCGAATCATCTTCCAGTGGAACAACGGACAAGCCGCAGAAGTAGAAATAGTTGACTATCATTAATATGGAAAAGCTACCCAATATACACCCAGGTGAAATACTGCAGGAAGAATTTCTGGCACCTCTCAACATTACCGCTTACCGGCTTGCCAAAGACATCAATATTCCCCAAACCAGAGTATCCGAAATACTGAAAGGGAACAGAAGAATCACGGCAGATACTGCGCTCAGGCTAAGTTACTACTTCGGGAACTCTCCTAAGTTTTGGCTCGGGCTACAGGATGACTATGACTTGGAAGTAGAAAAAACGAGCAAGCAGCTAGAGCTGGAGAATATAAGAAGGTTTGAGAATAACGCCGCTTAGCTTTTTATGAACGCCAACCTCTGTTGACAACCTCTCCAACGTTTATAGCCTATTAGTTTCAAAATTGACTCCCTTCTCTCATCACCTTCCCCATGAATCCCATCCACTTCACCACGCACATCGGCAAGCTTGAATACCTCATGGGCACGCATTACCTGGAGATTCCGGCGGAGGTGGTGCAGCAACTAGGCGGCAAGTTCAACGTGCGGTTGCTGGTGACGGTGAATAACGCGCTCACCTACCAGGGCGGCATTGTGGCGCTGGGCCAGGGCCGAGGGTACATCACGCTCACCAAACAACGCCTGAAGCAACTAGGCCTGAAAGAAGGCAGTTCCGTCTCGGTTACACTGGTGAAAGATGAAAGCCAATACGGCACCCCCGTGCCCGAAGAACTCACCGAACTGTTCTTGCAAGACGATGCAGGGAAGGCCCGTTTTGACCAACTGAAGCCCGGCATGCAGCGCTACATCATCCAGCACGTAGGGGCGGTGAAAAGCTCCCAACTCCGCATAGACCGATCCATCACCCTCATTGAAAACCTGAAACGCCTCAAACCCGGCAAGGAAACCTTTCGGGAAATTCTGGGCATGGAGAAGCGGGAAGCGTAACAGAAAGTCCTGAGCTCTATTGTTAGTCCTGAGTTCTGGGTCTTGAGTCATGAGTTGATGTGGAATTTGGAAGGTGTTTAGGGGCCATTTTCTGAAAAACAGGTTTTAAACGCTCTGGCTTCACTCCTATCTCTTTTAAAGAGGGAACATCGACAATCCAGGCGAATAGCTTTCCTGTTTTGGCACCGTTTTTCAGAAACGGCCCCAAAACCTTGCAACTTCTTTCCTCCAAAAATCCCTTCGGCCCGTACCTTTACCCGGAATAAACCTTCGCATTTGAATACTCTATGACCATTCGCGCTATTTGCTCTGATGTTGACGGCACCTTGCTCAACAAAGACCGGGAGCTTTCCCAGAGAACCATTGACACCATTCAACGCCTGGATAAAAACCTGCCGGTGATTCTGGCCTCGGCCCGTATGCCCAGTGCCGTGCGGCATTTGCAGGAACAGTTGGGCATTCTGCACCATCCCATGATCTGTTTCAACGGCGGCTACGTGCTGCTGTATGAGGACTCCACCCAGGAACCTCAGGTGCTGGACACCGTGCAGATACCGGCCTCGGTGTGCCTGGAAATTGCCCAACTGGCCCAAGGCACCAGCATCAACGTGAGTTTGTACCAGGACGATGTCTGGCACGCGCCGCAGCTCGACCAATGGACCGAGCGCGAAATCAAGCACACAAAGGTGAACCCCACCATTTCTGCCACGCAGGAAGTGCTGCAACAGTGGCAGGCCGCTTCTACCGGGGCGCACAAGGTCATGTGCATGGGCGCTGCTGAAGAAATTCAAACGCTGTGGGAAGCCTTGCACCCGAGGTTCGGGGAGCAGTTGCACATCTATCGGTCCAATGACCGTTACCTGGAACTCGCCCCTAAAACCATTTCCAAAGCGACTGCTTTAGCGCTGCTTTTGCAAAAACACTATGATTTCGGAATGGAGTCAGTGATGGCCTTTGGCGATAATTACAACGATGTGGAGATGTTAGGGGCGGTAGGCTTGGGCATTGCCGTAGGAAACGCCCGAAACGAGGCGAAGGCTGCGGCCAAGGAAGTAACCGCGCCCAGCATTGAAGACGGTGTGGCCATCGCCATTGAAAAGCACTGCTTATCCTAACCGAGCTGCTTTCCTGAAAGTAAGTGGGCTAAGCGGCATATTCAGAGTGGTTTTCGTATATAGCAACATATTCAATGTACCCACATGAGAAGCATCAAGAAAATCCATAAAGCCGAGTACTCGCCCATCGCAGACTTGGTTACCTATTCGCCGCTGCCCTCGCGCAACCTGCAACAAATTGACCCGTTTCTGTTTTTGAACCACCACGGACACCAGGTGTACAAACCTAATAACCGTGGTTTGCCGTTCGGGCCGCATCCGCACCGGGGCATGGAAACTGTGACCTTCATTCTGGAAGGCGATATCATGCACAAAGACTCCGGCGGACATGAAAGCGTGATTACCGCAGGCGGCGTGCAGTGGATGACGGCAGGCCGAGGCCTGATTCATGCCGAGGTTTCGTCTTCGGAATTCAAGAAAACTGGTGGCCCATTAGAGATTCTACAGCTCTGGGTGAACCTGCCGGCTAAGCACAAAATGACCGAGCCGCGCTATGAAGGTCTGCAAAAGGAAAGCATTCCCAGCTTCACCTTAGACGAAGGCAAGGTAACCGTCAACCTGGTCTCCGGCACCTGGGACGGCCACAAAGGCGCCTTTGAAACGTTGTCTGACATCGTGCTCAGCACCGTGTATTTTCAGCCAGGCGGAAAACTGGACGTACAGGTACCCGCCGAGCGGAACATCTTCTTCTACCTCATCAAAGGAACGGTGACGGTAAACGGGCAGGAAGTACCGTTCCGGAATCTGGTGGAGTTCAACAATGACGCAGCAGAAGTAACGGTAGAAGCGGCTGAAGACAGCATTCTATTGTTCGGGCACGCGGTGCCGTTCAACGAACCGGTAGTGGCGCAAGGTCCCTTCGTGATGAACACCCAAGCCGAAATCCACCAGGCGTACGCCGATTACCAGCAAGGTAAATTCGGATCCTGGAACCACTAATTCAGCCTTCATTCTTCCATCCTGCTTTAGGTCTGTTTTTCAGAAAACGGCCTTAAGGCGGGATTTTTCTTGTTGCAGGAATCCTGATGCAGGCCGTGAGACAAGCCCAAAACCTACTGCTACGGCCAATTTATACAAGACACGTATAGTAGAAAAACGACGTATGAAAACTAAATTGCCCCTACTCCTGTTTTCAGCCTTATGAATGTAACCGTCTGCCGAAAAGAACACTTCAACGCTGCCCATCGGCTCCATAACCCTAACTGGACTGAGGAGCAGAACCAAAACGTCTTCGGGCTGTGCAATAATCCTAACTACCATGGCCATAACTATACCCTCATTGTGAAGCTCACAGGCCCCGTTGACGAGGATACCGGTTACGTCTATGACATGAAAAAGCTGAGTCTTCTGATAAAAGCAGAAATTTTAGATAAATTTGACCACAAAAACCTGAATTTGGACACCGAGGAGTTTCAACACCTGAACCCCACCGCTGAGAATATAGCCGTTGTGACCTGGCAGCGCTTACGCCCTCACCTTCCAGAGAACCTTGCGTTGTCCCTCACTTTATTTGAAACCGAACGAAACTTTGTTGAATACCATGGATAGAAGGGATTGGAACGAGGAAAATCCCGAAGAAGAGCACGTGGCTGGTTCTTTAGACACGCCCCTGCGCGCAGACGCGTTTGACCTCACAGATGAGCAAAAGATAGAGGGTATTGCCCACCATTTCAAGGAAATCATGCAGCTTCTGGGTCTTGACCTGGAAGATGATAGCCTCAAGGGCACGCCGCGCCGCGTAGCCAAAATGTACGTGAAAGAGATCTTTGACGGCCTCAACCCAGAGAACAGGCCCACGGCCCGTCTATTTGAGAATAAGTATGGCTACCGCCAGATGCTGGTAGAGCGTGACATCACCCTGTACTCTAGCTGTGAGCACCATTTTGTGCCCATTATTGGCAAAGCGCACGTGGCCTACATCCCTAACGAGCATGTGATTGGCCTTTCTAAACTCAACCGCATTGTGCAGTACTACGGCCGCCGGCCGCAGGTGCAGGAGCGCCTTACCCGCCAGATTGCCCAGGAACTGCGCGACGTGCTCCAGTCTGAGAACGTGGCCGTGCTCATTGAAGCCGACCACCTCTGCGTGATGAGCCGCGGCGTGAATGACGTGAGCAGCAGCACCATCACTTCTGAATACTCAGGTTTGTTTGAGCAGGACGCGTACCGGCTGGAGTTCTTGCAGGCCATCAGGCATCACAAATAAAGATCTACGGCACTATCCCTAAGTTGAATTTTTCGATCAAAGGCTATGTTCCCAATTTCGCTACGCTTGTGAAGCATAGCAGCCCTACCCATTTCGGCGGAACACCGTATATTTGGTTCGGGCGTAGACCGTAGATAACGCAAAATGTCAGATAAGATATTAATTGCCGGGGGCACCGGTTTATTAGGAACACGCCTGTCAGAGATGCTGATTGACAGCGGCTATGAAGTGGCTCACCTAAGCCGAACCCCCAATAAGTATGCGCGCTATAAAACCTTTAAGTGGGATGTAGCCAAAGGCTTCATTGATGAAAACGCCATTCGGCACGCCGATTACATCATTAACCTGGCGGGCAACAGCGTTTCCGGCGAGAAATGGTCGGCGGCCCGCAAGAAGGAAATCCTGAACAGCCGCATTCAAACTACCAACCTGCTTTGCCAGTACCTGGAGAAGGTTCCTAACCGCGTCAAAGGCTTCATCGGCTCTTCGGCGGTGGGCATTTACGGCAACTCCGGCGACCGGCTCATGATGGAGGAAAGCACCTACGGGTCAGATTTCCTGGCCGAGGTCTGCAAACAGTGGGAACACGCCTCCTGGCAAATCCATACCCTGGGCATCAGAACCGTCATTTTCAGGATTGGGATTGTCTTGAGCAACAAAGGCGGGGCGCTGCCGCAGATTGCCAAGCCCATCAAAATGATGGCGGGTTCACCGCTGGGTTCTGGTAAGCAATACATGTCCTGGATTCACATTGATGATCTGTGCCGCCTGTACATCAAAGCCATTGAAGACCGGCAGATGCAGGGCGTTTACAATGCGGTTTCGCCAAATCCGGCCACAAACGAAGAACTCACCCGTACGCTGGCCAAAGTGATGCACAAGCCACTGGTGTTTCCCAACGTACCGGCCTTCGGCTTGAAGTTGATGCTGGGCGAAATGAGCGAGATTGTACTAAACAGCGCCCGCGTAAGTGCCACCAAAGTGCTGCAAACCGGCTTCACCTTTGAATACAGCCACGTGCAGGAAGCCCTGGAATCTCTTTACGACAAGAATAGTTAATGGCTTTAAACCACTTTATCAACAAAAGCAGCGGCCCGCTTTCCTTTCATGGAAGCGGGCCGCTGCTTTTCCCATGCCATTGTTGGTGTTAT
>NZ_JBUDXA010000017.1:0-122327 GCF_054956755.1 Rufibacter sp. JT3400010 | reverse complement strand
AGTTACTTCCGTGACTTAGGGGAATGTGCAAGAAAGTCACGAAAGTAACTTCCGCGCCATAGTGGATAGGAGAAAGCAATGCGTGAGAGACAAGGCAGTGCCTGGTCTCTACAGGTTACCATTCCAGTTCCACCATCATCGCCACTTCTGCTACTTTTCCCAGTTCCAGTCTTTCCTGAGCGCACCTCGCTTTTGGCCCTAGACAGACATAGGCTAAGGGAGACAGACTTCACAGGCCGAAAGGGCAGTGCGAGAGGGGAAGACAGGGCCTCGCGGCCGTGAGCGCTTACCAGAAAAGATGAAACAACAAAGCATAAGGGCACCGCATCAACCACCCGCCACGCCAGCGACAGCGAAACTGCATGCACCAAAAAATCAAATCCTATTGTAAGTAGCCATCCCGCCAAGCGGCGAAACCGCTTGAATCAGCAGATGAAAGTTTAAGGCTTTCGCCTCACGGATTCGTAAACTTCCGGACATTTTAGGTCCAAGTTGAAAACTTGAACCATGTGTCACCACCCACTCGTCAACACATCCGCCAGGTGCAGCACTTTGATGGGTTTGTTCTGTTTCTTGCTGTAAGCCTCCAAATGCATAAGGCAACTGGTGTCCGTGGAGACAATGTACTCCGCACCGGTGCTCAGGGCATTCTCTACTTTTTGTTCGGCCATGGCCACGGAGATGGATTCAAATTTAGCGGCGAAGGTGCCGCCGAAGCCGCAGCAGGTTTCGGTGTCGCGCATTTCGGTGAGTTGCAGGCCTTCCACCATTTCAAGCAGGCGGCGCGGGCCTTCTTTGATTCCGCATTCGCGCAGGGCGCTGCAGGAATCATGATAAGTGACTTTGGCGTTGAGGCGGGCGCCGGGGATTTGTTTTATCTGCAGCACATCGGTCAGGAACTCAGATAATTCCAGGACTTTGCGCTCCATGGCGCGGTACCGCACAAAGTTGGAGGAAGTCATGAACATGTTGGAGTACGCATTCCGGATCATGCCCACGCAGGAGGCCGAAGGAGCCACAATGTAGTCGCTGTCTTCATTGGAGAAATCCTCCAGGAATTTATCGGCTACAGAGCGGCATTCCTGCTGGAAACCGGCGTTGTAGGCGGGCTGTCCGCAACAGGTCTGGTCTGTGTTGTAGCGCACCGTGCACCCCAAAGATTCTAACAGTTTCACCATGTTCCAGGCCGTCTGCGGAAACAACTGGTCTATGAAACAGGGAATAAAGATATCAACTACCGGCTGTTGCATCTGGTTTAAAGCGAATGGAAAACGTGGGTGGCCTGGGTTAAGGAACGGGAAAGCGCATCCTGGTTCAGGTTCAAAGGTACGCCTTTCTCCTGTAAATAGGAGAGCATTTTCTCAGTGGGCATGTTGCCTACCAGCTCATCTTTGGCCATGGGGCAGCCGCCGTAGCCCAGCAAAGCACCGTCCATTCGTCGGCAGCCACTCGCATACGCGGCTTCCACTTTTTCGCGCCAGGTGCTGGGACTGGTGTGCAGATGCGCCCCGAATTCTATATGCGGAAACGCCGGAATCAAGGTAGAAAACAGGTCCTGGATGGTACCCGGATTGGAAACCCCGATGGTATCTGACAACGAGATAATCTTGATGCCCATGCCATCCAGTTGTTGCGTCATCTCCCCTGCCAAGGCTGGCTCCCACGCCTCACCGTACGGATTCCCGAAGCCCATGGAAAGGTACAGCACCAGTTCTTTATCATGCTTCAGGCAAAGCTCTTGCATCTGCGCCACTTCAAGTAAAGCTTCAGCAATGCTCTTGCTGGTGTTCCTTTGCTGGAACTCCTCAGACAAAGACAGGGGAAACCCGATGTACCGGATCACGTCATGCGCTACGGCTTGCTTCGCCCCGCGCACATTGGCCACAATAGCGAGTAATTTAGTCTGAGAAACGGAGGTATCCAGTTGGGCCAGCACCTCGGCGGTGTCCCGCATCTGCGGAATAGCTTTGGGCGACACGAACGACCCGAAATCAAGGGAATCAAAGCCAACCTCCAGCAGAGTCTGCAGATACTGCACCTTTTGAGGGGTAGGAACGAACTCGGTTAAGCCCTGCATGGCATCTCTGGGGCACTCAATTATCTTCATGTGTTTTGATTTATGGCTGTTCTACCTTCCGGCGGCAGCGCTTTTCGTATGGTTCTATCTATACGGACACTTTTTAATTTTTCGTTTCGGCGCTGCCGATGAAAACGTTGCTAGAACCAAATCAACTCTACGCCATGCCCGCCAACCACGCCGCACTTTTTGAACAAGACCCGGTTCTGTACCAGTTGGTGCTTCAAGCTCCCGCTCTACAGGAAACTACTGCCACCAGACCCATTTACGAAGCCTTACTCAGTTCCGTCATTTCCCAGCAGTTGAGTGTGAAAGCGGCGGCGACCATCAAGGCCCGGTTTCTGGCCCTTTTTCCAGAAAACTACCCAGAACCAAAGATAGTGCTTTTGCTGGCACCCGAAGAAATGCGGGCCGTGGGATTGTCCCGCCAGAAAATAAGCTACCTCCAGCAAATCGCTGAACACAAAGCCGCCGGAAAACTGGAAGACGCACAGTTGGCGCATTTACCAGACGAAGAATTGATTGCACAACTGGTACAGATAAAAGGAATAGGACGCTGGACCGCCGAGATGATTCTCATGTTCGCCCTGCACCGGCCAGACGTGATGCCGGTAGATGATCTGGGTATTTACAACGCCATGAAACGCCTCTACCCCTTAGAGGAAACCCATAAAGCAGCCAAAGCGAAGATGCTGTCTCTCTCTGAACTTTGGAAACCACACCGCACCCTCGCCTGCCGTTACCTCTGGCAATCGTTGGATAATGCACCAGTATAAAGTCCTGAGTTCTGAGTCTTGAGTTCTGAGTTTAAGGAGGTACCGATTTAGCTTACATAATGTATAACATTGTCATTCTGAAAGGACCTTGTGGGCGAACGGCAGTAGCGTTCCATCAAAGCTATTTTAGTTCGCCCACAAGGTCCTTTCAGGAAGATAGCAAGAAATAGGTAATACAGAGTTAGACACTCATCTTGCCTCCTTTACTTATGTGTTTTGGACTACTTTCAGAAAACCAGCCTTCAAACGCTTACCGCACTTTCTGGCGCTTGACTAAATAAGCTTGCAGTACTTTGTCTATGGGTTCGCGCAGGTCCACGGAGACCAGGTCGATGCGGTATTGGCCGCAGCGCAGTTTTAACTCATTTTTGAACTGTTGCATGGCTTTCACATAGTCCTCCCTAATCTCTGCCGGCTGTACTTTTATCTTTTCGCCGTTCTCCAGACTATGGAACATGTAGGGCTTGTCGGGGAAATGGAACTCTTCCTCGGTCTCGGCGTGGGTGAGATGGAACAAAAGCACTTCGTGTTGCTGGTGGCGCAGGTGTTGCAGGGCCAGAAATATCTCGTCCAGTTGGTCGTACTGGCTAAGTAAATCGCTGAAGAGAATCACTAGCGAGCGTTTGGGCAACTGCTGGGCAATTTGGTGCAGCATGGAGGCGACGCGGGTTTCCTTTTGCGGCGGCGCGGGTTTCTGCAATTGTTGTTGCAGGCCTAATAATAAGGTATGCAGATGCGCTCCGGTAGACTTGATGGGTGTCTGCAGTTCAATCTGGTCAGAGAAGGTGGTGAGTCCCACGGCATCGCGCTGTTTTTGCAGCAGGGTGGCCAGCGCGGCGGCGCTCAAAACGGCATAAGAAAGCTTGCCGTAGTTGTGCGTAGGGTAATACATGGAGCCAGATACGTCCAAAATGAGTTGGCACCGCAGGTTGGTTTCCTCTTCATACCGCTTCACAAACAGTTTCTCGGTACGGGCAAAGACTTTCCAGTCCATGTGCCGCGTGCTCTCACCGGAATTGTATAGCCGGTGCTCCGAAAACTCGACTGAAAACCCGTGGTACGGCGATTTGTGCAAACCCGTGATAAACCCCTCTACCATTCGCTTGGCCAGAAACTCCAGGTTCTGGATGTGGCGCACACTGTCTAAATCAACGGCTATTCTGCTCATGTGGCTTCGTTTGCTTTTTTCTGGAGGGCGAGGGCGGTTTCTTTGTCTAGTTGCGTGAGTTTCACCTTACCAGATCCTGCCCCAATGATGCCCAGTTGGCGGGCCGCGCTCTTGGAAACGTCAATCACATAACGGGATTTGCGGCTCATGCGGTCATTTATTCTGACTATCACTTTGCGGCCATTCTCCATATTATGCACTTCTACATACGAGTGGAGCGGCAAGGTAGCATGGGCGGCGGTCATCTCTTCTGGGTTGTACCGTTCGCCGCTGGTGGTTTTCTGGCCCACGTGGGTCTTGGCGTAATAGGTGGCATTTCCTTTCTGGGGCACGGTTTGGGCAAACGCCAGCCAAGGCAGCAGGCAGAGGAAGAGACAAAATAGTTTTATTCTCATGTAGGTTTGTTCTTTACAAACATTAGCACATTGTAATTTAACTATTAAAATTAACCTTAAAAATTTTTAGATATGAATCTCTTCCTTTAAATTGGCTACTTCAAATTAATAAGGAACCTTCAAGTTATGGTGGAAGAGAACAACGACAAAGCAGAAATCTACTCGCAGAGAGTAAGGGCAGGAAAGCGCACCTATTTCTTTGATGTGAAGTCAACCCGCTCCAATGATTATTATCTGACAATCACTGAGAGCAAGCGGAAATTCAAGGACGACAATTACTCTTACGAGAAGCACAAGATTTTCTTGTACAAAGAAGACTTTGCCAAGTTCATGGAAGCGTTGCAGGATACGGTGAACCATGTGAAAGGTGAGTTATTGTCTGAAGAGGCACTGGCGGAACTTGAGCGCTTAGACCATGCGCCAGCAGAAGCTGCGGTGGACGAAGAGCTTAAGTGGGAATAACCTCCCGTTTTTAACTCCCCCAAGCTCATGCCTCGCGTGAGCTTTTTTTATGCCCTTTCCTTTCCTGTTTTGCGGCTGCTTTTAGTAAAACGGCCCTCAAACGTTCCCACACTCCGTAAATACTTAGAGCAGAAAATCAGCTTGTTTTCTCTTCGGCTAAAGCCGATGTTTCCAAGCGATTTTTGGTGAAATAGACCAAAACAGGCGCTTCTCTTCCGCAAACTTCACACATCCACTTCAGGTAGGTACAACCGCTGGCACTTGTCGCAGAAATAGCAAGACCGCGGGGGCTTCCCTAACTTCTCCTTCAGGAAAGGAATCTGATCGCGGGGACAGATTCTTTTGGTATAGGCCTGCCAGTTTCGCTTAGCGGTTCCTTCTCGTATCCAGTCTAGGTATTCAAAACTTAGCTGTACACACGCTGAGAATAACCCTCTACGCTCCTGCTCGGGAATTTCTCCCACCAAACTTTCGGGGTGAATGCGACTTCTGAACAAAGCATCGTTCTTGATTCCGTTTCCAACCCCGGCTAAAATATCTTGATCCAGCAGCGCATCACAGATAAACCGATGAGGCTTATGCGCCAATTTTTCTAAAGCGCTTTCCACGTCAAAAGAAGGATTCATGACATCAGTCTTCCAGTTGTACAGGTCATCTAATGGCTCCTGAATAAACCGGATGTCACACGCATAAAAGTTGATCTCCCCTTCCTCAAAGACTAAACCTAATTGTAGCTCTCTATTGACGGTTCCGTTTAGGGCATACTTCCCGAAAAACATGAGGTGAACGCGCACCACAAAGCTTTGGAAGCATAGCAGCAACTCTTTCCCATAAGTCTTTATCTCAATTAATTCCTGATTTCTAAGTTGGGCAAAAGGATAATTCTGATCGCATCCTTCTGCCTTTACAACCCGCTGCTCAATGAACGGCTCGGCTTGCTCTTTCAGGAAAACTATTTCTGGACCTTCGGGCATGGGGTTGAATAAGGTATTTATCATAAAGTAAAGTTGCTGCTCGCGCTGCTATTAAAATACAGCCGGAGCGGCAACTTTACGGTAAAGCATTACAGCTGGTGGTTCCCGGCGAGTCTGGAGACTCGCTTCATCCAGAGGCACGAACTGGAGTCTCACGCCAGTTTTTTTCCAATATTTTTCCCGTACTTTAAACCTGTGAGGTCTTGGAGACCTCACAGGTTTTTGAGTCCGTTTTCCGGAAAACAGTCATGGAATGACGCTTTCCTTACCCGTTCAAGCTGCCCATTTGTGGGGCGGCATACCGTAACCCGGCGGCTACTCCTTTGGGGGCAATGGCTTCAATCTCCTCTAATTCATTTGTAGATATAGAAACCTGCACCGCGCCTACGTTTTCTTCCAGGTACTTTCTTCTCTTGGTGCCGGGAATGGGAATAATATCGTCACCTTGGGCCAGTAACCAGGCCAAAGCCAGTTGCGAAGCCGAGCAGCCTTTCTTGAAAGCCAGTTCTTCTATCTTCTTCACCAAGTCAAGGTTCTTCTGGAAATTCTCGCCCTGAAAACGGGGCGAGTGTTTTCTATAATCATCTTCGGGAATGTCTTCCAGAGTTTTGAATTGTCCTGTCAAAAAACCTCTTCCCAACGGACTGTAGGGCACAAAGCCAATTCCTAGTTCACGGCAGGCAGGCAGAATCTCATCTTCCACATCACGGCTCCAGAGCGAATATTCGGTTTGCAGGGCGCTGATGGGGTGCACGCTGTTGGCTTTTGCCAGGGTAGCGGCAGAGGCTTCTGACAACCCTAAGAACCGCACCTTTCCTTCTTTCACCAGTTCGGCCATAGCACCTACGGTTTCTTCAATGGGGGTTTGTTTGTCTACCCGGTGCTGGTAGTATAAGTCAATATGGTCAACGCCTAAGCGTTTCAGGCTGGCCTCACAGGCTTGCCGCACGTATTCGGGAGAGCCGTTGATGCCCATAAAGTTGCCTTGGGCGTCGCGCACGTTCCCGAACTTGGTGGCCAACACTACTTGGTCACGTCTGTCTTTGATGGCTTTGCCCACTAATTCCTCGTTGGCTCCTACGCCGTACATGTCGGCGGTGTCCAGGAAGTCAATGCCCAGATCCAGTGCGTGGTGAATGGTGGCAATTGATTCCTGGTCATCGCGGTTGCTGTAGAAGTCAGACATGCCCATGCACCCCAAGCCTAACGCTGACACGGATAATCCCTGGGTTCCTAATTTTCTTTTTTCCATAGGTGTATTCTCTTGATAAGATAAAGGCAGATTAAGCTTTTCTGTACGAGTCCTTCTTATTTGTGGCTGTTTTTCCAAAAAGAGGAGCTGAACGCAGGAGCTGAGTTGGCCTGCTTTCCCGCAAGCTTTTCTTTCATTTTCGGGGCATAAACTACCCTTCTTAATAGCTAATCTTGGCAAAGTATTTCTATATTCAAGACATCTACTAAACCACTTCCTATGGTCATAAAGAGACTCCTACAAATGACGGTGCTGGGCAGCGCCTTGTGTGCGTTACCGGCTACAAGCCAGGCACAGGGCACGCGCCTGCTGCGTCAACCTACCCTAAGTGCGAACCATATCGCCTTTGTGTATGCCAATGATATTTGGGTAGCCGAACGGCAGGGCAACAATACCAACCTGGGCTTCGCCCGAAGGCTTACCTCTGATGAAGGCGCTGAAACCAATCCGCATTTCTCACCAGACGGAAAATGGCTGGCGTTTACCGCGCAATATGATGGCAACACCGATGTGTACCTGGTGCCGGTGGAAGGCGGTCAACCGAAGCGTCTGACTTGGCACCCCGGTAATGATGATGTCACTGGCTGGACTCCCGATGGCAAATCGGTGCTGTTTGTCTCAGCTCGGAACGGGTATCCAACGGCTAATTCTAAGTTCTATACGGTTTCGGTAAACCAGGGCATGCCAGAAGCCTTGAAAATACCACAGGCGGCCAACGGTGAGTTGTCAGAAGACGGGCAGTTTGCGGCTTACCAGCCCATCACGTTCTGGGACCCGGAGTGGCGGAATTACCGCGGCGGGCAGGCGCAACCCATTTGGATTGTAGACCTGAAAACCTATTCTTTGCAGCAAACGCCTCAATTCAACAAAGAGCGGCATACCAGCCCGGTCTGGATGGACGGTATTGTGTACTTTTTATCTGAACGGGACTACGCCAATAACATTTGGTCTTATAACCCGCAGACCAAAGAAGTAAAGCAGCATACGTTCCATAAACAGTTTGACACCAAGAACCTGGATGCCGCCGCAGGCATGCTGGTGTATGAACAGGCGGGCTACCTGCATCTGCTCAATCCTAAAAAAAACGAAACTAAACAACTCACCATTGAAGTACGCGGTGACTTTGATTGGGCCCGTCCTCGGTGGGCAGACATCTCGCCCACGCAGCTAATCAATGCCTCTTTGAGTCCCGGCGGAAAGCGCGCTTTGTTTGAATCACGCGGCGAGGTGTTCACCGTGCCCAAAGAAGAAGGCGACTGGCGGAACATCTCCCACTCGCCGGGTGCCGCCGACCGCTACCCTACCTGGTCACCGGACGGTACCAAGATCGCCTGGTTCTCTGATGCTAGCGGCGAGTACCAACTCATGATTGGGGACCAGGAAGGCCTGACTAAACCGCGCAGCATCGCCATTCCCAATCCTACGTTCTTCTTCAAGCCGGAATGGTCGCCAAACAATAAATATATCGCCTTCACCGATACCGACTACAACCTATGGTACGTGGAGGTGGCATCGGGCAAAGTAAAGAAAGCCGATACCGAAGGCTATGCTCACCCGGACCGAACCTTGAACCCTGTGTGGTCACCAGACAGCAAGTGGCTGGCCTATACCCGCCTGCTGCAAAACCAGTTTAAGGTGGTGAAGGTGCACAACGTAGAAACAAACCAGAATTTCCAGCTCACCGATAAAATGGCCGATGCCCTTTCTCCGGTTTGGGACGAGAGCGGAAAATACCTGTACTTCCTGGCCAGCACCAACTATGGCCTGAACACCGGCTGGCTGGACATGAGCAGCTATGACCGTCCGGTTACCCGCAGTCTCTACATGATTGTGCTGTCCAAAGACACGCCCTCGCCGCTGCTGCCCCGCAGTGATGAAGAGCTGGCCCAAGCCGATGATACCCAACCGCAGAAGCCTTCCACCGGTTTACAGGATACGCCATCCCAAAACAGAAAGGCTGAACCCAGAACCAGAAGCGGCCAGAAAGGCGAAGCCAAAGTGGTGAAACCAACGGTACAGGTAAGAATTGATATGGATGGTCTTAGTCAGCGCATTATTCCTATCCAGATACCCGAGCGCAACTACTCAGGGTTACTTGCCGGGCCTGAGGGACAGGTCTTCTACCTGGAAACCGTACCTAACCAGGAAGGAGAAAACCTGCACAAGTACAGCCTCAAAGATGTGAAGTCTACCGAGTTCCTGACCAAGATCACAGACCCTTCCATCTCCTTTGATCGGAAGAATCTGCTGTACCGCAGCGGCAGTTCCTGGAGCATTGTTTCTACGGCGGCTGTTCCCAAAGCAGGCGAAGGCAAATTGAAACTCACCGACCTCAAGGTGAAAGTTGACCCGGCAGCGGAATGGAAGCAGATTTTTCGGGAAGGCTGGCGTTACCAGCGCGATTTTCTGTACGTGAACAACGTGCACGGCGCGCCTTGGAATAAAATCTATGAGTGGTATAGACCCTGGCTGGAACACGTACGCCACCGGTCAGAACTGCATTACTTGATTGACATTCTAGGCGGCGAAGTATCCGTAGGTCACTCCTACACTTCGGGCGGTGACTTCCCGGATGTGAAGCGCGTACCCGTAGGCTTGTTAGGAGCCGACTACGAAGTAGACAAAGGTTTGTACCGCATTGGCAAGATTTACAACGGCGAAGCCTGGAACCCAGACATGCGGGCTCCACTTCGGGCGCCAGGATTGAACATTAAACAAGGAGATTATATCCTGGAAGTGAACGGCGTGCCGGTAAAAGCCCCCGAGAACCTCTACAAGTTCTTTGAAGCCACCGCCGACCGCCAAACTGTGCTGCGCATCAACAGTAAACCAACATTGGAGGGCTCCCGCATGGTGACCGTAGTGCCGGTTCCCAGCGAAGCCAACCTGCGCCGGATTGCCTGGATTGAAGGTAACCGCCGGAAAGTAGACGAGCTCTCAGGCGGCAAGCTGGCGTACGTGTATGTGCCAAACACCGGGCAGGGCGGTTATACTTCCTTTAACCGGTATTACTTTGGCCAGCAGGACAAACAAGGCGCCATTATTGATGAACGCAACAACGGCGGAGGCTCGGCGGCTGATTACATGGTAGACATCATGGGCCGGGAACTGCACGGCTATTTCAACAGCAAAGTAGGTGACCACCGGCCTTTCACCACCCCTATGTCGGGTATCTGGGGACCAAAGGTGATGATTGTAAATGAAATGGCCGGTTCTGGCGGCGACTTGCTTCCGTTTCTGTTCCGGAAAATGGAAATCGGGCCAATAGTAGGTACTCGTACCTGGGGCGGTTTGGTAGGCACCTGGGACACCCCTCCTTTTATAGACGGTGGCCGCATGGTGGCACCCCGCGGCGGATTTGTGGATGCGAACGGGAACTGGGCCGTGGAAGGCGAAGGCGTTGCCCCAGACATTGAGGTGCTCAACAAACCTGCGGACGTGATTGCCGGAAAAGACCCGCAGCTGGAACGCGCCGTAGCCGAAGCTCTGGAACTTCTGAAAACAAAAGAGATAAAACTTAAGCCTGAACCGGCCGCCCCGGTTAGGTGGCGCCGACCGGAAGGTTGGGAGAAAGAAGCAGGTTCTTCCACTAAATAAGAGATGCAAAACAAAAAGCGGTTGTTCCATATAGAGCAGCCGCTTTTCGTTTCTTGCGAGCTAAACTATCGCATGTTTTGCTAAAGAGACCATTTATGTCGCGGAAGTTACTTCCGTGACTTTCTGCACTCCCAAGTCACGGAAGTAACTTCCGCGCCATAGTATTCTAAAGAAAAACGGCTGTTCTTGTAAGAACAGCCGTTTTTCTTTAGAATACTTAAAGCTGTTTTGGACCAGTTTCAATAAATTTTATCAAAAGAATAGCGATGCACAGTAGCCTTGATACTGCGCCATAAGCCTTTTACTAATTAGGTGGTAGTCCCCTCAGTATTGCGTATATTTGCACCCGCTTCCAAAAACGTGTCTTATGAATTGTTCAGTGACCAGAAGCAGCAACATCAACCTTGATTTTAGACCAACCTTATTTATATGGGACTTCGTTGTGGAATAGTGGGTTTGCCAAACGTGGGTAAATCTACGCTGTTCAATGCCTTGTCAAATGCCAAAGCCGAATCGGCTAACTACCCTTTCTGTACCATTGAACCCAACGTGGGTGTCATCACCGTGCCAGACGAGCGTTTAAAAACGCTGGAGGAACTGGTGCACCCAGAGCGCGTACTGCCCACCGTGATGGAGTTCGTAGACATTGCTGGTTTGGTGAAGGGTGCTAGCAAAGGCGAAGGCTTGGGCAACAAGTTCCTGGCCAACATTCGGGAAGTAGATGCCATCATCCACGTGATCCGGTGCTTTGACGATCCCAACATTGTGCACGTGGCCGGTGGCGTTGACCCTGTGTTTGACAAAGACGTGATTGACACCGAGCTTCAGTTGAAAGACTTGGAGTCCATTGACAAGAAGATTGCCAAAGTGGAGCGTACTGCCAAGTCCGGTGATGCCAAAGCCAAGAAGGAATTCGCCAGCTTACAGCGTTTCAAAGAACATCTGGAAAGTGGCAAGAACGCCCGCTCTTTGGATTACACCGAAGAAGACCTAGAGGCTGTAGAAGACTTGCAATTGCTGACCATTAAGCCGGTAATCTATGTAGCAAATGTAGACGAAGAGTCAATCCTGACGGGTAACAAGTTCCTGGATGCCCTCAAAGAGCACGTGAAAGATGAAAAAGCTGAGGTTGTGGTGATTTCCGCGGCCATTGAAGAGCAGATTGCTGATTTCACTGACCCTGAAGAAAAAGAAATGTTCCTGGGCGAGTACGGCCTGAAAGAATCTGGTCTAAACCAATTAATTAGAGCTTCTTACGCGTTGCTTGACCTTGTTACCTATTTCACCGCCGGGCCAAAAGAGGTACGCGCCTGGACCATCCGGAAAGGTTGGAAAGCACCGCAAGCGGCCGGGGTCATCCACACAGACTTTGAGAAAGGCTTTATTAGGGCAGAAGTAATCAAGCTAAAAGATTACGTTGAATATAAGTCTGAAGCAAAGATAAAAGAAGCTGGTAAAATGGCTTTAGAAGGCAAAGATTATGTGGTACAAGACGGTGATATCATGCACTTCAGATTCAATGTGTAATTGATTTATAGCATTTTACAAAAAAAGGAGAGCTAAACGCTCTCCTTTTTTTGTGTCTGTATATCTGCCTTCTTCTATCACTTTTAAATACGTAAGCCTTGAAGCAAGCTAGATTTAATAATTTGAAGTAGAATTATAATAACTTTTACAAAAAATAATCGTCTGAATATGTGCAAGTTACCTACTATGTAAATTCCTTTTTATCTATAAGAGGCAACATTTTAGTGGAAAACCTGTAAATATGTGCAGATTACTATATTACAACTCTTAAAAACTATGAAAAAAACATTACTTAAAGCTTCTGTACTCGGCGCATGGCTGCTGTCTATGGTTGCTCCATCAGAAACAATGGCTCAGTCCGCCGATAGACCGTGGGGGTTATCTATCTATGCGAACTCGATCCAGGCTCGGACGAATATTCGGAATGATATCTGGGACATGAGTAACTCATCGTGGGGCGGAGGTTTAGGTATTAACCGCTATCTCTCTCCTTCCTTTGACGTAGCGTTGCAATTGAACTACTTCAACCTGAAGCAGGACGCCAACAACGTGACGTACAACGTTACCGGATTTGGACCAGGCCGTTTTGATGACGAAATAGGAACTGCCAACTTAGGTCTGAAACTGAAACTGAACAACGGCAAAATCCTGAGCGAAACTGCTTTCTTACAACCATACCTGATTGCTGGTGTTGGTGCGCAGTACGCCAGCGTGGAAGCCTATCTGCCGGTAGCAAGACCAGGCGGAACCAATGAGTTCAAGTATGACGAAGGTATCCTTCGCATGAACTACATGGGTGGTGCCGGTATCGGTTTCAAAATCACTGAAGGAATTAGCCTGTTTGCACAGACTACCTTCAACTACCCAACTACCAACCTGATTGACGGTATTAAGCCGGGTAACTCAGATGAGTTGAACGACCGCTACCTGCAACACCAGTTCGGTTTAACCTTCGGGTTAGGCAAAGCCACTGACACAGACGGAGACGGTGTTTCTGACCGCCGTGACAAATGCCCAGACACTCCTGCTGGTGTGCAAGTGGACAAAACCGGTTGCCCGTTAGACGGTGACGGTGACGGTGTTCCAGATTACCAAGACAAATGTCCTACTGAAGCGGGTACTGCCGCTTTGGAAGGCTGCCCAGACAAAGACGGTGATGGTGTTCGTGACTCAGAAGATGAGTGCCCAGACCAAGCTGGTCCTGCTGCCACCAGAGGTTGCCCAGACGCAGACGGTGACGGTGTAGCAGACAAAAACGACACTTGCCCTAACACGCCAGCCGGTACCCGCGTGGATGCCAATGGTTGCCCAGTGGTTGTTGACCGTGACAATGACGGTGTAAACGATGATGTTGACCGTTGCCCAGATGTAGCTGGTTCTGCCGCTAACATGGGTTGTCCAGGCTTAGACGCTGAAGACAGCACCTACATGGCCCGCGTTCCTAAGATTGAGTTCGAGTTCAACAGAGCCGTTCTGAAGAGAACTTCTTACCCAACTCTGGACAGAATGTCTACCATGTTGTCTAAATACCCGCACTACAACCTGCGTATCTCTGGCCACGCTGACCACATTGGTTCAAACGAGTACAACCAAGAGCTTTCTGTTCGCAGAGCAGATGCCGCCAAGTCTTACTTGACAAACCAAAAAGGCGTAGCTTCTGACCGTATCATCACCGAAGGATTCGGGGAAGAGCGTCCGGTGGCTCCTAACACCACCAGCGCAGGCCGTGCCAGAAACCGCCGTGCTGAATTCCGTCTCTTCATTCAGTAGTCACCGAAGAGCAGTAAATGATAAGAAATGCCCGGCCGATTGGTCGGGCATTTCCGTTTTAAAGCCCTTTCTGAAAAACACCATGGAAAACGAACGTAAACTGGAAGTCTGGTTAAGAGGTCCCCTGCCAGATGTTCCTGCCTTGTTGCAACCAATTGCCCACGCCTTGCTGCAAGCGGTAGAAGAAGTGGAAGCCAATCTGCTCGGGTTCCCCGAGCCTCTGCTTTGGGAAAAACCCGCAGGGGTAGCCTCCGTTGGTTTCCATTTGCAGCACCTCAAAGGTGTTTTAGAACGTCTGTTTACCTATGCCCGTGGAGAATCTTTATCGCCGGAGGCACTTACCTATTTAAAAGGCGAAGGATCCCCGCCACCCCAAGGTACTTCCGTGCCGGAACTAGTACAGGCGTTTGTGGAACAGGTAGCTAAAGCAATCAATCAATTAAAGGAAATCAACCCAGAAACACTCCCAGAGCCAAGAGGCGTAGGCCGGGCCCAGCTCCCCTCTACCGTAGGCGGACTTCTCTTCCACGCCGCCGAACACACGCAACGGCATGTGGGTCAACTGCTGGTTACTGCTCGAATTCTGAGGGCTGATGTTTTGAAAGATAGATAAACCAATAGATCCCTCGCTCGCGGGACGCGAGTGTGAGCTACGTGCGGCCTCTGGCCGAGTAATAAGAATGTTTAATGTTTATTAGCGGCGGGACGCCGCAGGTAGCTCACACTCGCAGGACGCGAGCGAGGGGAATTGTTTCCTTAAAAGGATTATTCAAGCCGCACTAGCTGGTTTTACCCAAGAGTACTGTTTCCCATTTGTTTAAACAAAAACGTCCCCAAAACAGCAACTGCCTGACATCATGATCAGGCAGTTGCTGTTTTGGGGGCGTTTTCCCGAAAGGGAAATGAAAACAGGAGATTAGTTGTAGTTCGGCAGCAAGTTGTAGACTTCGCCGTACTCCAGCATCTGCTGCGTGAAGTTATTTGGGTACACCAGCAACACATCTACAATTTTCCCTTCCTTCACCACCGGGGTCAGCTTAGGTTGAATGAAACCCTGGTAAGGCGCAATGTTGAGCTTTCCGTAGCGCTGCAACACTTCCTTGTGCAGGGCCTGGTCTACGTTCACGCCGTACGTCTCCACCAGTTTCTCGGCGGCTTTGAAATCGCCTTCAGAGGTGATGCGCTGGGTTTCACGCAGCAACTGCCCGAAGAGGTCGCGCAGCTTCGTATAGTCATTGATCTTGAAATACGTCTTGCCCTCACGGGTTACGCGCTCAATCACGTTGTCTTTTTTGCCTTTCTCAAACGCCCAGGCGGCCACCATCTGGCGGTTCCTCATGTGGTCTTCTTCAATCTTTTCGCCGGGAGCCAGACGGGAAAGCTGGGTCATCAGACCATTCCGGATGTAGCCATCATATTCGGCTTTGCCGGCGTCCAGCGAAGGCATGACGCCCATCTGCACCAGTTTAGGGTCCATCACGTAATACAGGGCAACTAAATCGGCGCGACCTTCTTCCATGGTGCTGGCGTAGTTTTTCAGGGTCTGTTTAGGCGTGCCTACGCCCGGATTGATTTGCCCAGAGGCATGCCCAATCACTTCGTGCATGTCGGTGTGGAGGTCGCTGGCCAGGGAGCCGTATTTTTTGGCGCGGTCAATTTCCTCCTGGCTAAAGGCAAACTCGGTCAAGGCGCTGCCGCCGGTGTTCGCAGATTCATTGTACGCGTGCACGATGTTGCCCAGGTTCACTGATTTAGACCCGTGCTCTTTTCTGATCCAGTTCGCGTTGGGTAGGTTTATACCAATCGGCGTAGCCGGAGCCGCATCGCCGCCTTCTACCACCGTAGTAATAACTTTGGCCGTGATGCCTACCACGTTCTTTTTCTTGTGCTGCGGCAGCAACGGCGAGTTGTCCTCGAACCACTGCGCCTGGTCGCCGATGGCTTTGATGCGCTTGGTGGCTTCTTCATCCCTGAACGACACCACCGATTCATAGGAACCTTTCAGCCCCAAGGGGTCATCGTAGACCTCAATAAAGCCGTTCACCACGTCTATCTGCGAGTTCACGTCTTTGACCCAGGCAATGTTGTATTCGTCAAACGTTTTCAGGTCGCCGGTGCGGTAAAACTCGGCTAGTTTCTGGAGGGCGAGGCGTTGCTGGTCGTTTTCGGCTACGGTTACGGCTTTGTCCAGCCAGAACACAATGCGCTCAATGGCGGGGCCGTACATGCCGCCCACTTTCCAGACTTTCTCGGTGATCTGACCGTTCTCTTTGACCACTTTGGAGTTGAGGCCATGCGACACCGGGCGAGGGTCGTTCTTGATGTCTTTTTTGGCATAGAAGGCTTCCACCTCTTTCTGGGTCAAGCCCTCATAGAAATTTACGGCCGAGGTTTTGATCAGGTCTTCGCCCGCGGCTTTGTTTACCTGTTTGGCATCTAGCTTAGGGTCAAACAAGATCGGCGTGAGCCATTTGATGAAGCTTTCTACGCTTTCGCCGGGCTGTAACGGCAATTTGGCAACGGGTACCCGCCGGATGGAAGACGCGAGAAACTCCTGGCTGAACTCGGGCAGCATCTTGTTGGCGGAGTAATGGTGATGGATGCCGTTGGCGAACCACACCCGCTTGGTGTACTCCATGAACTTCTCCCAGTCGGGCGAAGTGGATCTATCCCGCTTGTTCTGCACCACGGCATCTAGCGTGCGCCGGATGCGCAGGTTGTGCTTGTAGTTCTGGTCATAGATAATGTCCCGGCCCGACAACGCCGCTTCATACAGATAATACAGTAACTCCTTCTGCTTGGCCGAGAGGTTCTCAAAACCCGGTACCCGGTAGCGCAGAATACGTAAATCGGCGAACTGTTCGGTCACAAAATTGAACGCGGAATCTGGCTGTATTACCTGCGGCGGCGAGGTCTGGGTTACGTTTACTAACTCCTGGTTTTTGACTACGCTGGCCTCACCGGGCATCATGGAAGCGGGAGAGGCAGCGGTGATCGTTTTTTTCGTACAGCTCCCCGCCAGCAAGGAAGCCAGCAAAAGCGCCGATACGGCTATGGGTGTTTTCTTCATGGTGTTCTGTCAAGTATAATCCTTAAAAGTAGGCAATAAGGTGCGGTAAGGCAAAAACCGCTCCGTTCTGACAGGAGGAACCAGTCAGCGCTGTTTCCCGCATCGTTTCCTGAAAACGGCTCTAAAACGCAGAGGCTGTTGGTTGTACGCGCTGGCTTTTGTGGCGAATGGGAGAAAAGACACTAAAAACCGCCAGAAAGAAATACCTTTAAATTTCAAAGCTCTGCAGGAAGAGAAAACCTTACTGCCTCTCACCACCATGGCGCCCCGGACAACGACTTTCTTTCACCAGCACCTTCTTCCGCTCTCTGTTATAGCTGTTCTGTTTCTGGTATATGCGCTTTTCCCAACCCAGAACTCTACCTCAGATGCCTATGATTATGCGGGGTGCGTGCGGTGGCAGGTAGATTTGTGGCAACCGCACCATCTGCTCTACAACATCACCGGCTTGGGTTTTTACGCGCTAGGGAGAGAACTGAAGATATCGGTGCTGCCACTGGAGTTGATGCAGTTGATGAACAGTGTTTTTGCGGGGTCAAGCCTGCTGGTTCTCTGGCGTATCTTAACCCGATTGCAGCAAAACGCAAAGGTGCAAACTGGGTTGATTCTACTGGCCGGAAGCAGTCTGGGAACCATGCGGTACGCCACCGAAAATGAATCGTACATTCTCCCGCTCTTCTTCTCTTTGCTGGGTACTTTTTTCTGGCTGCGTTTTCAACAACAAGGCAAAAAGACAGGCATTTTGTGGAGCAGTTTCTGGTCAGCTTTTGCGTGTTTGTACCATCAAGTGCATTTCTTCTGGTGGCTAGGGTTGGGCGTTTCCTTCCTGTTTTTGCCGAAGACGAATAAAAAGCAATTCATTTTGTTTCTACTGCCCGCGCTGGTGGTGCCTCTGGTTTATGCGGTGGTACTGTTCCTCCAGCACATCCCCTTCTCCCAGGCGCATCGGTTCGTTTTCCTGGACTTTTACAAAGGCGAGGTGGAAACCACCATTACCTACCAAAACTTCCTGCTCACCTTTATCTCCTTCCTTAGGACATTTCTGGAAGTCCATGGCCGCATCTACACATTGGTGAAGCAGAACATATTTTACATAATACCCGCACTAATTACTTTTGTAGCTTTGATACTGACGTGCAGAGAAATTTTAGCGAACCGCCAGATAGCGATACTCCAACATACGTCCGTGTTCAAGACCATTGCTATCGTTTTGCTGCTGCAACTGTTGTTTGCCTGGTATGCGGTGGGCAATGCCGAGTTCATGGTCATGGTGCCGGTACTCACGGCTATGCTGGCAGGTTGCTTTGTGTACCGCAGTAGCCGGTATGTGCTTTCATTGGGCGCAACTTTCTTTGTCTGGAACATGGCTTATGCGGTGCTCCCTAACTACTTTCTCACGTATACCAATCACGCCTGCTTGCAGGAGTTGGTGCAGCAACAGCCCACTGTCGTTCTTTTATTGCAAGACAAAAATGCGTTTGAGGCATACCATTTCTACCACGCTGGCCAGCAACTGCCCCATGCGTATGAAATCTCCTCTAAGCCAGAAGTGCTCACTCAGGTCATCCACCAAGCCCAGCAACACCAGCAACCGATCCTCACTGACTTTTCACCTGTAACTTCTGTCCTGAACCGGGCCTGGTTGATGAGCCACCATTCGGCTTCCCGGTTCTTTGAGCAGTATCACCTTAAACCAATTTCCTCCTGCCCCACTTTGTATGGAGACATCGGCCTGAAACAAATAACCTGTCTTTCCCCGACTCCTTCCTCTCCTAAAAAGGAGCTGCACTGATGCGTTTTGGTGCTATGTTTACGAAAACGGACCGCAAACTCACAAGTTTAAAAAGTACGAGAATACAGGCGCGAGACTCCAGTCTCGTGACACAGGATGAAGCGAGTCTCCAGACTCGCCGGGAACCACTAACATTAGTCCGCAACCCAGCCAGTAAAATACTAGAAACAAACTATTTACTTCCTGCCACAGAATGCTTACCTTAAAGTAAAAAAGAGACATGGCCGCTATTCACCACCTGCTAGACGAGTACGCCGAAAGCCACCGCAACGGCACCAACAAACTCATTCACTGGATCTGCGTTCCCGCTATTATGATTAGCCTGGTGGGGTTGATCTGGGCCATTCCAGTGCCGGAGTTCTTCCTGCGTTTACCTTTCGTTTTCAACTGGGGCATTCTGTTTGTGTTGCTGTGTATGATCTATTACGTGGCCCTCTCCCCCAGCCTCGCTCTGGGCATGATCCTGGTCACCTCTTTCTTCCTCTGGATTGTGTACCAGTTAGACCAGGTGCAACAACTACCGCTCTGGGCTTTATGCCTCCTCATCTTTGTGGTAGCCTGGGTGGGGCAGTTCATAGGGCACAAAATTGAAGGCAAGAAGCCGTCCTTTCTGAAAGATCTGCAATTTCTGCTCATCGGGCCGGTGTGGCTGTTGAGCTTTATCTACCAGAAAATAGGCATCAGGTATTAACCTCTTTCATTGGGTTAGGCTCTACAAGGTTCTCGAAACTTCATTTTGGGCGTATTTTCTAAATTTGGCCTAAAACGGATATAAACTATAATTTATAGGAGAGGCCACCATCGTTTTATTTCCGCCGTACTGGTTTCAAAGGAAGAGGTTCCCTACCTTCGCAGCCAATTACCGCCATTTGAAAAAGTTTGCCACTATAATGCTCCTGGGCCTAATGCTGACCACCTCGTTCAGCAAAGTCTTTATTGTGCTGGATTATGAGGCAAACAAGGCGTTCATTTCTAAATTTCTCTGTATTAACCGCGAAACGCCCCAAATGCACTGCAACGGGAAGTGCTACCTGGCTAAAAAACTGAAGAAGGCCGAACAAGACGGAAGTGCATCGGCCAAAGACCAGAAACAGAAAGAGGTGATTACCTTGTTCTATCAGCCGTTAGAGCGTTCTACTGACGTTACGTTTTCACAGAAAAACAGCTCCTATGCGGTTCTACCGGAAAACCGACCGGTAAACATGCCCTTCTCCATCTTCCATCCGCCCAAGCCTGCGGTATAGTATTAAGTGAACGTAGGTGACACCCACCTACGCGTATGCTGCTACGGGAATTTTTCCCCGGAAATACGGCTATGTCTGCTTTTTACAACCGTTAAGGCTTTTCTATGCAAAAAATTTTATCTGGCTTCATCGTCTGTATGATGTTGGCCCACTATGTCCATGCCCAATCTACGGTGAAAGGGCGGGTCATAGACGCGTATACCAAAGAGGCACTGGTGGGCGCCTCGGTCTCCATTAATCAAACCACCACCGGTACCATCAGTGGCCCTGATGGTAGTTTCACGCTCTCTGGCAAACAATCACCGGAATCTCTCCTGGTTTCTTACCTGGGCTACATTACCCAGGAAATTCAGGTGAAGGGAGATTTTGTGCAGGTGGCCCTGGCCCCGTCTGCCAACCATCTGAAACAGGTGGTGGTTTCGGCTAGCCGCGAGGCGCAGGCCCGCACCCAAACGCCGGTGGCCATTAGCACCATCTCCAGCCGGGTGCTCCAGGAAACCAAAGCCACCACGCTAGACCAGGTCCTGAACAAGGTAAGCGGCGTGTACATGGTGAACCTGGGCAATGAACAACACACCATGGCTATCCGGCAACCTATTGGCTACAAAAGCCTGTTCCTGTACCTGGAAGACGGCATTCCCATCCGTACCTCCGGCGATTTCAACCACAACGCGCTAATTGAGATCAACATGGCCGCCCTGAAAACCATTGAGGTGATCAGGGGGCCTGCTTCGTCGCTGTACGGAAGTGAGGCCATCGGCGGAGCCGTCAACTTCATTACGCAGGCGCCAACGCCCATGGCTAACGCCAAAATACAGCTGGAAACCAGCAACCAAGGCTACCGAAGAACCGATTTCAGCGTCTCCAATACCTTCGGGAAAGTGGGAATTTACGCCGGGGGGTATTACGCGGCGCAGCGCGATGGTATCATTAGCCACAGCGATTTTGATAAACTGGCGTTCACGCTACGGGCTGATTACCGCATCAGTGACCGCAGCAAGTTGACCACTTCGGCCACACTGGTAGACTACCAAACCGACCAGACCGGCGGACTGGACAGCACCCACTTCTTCCGGAAAGAGTACAGCAGCCAGCATACGTTCACGTACCGCAAGGTGAACGCCTTACGCCTGAGAAGCACGCTGGAACACACCTGGGATGCATCAAACCACACCAAGGCCACGCTGTTTTTCCGGCAGAATGCCATTGGGCAGAACCCGTTTTACGCCATTGCCAACGTGCGGGAAAATCCGCTGAAGGCGACGGGTGAAATCAATGAAGATGCGTTTTCCAGCTACGGTTTTATTGCCCAGCACCGCAAAACGTTTCCGTTTCTGAACGCCTCTCTCATTGCTGGCCTCTCCGCCGATTATAGCCCAGCCACCTACACTGCCCATTTCATTGACGTAGACCGCAGCGAAGCGGGCATTTACACCGGCTTTACGGCTAGTGATTCGCTCCTCACCCACTACGCCGTGGATTTGCTCAATACTGCCATCTACACCCAGGCCGAAATATCACCAGTAGACCAGTTGAAACTGGTAGCAGCCCTGCGGTATGACCGGCTGGATTATACGTTCAACAACTACCTGCCGCCCTCGGCATTTACCGGTGCCCCAGATGAAGAGAATGGCTACAAGCAGTTCTCACCTAAATTAGGTCTTACCTATGATTTCGGGAAGAGCAAGGGGGTTTACGCCAACTACAGCCTGGGTTTTGCGCCACCCCAAATCACCGAACTGTACCGCGGCGTGCAAGTACCCACGCTAAAATCGTCAGACTACCGCAGCTACGAAGTGGGCGGTTGGTGGAGTTTTCTGCAACACAAAGCTTACCTGGACGTGAGCGTGTACCAAATGGAAGGCACCAATGAAATCATCTCCGTAAGGCTAGACGATGGTTCTTACCGAAACCAAAACGCCGGAAGCACCCGCCACCGGGGCATAGAATACACGCTGCACTACACGCCCGTAGAGGCGCTTTCCTTTAGAGGAAGTGGAACCAATGCCCGGCACTGGTTTCTGAATTTTGTAGAAAGAGGAGCCGATTACTCGGGCAATGAAATGGCCACCGCCCCCAATTTTATCTGTAACGCAGAAGTGACCTATAAACCCGGTTTTCTGAAAGGCCTTCGGCTTAGTGCGGAGTGGCAACACGTGGGCAACTACTACATGGACCCCGTGAACAGCGAGTCTTACAGCGGTTACCACCTGTTCAACGCCCGGGTGGGCTACACGTTCCGGGGGGTTGAGGCCTGGGTAAACGCCATCAATCTCTCCAACGAACTCTACGCCACCACCGTGGACAAGTACTCCTACGGCAAAAGCTACCGCCAGGGCGTTCCGCGCACCTTCAATGCAGGCTTGGGCTACCAGTTTACAGCCAAAGGAAGGTAAGTGAATGCAGTCATCTGGTCATATTGCTAGCTACCCGTTACGACAGCTATGTCCCTCTGTACTCCGCTTCCTGCTGCCACACTTTGTCATCCTGAAAGGAACTTGTGGTCGAACTGTGATGGCCTTGAATCAATACATTTCTGGTCCGCGCACAAGATCTTTCCAAAATATCAAAACCTGGGTTTAAGAACTCTTTCCTGAATTTAAGTAGCGAAACACCATCAATCCGTTTAAGCCTTTATTCTTCAAACAGCTTCAAAACGACATTTCAAATCAACAGCAGCACCTTCAGACACACATGAAATCAACTTATATTTATTCCATTTCCTTCTTGGGTTTACTTGTTCTTTCCCTCATTGGCTGTCAGCCGAAGCCAGTGGAAGAAGCGACATCCAGGCAAAGAATTTCTCAGGCGAACCTGAAAGCCTCCTGCCCTTACCTCACCAAAGACCACCAAGGCAACCCGGTGTTGTGCTGGGTGCAGGCGCAGGATACCACCGGTAACTTCCTGTTGATGTACGCCCGCTCCGCGGATGACGGCAAAACCTTCGGGAAAGCAGTGGCTATCCCCACCTCCGCAGGTGTTTATCCGCATGACGAGAATTTGTCTAAGCTGCTGTTCAAACCCAACGGCGACCTGCTGGCCATGTTTGCCGTGCAGAACCCGAATCCTGACAACAGCTACGCCGGCTTGGTGAAATACACCCAATCCTTTGACGGCGGCAAAACCTGGACCGCTGCCCGCCAATTGGCGCTAGACGCCGAAAACAGCATTGATGAACGCTATTTCGACATTGCTTTGCTGCCAACCGGCGAAGTGGCCGCTATCTGGCTAGATTCGCGCAAGAACACGCCCAAAGAAGGCTCCAGTCTCTATTTCTCTAATACCAGCGGCCGCAATGGTTTCACCTATGAAAAAGTGATTGACCAGCAGCTTTGCCAATGCTGCCGCACCGATCTGTTTGTAGACGGCACCGGTAAACTCCACGCCGCATACCGCGCCATCCTCAACGACAGCATCAGAGACATGATGCACTTGGTTTCAACAGACAACGGCCAGACCTTCGCCCCTCGTGAACGCATTAGCCCAGATAATTGGGCGATTGACGGCTGTCCGCATACCGGCCCTACCCTGGCCTGGAACAGCAATGGGTTACACGCTGCCTGGTACACCATGGGCGGCGGCAGTGGCGTATTTTACAGCCATAAAAAAGGGGAAAATGCCTTTGCTCCGCGCGAAGCCGTGAGCCAACTACCCTCCGCGAAGCACCCGCAACTCACCAGCTACGGCCAGAACCAACTGGCGCTGGTATGGGATGAACAGGTACCTACCCCAGGCAAATTCAATAACCGAATTGGCTTACAGCTTAGAGATACCTCGGGCAAACCCATCAAACACACGTACCTCACCGCAGACTCCACCAACACCACGCACCCCGTCATTCTAGGTCTGGACAATACCGCCGTTTTAGTTGCCTATACCCAAAAACAAGAGAAAAACAGCGAAGTCTGGTATCAGGTAGTGAAGAACGGCAGCACTAATTAATCCTTTATCAGTTTGCTGTAATGCGAAAGAGCGTTTCAGGTCTGTTTTTGAGTAAACAGATCTGAAACGCTCTTTGGTCCTTCTGATGAGGGGAATACGCCTTTGTCTTTATGGCTCACGGAAGTTGCAAACTTCCGGTCATTTTGGGTCCAAGTCACAGACTTGAACCATGTTTACTAGTGGGAATGCGTGTGACCGGCAGGTGTAAACATCCCCCTTCCCCTCTTTCAAAGGGGGGCTCTGCTTTTGAGAGCTGAAGCCTATTGCTCCTTTCCCAGTTCCAGTCTTTCCTGAGCGCGCCTCGCTTTTGGCCATAGACAGACACCACCTAAGAGCAATAAACAGTCCAGGCCGAAAGGGCAGTGCGAGAGGGGAAGACGGGGCCTCGCGGCCGTGAGCGCACGGAGGGAAACCATGCAACAACATAGCATAAGGGCTCCGCATCAACCACCCGCCACGCCAGCAACAGGCAAACCCCATGCACCAACCAATCCAAGGCAAAACCAAAACAGGATAAAGAGCTTAGTTATACCCTACTTTCCAGAAAACAACCTCAAAACAAACACACACTATCCTTCAGACCGAAGCACCTCCAACGGAGACCGATTCACCACCGCCCGGCTGTTAAACAGCCCAATGAGAACGGTAAGGGTAGAAATAAGTAGGAACAACAAAACCACCGGCCAAAGCTGCGGCGTGAACGAAGTCTCAAAACTGTACTTCGCCAGGGCCCAACTGCCAATCAAAGACAAGACAATCCCGGTACCAGCAGCCAAAGCCCCTAAGAAGAAGTATTCCAAGGCAGTAATGAGGAAAATCTGCTTGCGGTTAGCCCCTAAGGTGCGGAGCAACACACTCTCCTGCATGCGTTGGTACTTGCTGATGAGCACCGAGGAAATGAGCACCACCAACCCGGTAATGATGCTGAAACCCGCCATGAACCGGATCACAAAGCCAATCTTGTCCAGCAACTCGTCCATGACGCTCAGAATGAGTTCCAGGTCAATGATGGAGATATTGGGGAATTGCCGCACTACCGCCTGCTGGAAACTAGCTGATTTTTCGGCCGTAGGCACTTTGGTCATGAGTACATGGAACTGCGGGGCAGCCTCCAGCACGCCTACCGGAAAAACGACCCGGAAATTGGTTTGAATGCGGTTCCAGTCTACTTCGCGCAAGCTGCCCACTACGGTGGGGATGAGTGCTCCCTGCACGTTGAACACAATCTGGTCGCCTACTTCTACCCTAATCCGCTCGGCGTAATTCTGGTCTAAGGAAACGTAAACGGTATCCTCGGGCGAAACCACTTTACCGTGCCAGGTTCCTGCCACCACTTTTTCAGCATCGGTGAGGGATCCTCTGAAAGTAGACCTGATTTCGCGCTGAAAGGCTCTGGGCGAAGCCTCTGAGGTGCTGTCTTCTTGTTCTAGTACCTGCTCGGCGGTTTGGCCGTTGATCTCCTCAATGCGCATGGTCACAATAGGTACCTGCTGCAACACGGGCAATCCCTGCTGTCTGGTGAGTTCGGCAATGGCTTCGCGCTGGCCCTGCTGAATGTCAAACAAGACCATATTGGGCTGGTTCTCGCGCGCCGACAGTGTGACTTGGTTGAGTAATATAGTCTGCACAAAGTACAGGGTGCTGATGAAAGCGGTGCCCAACCCAATGGAGACAATCAGGATAAGCGTTTGGTTATTGGGTCGGAAAAGGTTGGCCAGCCCCTGCCGCCACAGATAACTCCACGACTCGGGAAAGAACCGCCGTACGGCCCACATCAGGCCCCAAGCCATACCGGTTAACACCAGAAAGCCTGCCAATACGCCCAAGGTAAAATAAGCCGCCTCTTTCAGTTTTTCGGTCTGCAGGTACGTGAACCCGAAGATGAACAGCAGAATAAGCCCATATACTAACCATTTCAACGGATCTTTGAACATGCTGGTATTCTCCAAAGATAAACGCAGTGTGTTGAGCGGCGATACGTTTCTGATGCTGACCAACGGCAGCAGCGAGAACAGCAGCGAGATCATGAGCCCCAAGCCAATGCCCTGCAAAATGGCCAACCAGGAAATAGCGACGGTAATCTTGATAGGCAACAGATCCTGCAACACCTGCGGCAACAATTGCTGCACCACCGTTCCCAGCGCCGCTCCCAGAATAGACCCCAGCAACCCGATGCCCAGAATCTGAATCACGTAGATCAGGAAAGCCTGCACCGCACTCACGCCCAAACACCGCAGAATAGCAATGGAACGCAGCTTCTCCCTGATGTACACGTGAATAGCACTGGCCACGCCAATGCTGCCCAGCAGCAAGGCAATAAAGCCCACCAAGGCCAGGAAACTGGTCAGGTCCTTGAACGAACGGCCCATGTCTTCGCGCTGCGTCTCAATAGTCTCGGTGTTCAGGGCCTCCTTTTCCAACCGGGGCTCCAACTTGTCTACCAGTTTCTTGACATCTGTGGGAGAATCATACTTGTAGTAGAACAGATAATTGATGCGACTGCCTTTCTGCTCCAGGCCCGTTTGGGCCAGAAAGCGCAGCGGAATATACACTGCCGGAGCCACCGTAGCCGAAATACCCGTCTGCCCCGGTGCTTTGTTCAGGATACCGGCAATCTGAAACGTTACCTCGCCCACTTTAATGGAGTCCCCTACCCGGGCACCAAACTGTAGCATGAGCGTTTTGTCCACCAGCGCCTGTTGCCCGTTCCTGAAGGTTTGGGCCGCAGCGGCGGGTACGGTTTCCAAAGTGCCGTAGTAGGGAAATTGACCTTCCAACGCCCGTATCTGTACCAAACGGGTGCCCTGGCTTTTGGGGAACAGAATCATGGAGGCGAAGCTCCGTTCGCGGGAACGTCGGTTCCCCAGTGAATCTAACAACGGCAGCATCTTCGGGTCTACCGCGCGGTTACTCGTAATCACCAAATCGGCCCCAATCAACTCCTTGGCCTGGTTGTCAATGTCCGCGCGCAGGTTGTAGCCGAACGAGAAAATGGCCACCAACGCCGCTATGCCCAGAATGATGGAAGAGATGAAAAGAAACAAACGTGAGCGGTTTCGGCGGCTATCTCGCCAAGCCATCTGCACCAACCACGGAAAATTAAGTTTATTCATTAGGTTAATGTGCTAATTAGATAATGTGCTAATGTGCTAATTATTTCATGTGAAGTGGGGAAACGCGCCAATACTGTACTGAAGATTGAGGAGGTTGAAAGCTAAAAAAGTACTTTCGTCTTCTTTTCGCAATCGCTTCATTAATCATTTTTCAATAGCACATTAGCACATTAACCAATTAGCACATTACACTATCGTTCTTTCATCAGAGACCAGCTTGCCGCCTTTTACCCGCAGAATGCGCTGGGTTTTGGAGGCTAGTTCGGCGTCATGGGTTACTAAGACCAAAGTGGTGCCCGCTTCGCGGTTAAGGTCGAAAATGAGTTTGACAACTTTCTCGCTGGTCTCGGCGTCCAGGTTGCCGGTGGGTTCATCGGCGAAAAGGATTTTGGGTTTGTTGGAGAAAGCCCGGGCCAATGATACCCGCTGCTGCTCACCGCCCGACAGTTGGGTAGGATAATGGTGCGCCCTTTCCGCTAGTCCAACTTTGTCCAGCAGTTCCAGCGCCCGGGGTTTGATGTTCTTCTCTCCCCTGAGTTCCAGCGGCACCATCACGTTTTCCAGGGCGGTGAGTGTGGGCAGTAGTTGAAAGTTCTGGAAGATAAAACCCACGTACTGGTTTCTGACCTGCGCGCGCGCATCTTCACTGAGCGTATCTAGCCGTATGCCGTTCAGTTCCACCAATCCGGAAGTGGAACGGTCTAGCCCGGCACACAATCCCAAAAGCGTAGTTTTCCCGCTTCCCGATGGCCCCACAATGGAAATGGTGGCTTTTTCCTCTACAGAGAAGTTGATATTGTCCAGTACGGTTAAGGTATGGCCGGTACTTTGGTAGGTTTTGGTAAGATCCTGAATATGCAGAATGGGCGTCACAAGCAATGGTTTGAGTAAGAATAGAATCAGTTCTCTTGCCGTATAAGCAAACGGCAAATTACAGAACAGGATTTAAAATCCTTTGTTTAAAACCCAAACGGCAGAAACCAGTTATAAGTACTTTCTTTGCGTGTGAACAAGAAAACGAAACAACATGTATAAACCAACATTGATATATTTGCTGCTCTTGGTTTGGTGGTGTGCGGGCTGCTCTGAAAAAGGAAAACAGCAGGACAAAACGGCTTCCGAAACCAGCCAGGAAAAAACGAACAAGGCCCCTCAAACTATGAAAAATATCCTCTTCTTCGGTAACAGCCTCACTGCGGGCTACGGACTTGCTTCTTCGTCAGAATCTTTCCCGGCCCTTCTCCAGAAAAAAATCGACTCGCTGGATTTGCCCTACAAAGCCATCAATGCGGGCTTAAGCGGCGAAACCTCGGCGGGCGGCAAAAACCGAATTGACTGGCTTCTGCGGCAACCGGTAGACGTGTTTGTACTGGAACTAGGCGCCAACGACGGGCTTAGAGGCATTCCGCCGTCAGAAACGAAGAAGAACCTCCAGGCCATTGTAGACAAAGTACGAGCCAAATACCCCGAGGCCAAACTGGTCATGCTGGGCATGGAAGTGCCCCCCAACATGGGCGGCGCCTACGCCGGCGAGTTCAGGGTGATTTTCCGGCAACTAGCTACTGAGAATAAGATGGCCCTGGTGCCTTTCCTGCTGGAAGGTGTGGGCGGAGTCCGTTTCCTGAACCAGGCAGACGGCGTACACCCCACCGCCGCCGGTCAGAAGATTCTGGCCAATAACGTGTGGGAAGTTTTGAAAGACGTATTATAACGGACTTACGCTACAACAAAACCCCTTCCGTTTAGAAGTTGATTCCTGAAAATCAGCCTCTAAACGGAAGGGGGTTGCTTTTGTGTCTCTTTACTTCAGGTTATGATGCTATTTCAAAGCAGAGCAAACTTACTCTACACTAAATTATCATCCTAAAGGATCTTGTGAGCAAGCTAGAAAATATCTAATTAACAGGACTACCGTTCGTCCACAAGATCCTTTCAGGAGGATAATAAAAAATTAAAGGTAAAACTAAGCTAGTCACCTTAACTAGCCACCAACTGCCAGGAGGCTGGGATCTCTGCAACCGGCACCCCTTCTCTTTCTAGTTGCTCCACTAAACTGGTCAAATCAGAGAAGTTTTCCAGCACAAAGTAGGCCTCTGGGGTTTCTCCGGTTTTATAGGGCTGTACTAATAAGTCTTCCAGCACCATAGGTCTCCAGGCGTTTTCGCTTTTCAGAGCTAATTCGGCTTCAGGGGCGTTTGACAGTAAGTTGGCCCCAAACAAGGTCACCTTTCTGTGTTCATCGCGCAATAATCCATTGCCTAGCACATGCTGTGCCAACCGCCATAACAAATCTGTAACGGTGGGGTCTTTGTACGCTAAAGACAATTCACCCAGGCGTTGCATGAAATCGGCCACCTCTGGCACTAGTAACCAAGGCAACTGACTGAATACATCCTGAAACATGTCATTTTCGCCCTGCAACCGCAGGTCTACATCTGGGTGCACGCGCAGCGACGTAACCGCTGGAAACTTCTGCTTGGCCCATCTGGCCAGCACTTGTCTGGGTCGCAATGGTTCTTCTACCGCTACTAACTCCCATGGAGTGTGCTGGCGTAAGTGGAAGTTTACCTTTGTGAACTCGGGAATAAAATAAGCTTTCAGTTCCAGCGCGTTAATCCCGTTCCAAAAAGGCGCGGAGACAGCGGCAGAAAGTGCTTCTGCCCGCTTGGTGTACAAGATGTTCCAGGTTTGTTGTTGCTGGATGGTGTACTGATGATACTGTTGCTGATACATGGCTTACGTACATAAAAAAAGCCTGACTCCGTTTACCGGAGCCAGGCTTTATATGGGGTTTGTTTATTTCTACTTCAATTAGTTAGATATAGCCCATACAGTCCTTGCTCCGGTACGCTGCGCGTAGGGTTTGCAATTGACCATAATGAGTGATAGGGCTATTGTTCTCATAACTAAAACTAATATATAGGATTCCCTTTATAAAAGCAATTATTTTTACGAATATTTTTGAATCGGGTTGCAGCCTGTTAGGAAAGAAGCAATGTAAACACGGCAATTGCTATGTATTCCGTCCTCCTTGGAAGGAGGACGGAATTGATTTATCAAGCCTTCCGCGCCATAGATGCTAAAAGCGCCATAGATGCTAAAGCGCAACAATAAAGTAATATTGGTATCACTTCCACCTCAAGCCTTAAGCTAGCTCTTTCCTGAGCTCAAAAGTTTTCCGCATTTTCTTGATCATGCGCTCTGATTCAGCAAAGCTGAGGGTTTGGGCACCGTCTGAGGCGGCTTCCTCGGGCTTTTCGTGGGTTTCGTAGATGATGCCATCGGCTCCTGCCATGATGGCCGCCAACGCCATCGGCTCCACGTATTCCCGTATGCCGATGCCGTGTGAAGGGTCAACAATTACCGGTAAGTGGGTTTTCTCTTTCAGAATAGGAATGGCGTTCAAATCCAGCGTATTGCGGCTGGCGGTTTCATAGGTTCTGATACCGCGTTCGCAGAGCATCAGCTTTTCATTTCCGCCGGAGAAGATGTATTCCGCGGAGTACAGCAACTCATCAATGGTGCCTGAAATGCCACGTTTTAGCAGCACGGGCTTGTCTACTTTCCCCAGTTCATCCAGCAGGTTAAAGTTCTGGGTATTGCGGGCCCCAACCTGGAAAACATCGGTGTAAGGTTCCATCTCTGCAATCTGGGAGACCTGCATTACCTCCGTCACTACCTTGATACCTTGGGCACGGCACATGTCATAAAACAACTTCAGGCCTTCAATCCCAAGACCGCGGAAGGAATACGGCGAGGAACGCGGCTTGAACACGCCGCCCCGCATGAAGCGCACGTTGTTCGCCACCAAATGCTGGATGGTTTTCTCAATCTGGTCTTCGTTCTCAATGGAGCAAGGCCCGGCCATAATAGTGAACTCCCCTTCCTGCACTTTCAGGCCATCGCCGAAGTCAATAACGGTTGGGTTTACCTTCCATTTTCTGGAAACCAGCCGATAATCATCAGACACAATGTGAATGTCTTTGATACCCCGCAAATTCCCGATAGTCCGTACGTCAAACTCGGCTTTGCCGGTGCCTACCAGGTAATGCCCCGCCTGGGTCACCACCTCGGTGGTTTTGTACTTCAATTCCTTTGCCTTTTCTACAATGGCCGCCTTGTCCTCGGGACGTATATCTGAATGTAGTTGAATTAACATTTTTGTTGATTTGGAGATGTGGAGACTTGAAGATGTGGAGATGGGTTGATTAGGAGATTTGAAGATTTGGGAATTTGAAGATTTTGATAATTGCATCATCTACACATTTCCAAATCTCCTCATCTGCACATCTATTTCAGGGTTTTCAAGAAAGAGCGAACATTCTCTCGCACTTCCTGGGGTTGCTGTAAGGCTTTGATGAAAGCACTGCCGATGATAGCGCCATGCGCGGAAAGGCAGGCCATTTCAAAAGAGGGCTTGTCGCTGATACCAAAGCCGATGAGGAGCGGGTTTCTTAGTCCTAGATTTCTGACTTTAGAAAAATACGCTTCCTGGGCTGCTCCGGTTTGCACCTGACTGCCGGTGGTGCTGGCGCTGGATACCATGTAAATAAAGGAGTTGGTGAGCGCGTCTATTTGCCGGATTCTCGCCTCCGAGGTTTGTGGGGTGATTAGGAAAATGAGGCTAAGGCCGTGTTTCTCCAGAATGGGCTTGTATTCTTCCTCGTACTCGGCAAAAGGCAGGTCTGGGAGAATGAGGCCGTCTACGCCAACGCGGGCAGCGTCTTCGCAGAAGCGCTCGAAGCCGTACTGCATCACGGGGTTCAGGTAGCCCATAAGAATAATGGGGAGCGTAACTCTCTCTCTTACCTGGTCTAGTTGCTGCAATAACTTATTGATGGACATTCCGTTCTCCAGCGCTACCTGGTTGCTGGCTTGAATGGTAGGTCCATCGGCAAGCGGGTCTGAGAAGGGCATTCCAATCTCCACTAAATCCGCCCCGGCGGCTTCCAGTTCTTCCAGAATGGTGACCGTGTCTTCTAGTTTAGGGTAACCAGCGGTGAAGTATATGTTCAGTAGATTTCCGCTTTTCTCCTGGAACAGGCGCGTGAGTCTATTTTGAGGCATCTTGTTGTTCAAAGTAAGTGAGAATGGTATTGAGGTCTTTGTCGCCGCGGCCCGAAAGGTTCAGCACCACCACGTCATTGGGGCTAGCTTGGATTTCCTTTAAAGCGGCTAAAGCGTGGGAGCTTTCAATGGCGGGAATGATTCCTTCCAAGCGGCTCAGCTCACGCAGGGCTTCCATGGCATCAGCATCGGTGATGGCAATGAAACGGGCGCGGCCGGTTTGGGCTAAATGCGCGTGCTGCGGGCCTACGCCCGGATAATCCAGTCCGGCGGAGATGGAATAAGGTTCGGTAATCTGGCCGTCTTCGGTCTGCATGAGCAGGGTTTTGCTGCCGTGGATGATACCGGTTTTGCCTAGCACCGAGGTAGCCGCCGAATGGCCGGAATCTACCCCCAAGCCCGCTGCCTCTACGGCAATCAGTTGTACACTTGGCTCATCCAGAAAATGGTAAAAGGCACCGGCTGCGTTGGAACCGCCACCTACGCAGGCTACCACGTAATTTGGTAACTCGCGTCCCTCCTTCTCTAGCAGTTGTTTTCTAATCTCTTCTGAAATAACGGACTGGAAACGAGCCACCATGTCCGGGTACGGGTGCGGACCCACTACGGAGCCAATGATGTAATGCGTGTCCTCGGGGTGATTAATCCAGTCGCGGATGGCTTCGTTAGTAGCGTCTTTCAAGGTCTGGGAACCAGAGGTAACTGGCACTACGGTAGCACCCAGCAGACGCATTTTCTCCACGTTAGGTTTCTGGCGCTCGGTGTCAATCTTGCCCATGTACACAATGCACTCCAGACCGGCTAAGGCACACACCGTAGCGGTGGCCACGCCGTGCTGACCGGCACCGGTTTCCGCGATGATTCGCTTTTTTCCCAGGCGTTTAGCCAACAGGATCTGCCCTACCGTGTTGTTGATTTTGTGGGCTCCGGTATGGTTCAGGTCTTCCCGCTTCAAGTAGATTTTGGTGTTGTACCGCTCAGAAAGGCGCTTGGCGTGGTACAAGGGCGTAGGCCGACCCACGTAGTCCCGAAGCAGTTCCTGCATTTCCTCCTGAAACTCGGGCTCCTGGATGATGGTCAGGTATTTCTCCCGCAGTTCTTCCACGTTAGGGTACAACATTTCCGGGATGAAAGCCCCCCCAAATTGGCCATAATAGCCGCGTTCATTTACTCCGTATTCCATTCCTTTGGTATGTATAGCTTCAGAAGCGTTAAACAGCATCTCTGTTGTTGTGCTGCTTCTATAAACAAGGTTTATTCTTTAATGGCCTCAAAAAACTGCTGTAACCGGTGTATGTCTTTCAGGCCGGGCTGAATCTCAAATTTACTGTTCAAATCAAGGCCGTGCAGTTGCGGCAGATGCAGGGCTTTTATCTCTTCCACATGCTCCAGGTCAATGCCGCCGCTCAGGAAAAAGGGAACATCCAGGGTGTAGTTTTGCAATATCTCCCAATTAAACCGGATGCCATTACCGCCGGGGTTGGCGCCGCTGGCATCAAACAGAAAGTAGTCGCAGCTATACGCGTATTCCTGCAATTGCCCGAAGTCAAAGTCCTCGCCCACCCTAAAGGCTTTCATCACGGCCAGGCCGGTGTCTCTTACCTCTAGGCACATCTCAGGGGACTCATGTCCGTGCAACTGCACCATTTCTAGCCCCAGTTCCGTAGCCTTCTGCAAAATACCCTGGGCCGATTCGTCTACAAACACCCCCACCTTTTTGGCCCCTTTCGGGAAAACAGACGAGAAAACCGCCCATTGGGTGGTGATGAACCGGGGTGACTTCTCGTAGAAAATAAACCCCACGTAATCTGGCTCAAGCAGCAGGAGTTCCTGAAGGTTCTCGCTGTACTTCATGCCGCACACCTTTATCTTAAGGGAATTTTCTGACATTTTATCTGTACTAATAAGCTGTATTTCTAAAAGCGACAAAGAAAGAGAATGACTCAGAAATTGCCGTTTGTTCAGGTGCTATGTTCTCTGCTTATTTTCCTGAAAACAGGTTTAAAACAATGTAATATCTTTTTATGTAATCGGATAAAAAAGATATGTCTTCTTCTCTACTCTGTCATCCTGAAAGGATCTTGTGGGCGAACTAGATAAGCTGTAAATAAGCGCCATTGCCGTTCGCCACCAAGATCCTTTCAGGATGACAGAGAGATAGTTTTGCTCGTCCTGCTCCTTGTAGCAAATCTACGCGATAAGTAATTTACTTTGAAAAGCTTAGCTGACTTACTACGTGTAGTTTCTTTAACTCTTCCACAAAAGCCAGACAGGCTTTCTCCGGGCGGCTGTGACGCATAAAGGTCTCCCCCATCAGGAAGCCTTCATAGCCGTATTGCTGAAGCTCGAGAATGCTTTTCGCCTCGCTCAACCCACTTTCAGATACTTTCACGAAGTCATTGGGAATGTACTGGGCCAGGTCGATGGACGTTTGTAAGTTCACGGAGAAATCATGCAGGTTGCGGTTGTTCACGCCTATCAAATCTACGTGAGGTGTGATGGTACGCTCCAATTCTTCTCGGTCATGCACCTCTAGTAACACCTCTAACCCAAGTGAATGGGCAAACTGCGCTAATTGGCTTACCTCTTCTTTAGAAAGCACTGCCGCAATCAATAAAATAGCATCAGCGCCAATGGATTTTGCTTCCAGAACTTGGTATTCCTCCACCACAAAATCTTTCCGCAGAATAGGGCAGAAATTGAATTTACGGGCGGTGGTCAGGTCTTCGTTTTTACCCCCGAAGAAATTTGAATCCGTGAGGATTGACAAGGCCGAGGCACCCGCCTGCATATAACCAATGGACGTGCGTTCTACCGGCGCGTACGCGTTGATGGTGCCTTTGGAAGGAGACTTCCGTTTGAACTCGGCAATGATGCCGGTCAGATCGGGGCGCTGCACATATTTGCGGAGTGATACCGGCTGCGACGGAAAGTAAATGCTGCGTTCCAACAGAGCAGTAGGCACCAGACTTTTGCGATCGGCTACTTCCTGCCGTTTGTGGGCAATAATCTTATCTAAGATGGTGGATGACATATAAGGGGTTAAGCTAATAAGGTTCTAAATGTTTTCAGGGCCAATCCGGTATCCAGCGAGTGCCGGGCCTTTTGCAAAGCTTCCTGCAAGGAAAGACGCTCATCTGAGCAGTAAATTCCTAATCCGGCATTGGCGACTACGGCATCCTGTTGGGCAGCCGTTCCGCGGCCTTCCAGCACGTTCATGAAAATCTGCGCCGAATCTTCCACGGAAGTACCGCCGGCTAAATCGCTTTCCTGGTAAGTGGGTAACCCTAAGTCAGACGGCTGCAGAATCTGCTCGCCCTCTGGCGTGACCATTTTAAACGGTCCGGTCAGGGAAACCTCGTCATACCCATCCAGTGCGTGCAGCAGCACAAAACGTTTGCCGGTCTGCTGGTAAAGGTACGTATAGAGGCGCAACAGTTCTAAACTGAAAACCCCTACCATCTGGAAATGCGGCTTGGCCGGATTAATCATGGGGCCCAGCATGTTGAAGAAGGTTTTCACGCCCAAATCTTTCCTGATTGGGGCTACTTCTTTCATAGCCGGATGAAACAGCGGTGCGTGCAGGAAGCAGATGTTGGCCGCTTCCAGTTTGTTTCTTAACGCTGTGCTGTCATTGGTAAAGTTGTAGCCTAAATGCGCCATCACGTTAGACGAGCCACAGATAGAAGAAACCCCGTTATTGCCGTGTTTGGCTACTTTGTAACCAGCCCCTGCCACCACAAAAGAAGCCAGTGTAGAGATATTGAAGGTGTCTTTGCCGTCGCCGCCGGTGCCGCAGAGGTCAATCACCTGGTCGGTGCCCAGTTCTGGGAGCAGGCACAGTTCCAGCATGGCTTCCCGGAAACCCTCCAGCTCGTGCACGGTGATATTGCGCATGAGGTACACGGTCATGAAAGCGGCCATCTGGCTGGTGTTGTACTGGCCCCGTCCGATATTAATGAGCACCTGTTTGGCGGTTTCCTTGGAGAGCGCTTTATGCTCAATGAGTTGTTGCAGTACTTGTTTCATAGCGCAAGAGAGGCAGCAAAAGTAGTCCATTGATTCACGCGCTTGGTTGGGTTTTGCAACCAGTTGTTCAGCATTTCCTTGCCGAATTCGGTGAGTATAGATTCTGGGTGAAACTGCACGCCGCACACATCATATTGGCTGTGCCGAATGGCCATTACCTCGCCGGTTTCATCAACGGCCGTGATTTTCAAAGCAGCAGGCACTGAGTCAGGTACTACCGTCCAGGAATGATAGCGGGCCACGTTGAAGGTAGAAGGCAATTGCTTGAACATAGGTTCACTAGTATTAACAACCCGCATGGTAGAAGACACGCCATGAAACACCTCCTTCAGGTTAGACAACTCCGCCCCAAACGCTTCGGCAATGGCTTGGTGACCCAGGCAAACGCCCATAATACGCTTGGTTGGTGCATATTTTTGCAGCAAAGCGGGCATGATACCAGCCTCACTGGGTACTCCCGGCCCCGGCGAAAGCAGAATGACATCGTACTTTTCCACCTCTTCCAGGCTAATCTGGTCATTGCGGAATACTTCCAGTTGGTTTTCGTAGCCCAGCTCTCTGAGCAGTTGCACCAGGTTGTAGGTAAAGGAATCGTAGTTATCTAAGACAAGGATTTTCATGGCACTAAAGGGTTTGTCAGGTGTCTGGTTTGTTCTTCTTCTTTTCTGTTTTAGGCCCTTTTTTCTGATAATCGGCCTAAATCAGCTTTCCTCTTTCTTTATATAGTAGCGGCTTTCTCCAAAGCCTTCCGCAAGGCGGCTAGTTTGTGGTGCACTTCGTTCAATTCACTTCTGGTGTCTGACTTAGCTACCACCCCAGCCCCGGCCTGGAAATACAATTTGTTTTTCACGCTCAGGAACGACCGAATCATGATGGCATGATTGAAATCTCCGCCGAAGCCTAGATACCCAATGCAGCCGCCGTAGTAACCGCGTCCGGTTGGCTCTAGTTCATCAATTAAAGTAAGCGCGCGGTGTTTTGGTGCGCCCGACAAAGTACCTGCCGGAAACGTATCAGCTACCATCTGCACCGAACCGTGCGCCTGTGGCAGGTTGGCAGTCACTTTGGAAACCAGGTGAATCACGTGCGAATAGTACTGTACTTCTTTGAATACTTCCACGTTCACGTTGTCACCGTGGCGGCTGAGGTCGTTGCGGGCCAGGTCAACCAGCATCACGTGCTCTGAGTTTTCCTTGGGGTCATCGTAGAGCTTCTGCGCCAGCTCAGCATCAGCGGCGTCATTGCCGGTGCGCTTAAATGTGCCCGCAATGGGGTAAATGGTAGCTACGTCGTTCTTAATGGTTAACTGCGCCTCGGGCGAAGACCCGAAAATCTTGAAGTTGCCGTAGTCAAAGTAGAACAGATACGGCGATGGGTTGATGGAGCGCAGGGCGCGGTATACGTTGAACTCATCTCCCTGGAACGACTGCGAAAAGCGGCGCGACAGCACAATCTGGAACACGTTGCCCAAGTGGCAATGGCGTTTGCCCTCTTCTATGATGCGCAAGAACTCCTCATCAGTCTGGTTGGTGATTTCCTCGCCAGTAATTGCGAAGTGGAACGCTGGGAAGTTCTTGTTTTGAATAAGCGTCTCCAGTTCATCCAAACCGTCGTTTTGGGGCTGATTTCCGAAAAAGTGCTCAAAAATGTACAGCTCGTTTTTGAAATGGTCAATGGCAATGACAAACCGGAAGGCCTGGTACAGAATCTCGGGCATTTCGGCGTGCGCCGATTCTTTCTCCCGCAAATCTAGGGTTTCATAGTACTGTACCGCCTCAAACGACATGTACCCGAACAACCCGTTCTGGATAAACCCGAAGGGGCTGGCTTCAGTTTTAAACGACTCACAATACGATTGGAGCAATTGTACCGCATCGCGCTTCTGCGCCAGTTCCTGCTCTTCTACCGTGCCGTCTGGGTACGAGCGGCGCAGCATATTGTCTTTCAGCCGGAACTCAGCAATGGGTTCGCAGCAGATGTAGGTGAAACTGTTTTCCTGGCCGTGGTAATCAGAGCTTTCCAATAGCAGGCAGTTGCGGTACTTGTCGCGGAGTTGCAGGTAAATGCCCACCGGCGTCACGGTGTCGGCGAGGAGTTGGCGGTATTGCGTTTGTAAGGTGTAGGTCTTCATAAAAGGAATAAAAAAAGGCTTACTGTTTTGGTTGAACAGCAAGCCTCTTATAGTGTAGGCAAGTTTAGTTTAGGCAATGGCCTGCTGTTCACACATTTTCCAATGGGTGCCACCAACAATTCTTTCCGCTAAACATCACTCGTTTCATTCTGCTCTTTTATTATCAATTCTGAACACGTTAAAAACACCAAAGGCCCGGGTGAATCCGAGCCTTTAATTATAGTACATTTCTGCACAGCAAGCGGTTCACCCATCAGTTTTGACGTGTGTGCCACCAAGCGTTGTGCGAGAATTGTGTCTTGTTCATGTTGCAAATGTAGGAGCCAGGAAATGATTTGCAAGAAAACGGCAAAAAAAAAGATGCATTTTCCTGAAAACAGGGTAAATACCTGCGGTTTCCTTACTTTTAACCTGTGCTGCACTCCTCTGCCCTTCGCGCTTGCTTTTCCCTGCTGCTGGTTTGCTGGCTAGGTTTTACTCCATTCCAGACCATTGCGCAGTCTACCTACACCTTTGAAACCGAGGCGGCAGCCGATAGCGTCAACCAGTTCAGCCGCCGCCTGCCGTGGCTGGCGGCGGGCGGAGCCACCGTGTACGTAGGCGGCCTGGCCCTGCTGAACCACGCCTGGTACCAGGAAAACGAGCAAACCCGGTTCCATTGGTTTAATGACAGCCACGAGTGGAAACAACTAGACAAAGCCGGGCATTTCTGGGGGGCCTTCCATGAAAGCCGCCTGGGCGTTGATTTGCTGCGCAAAGCAGGCGTCCCCGAAAAGAAAGCCATCTGGTACGGCGGTGCCCTGGGCTTTGTGCTGCAAACGCCCATTGAGTACTTTGACGGTCGCTCGCCTGAATACGGCGCTTCTCTCTCAGACATTGCCGCAAACGCGGCCGGTTCACTGGCGGTCATTACGCAGCAACTGGCTTGGGGCGAAGTCCGGCTTACACCCAAGTATTCCTTTCACCGCACCCGCTACGCTTCCCTTCGGCCTAACGTGCTGGGCAAAGGTGCGTCAGAGGAGTTTCTGAAAGACTACAACGGCCACACCTACTGGCTCAGCGTAGATTTAGCCAAGTTCCTCTCCCCTTCCAGTCGGTTCCCCAAATGGCTGAACCCCGCCGTAGGCTACGGTGCCGAAGAAATGGTCTACAATGACGAGGATGCCAACCGCGCCCTGGGCTTACACGCCTACCGGCAATACTACCTCAGCGTAGACCTAAACTGGCAGGCCATTCCCACCCGGAGCAAGTTCCTGAAGCGAACGTTCTATGTCTTATCCATCTTTAAGTTTCCGGCTCCAGCTTTGGAGTACAATAAAAGACAGGGATTGAAGATGCATGGGGTATATTTTTAAGGTGAACCTGAGTTATAGTTGATTGTATATACCGCAAGTTTGAGCGCAGCGGTAACTTGTGGTTCCCTTTAGGGCCAGTTTGCAACTGGCAAAAGTTGAGCCCCGCTAAACTTGTGGCATGAGTGCTGTAACTTGTTTCAGACCAATTACAAGGGATCAGATAGGGAATTAAGAAACGCAATGATGGCTTTCTGTTCCTGCGCACTCAGCTCCAATGGGTCAGCGGAAAGCGTCTGGTGCTCCAGTTCCAGCCCTAGACCTGCCCCTCCGCCCTTATTATAAAAGTCCATTACCTCTTCTAATGTCTTGTATGCGCCATTATGCATGTAGGGAGCAGTTCTAGCAATGTTCCTCAAAGTGGGAGTCTTAAAGGCGAACCTTAGTTCTTCGATCTTGTTATGGCTGTATCTGCCTTCATCTGGATCAATAACGGGCTTTTTGCTTTTTGGAGACTGCAATACACCCAATACCTCCCCTTCGGTGGTAGAAAAAGAAGGTCCGGCGGTGCCGTTGAACAGGGGCATGAAATGACAGGTTCCGCACTTCCCTTTGCCCATGAACAGATTGAAGCCGGTTATTTCTTCTTTGGTCAGCTGCCCTTCCTCTCCACGCATGTACAAATCAAACCTGGACATGAAGGGAGACAGTGATCTCACATAGGCAGCCAGGGCCATCATCACGTATCTTGGTTTAATCTCCTTCTCCATGGTTGTGAAAGCGCTGGCAAAAGCCTTGACATAGGTGGGGTTTTCATTCAGGCGAACCGCTGCTTCTTCTACGGAGGCGTGCATTTCATCTTTATTTGCGATCACATCCATGGCCTGGTTCTCCAGCGTAGGCGAGCGCATGTCATAGAATTGCGCATGTTGAAAGCCCGCATACAGCAGAGTAGGCGCATTTCTGCCCACAAATTTGCCTTGGTGCAAGGCCTCGCTTTTGGGCAAGCCGTCTGTAAAGGCAAGTTCCGGTTTGTGGCAACTTCCACAGGTACGAGTCCCGGCTGATAGAATGGGATTGTAGAACAGGTCTTTTCCTAAGGCTACTTTCTGGGATGTAGACCTCGCCTCCAGGGTACCCACAAAGAAATTAGGGTTCAGCGCATCCTGGTCGAACAGCGTAGCTGCGGAAGGCTTCAGCGCTAAGGCCGCCTCTACTGGTGGAATACCTAGCTCTTTCTGCCAATCTGCCATGCCTTTGGTGATAGGGTTGGCGTACTGTTTTAGGAAGGTCATCCGGTCAAAGGAATCAAAACTATCGCTTTGCTTTGTGTAGTTGATTGCCTGGGTTAAAAGCTGACGTAGAGATGGGTTCTCCCCGAAAAATGAAAGTACCTCCTGCAAAGATGCCAGCACTACAGCGGTTTCTTTTACGCCTGTTTTTGCTAAAGGAGTGTCAAAACCGGAAATCCCTAAGATCATAGTCCTGAATACTTCCTGACGGGTTGCGTCCAGAATATGCCCCTCCGTCAAAATGGCTTCGTCTAGAATAAGGCGGGTTCTCTTGAACGTGGAAAGAAAGGCTTTTACTTCTCTAATCAACTCGGGCCGGTCTTGCTCCTGCAAGCCTGGATATACATATTCCTCTATCACCTGCAGGCCCGAAGGAGGGAAAACCCGGGTTTCCTCTATCTCTATTTCCGGCAGAGGCGGACCGTTCAGTTCGCGGCTGGCTGTAGGAGCGTAGTACTCGGTAAACCATTCTATTTTCTTGTACGCCCTCCGGGAGCGGAGAAAAGCTTCCCTCACTTCAGTGGGTTTCCCGTGGGTTGCCATCACCAGCAATTCCTTCTCAGCCACTATCTGCAAAGAATCAAAATGAGAAACTAAGTGCGCCTTTACTTCAGCTGCAATATCTTGCTTTTGCGTTGGCTGGGAGCAAGCGCATAATAAGCAGATGAACAGCAGAGCCGTTTGTAGGATTTGTTTTCTGATCATGAACAGAGGGAATGGAACAGCAAAAAGCCTCCCTTACGGAAAGGCTTTTTGTACATTGACAGACAAGCTTTTGTAATTGAATTTTGGATATAATATTAAATATTGATTAACGAGCTACTCCCGTGAGGATGACGGTCTGCCCACCCTCCTTGTTGTTGACCACACCGCTACCGTCGGGGCCTTTCCCGCCGGGCAGGAAGCTGTCGCTGGTCCAGGTGTGTGGATGGATGTTCACCACAAATGTGCCGGGTACCCCCACCAGGTCAGAGATATCATACATAGCCCCGTACTCCCAGGAACTCAGGCGTGTGTCATTGCCTGGGTTGTATTTGGCGTTGAAGGCGGCATCTGTTCTGCGATGATCCATCTCCAGCATGGGCTTGATTTGTTTGGTGGCAATGCTGTATTGCCAGATACGGCCGTCATGTTTGTTGTTCTTGTAATAAGAGTCGCCGTCTTCCTGGATGTAGACGTAGTTCTGGGTCACGCAGATATTATCTGGGTTCACGATACTGTTACCGGGGTCTACTGCCCCGTCAATGAGAGGAGTAAGTTTGCCGGCAAGTGGATTATTGGCATCCATCTCCAGTTTGTACACCCGTCCCCACATGGTTAGTCCGGCCACGGGAGTTACTTTGTCACCTTGGCTCACTCCGGTGGAGGTAAAGTAAAGAGTTCTGCTTGCGGCGGCACTGCCTTTGCCGTAATCCAGATCCTCTACGCGGGCGAACTGGAGGGCACCCTGCTCAACAGTTTGGGCTGCCAACTGAGAACCGGTACTGCTCAGCACATTGTTGTATTCCACAAACTCCACGTCATAGGAGGAGTTCACGGCCATGTCTGTCTCTACTGGGTTCTTGTTTGTGCGACGCAACATGTACAGTTTACCGCCCTGCAAATCGCCGGTGGAGTTTGACAGGTACAGGTTTACTTGCCCAAGGCTATTGGCGGCGCTGCTTTCGTCTTCCCCAATGAAGATGGCGGTCTTACCAGGATAGGCATTTTTGGGGAGGGGTACCGCGTTTTCGGCGCTGCATTTACCCAAGGCAGGCAGAACCCGGTTCGGGTTGCTTTTGTCAGAGGTAGTGCCTAAGGGATTGATGGCATGAATCATGGATTCAATGCCACTCTCGCCGGCAGTAAGGAAAGTAGGGCCAAAACCGTGTTCTTCCGGAGTAGCCAATGTAGCAGAACACAATCTCCAGCGCCCACCAGCCCCATCCACAATGTATTCCCCTTTCAAGGGTTTTAGGTTTTTATCTAAATACACGCGAGAAACAGACTGTAAAATCTCATGATTGGTAATCATGACATACCCCTCCCCCTCAGGATTTTTCATCATGCCCGATCCATCCGGCTGCGCCCCGTAGATGAATGAAGGAGATCCTTCCAGTTTATCATCACTGCTGATAAGCGGACTGATCTTTACACTTTCAAAGCCGGAAAGCATTTTGACCAGAGAGGGGGTGACAGACTGGCTTGAGATTTCTGCCCCGGGAGTGGATTCTTCTGCGTCATCTTCGCTGCAAGCCCCAAAAATACTGAAGGCAGCCATTCCCATGGCAAGGGGAAGTCTTTTGAATAAAGGTTTCATATAGAGGGGTGTATAATATTTTTATCAAAAGTACCCCTCCTTTGTTACCCCTTAATCAGGCCAATGTTAACTCAATATTAATGTTAATACCCTGCTGTAAAAGATTACCACTGTGAGCTTACCCTTTCTAAAACTGCCCCGGACGAACTTATATGCCCGCAATCAGTTAGTTCCTCTTCAAACTGGCAGTTGGTGTAGTCGGCCGGTAGCTTCATAATCCCATTAAGTGATACTGGATCAAGTACCCTTAAAAATTCATCCTAAGCACAATTGATTTAATTCTTAAAGCTTTTTATCGCTCACAACACTTCCGCCACTGGAAATATCATCTTAAAATTGTTTAGGGAAACCGTGGCCAATGGCTTTAACTGCTGCACTGGCGGGAAAAACCGGGCATCAGCGCCGATGCTTTTAGTGGAAGCCAGTTGTGCGTGGCCACTGGCTTTCGGTTGAGTGAAAAGTAACAGCCCCCTATGCGCTTGCACAATCCGGTTTAGAGGGAAAAACCGGGTGCTGAAGGGTAATTTAGGTCCCCAGGATTTTATCTGCGCCGTGAAGAACGCTTGCCCATTTTGGCTTACCTGCACGTTGGTGGAAACGTCTGGCGAGGAACGTAGGCTGAAATCCGCGAGTTCTTTGGGAATGCCCCAGTTCTCGCGCCCGTTCCAGGCACTGGCGTGGGTAGACACATAAATTTTGGAGATGGAGAAGGTGAGCTTTCCCATCGTCTTGAAAAGCGCCGGAATAAACAGCAGTTCTTGATACGGCCCCACATCTGAGGTACGGTAGTTCATGAGCAGTACGGCCCCAATCCCTATTTTAGCGGAGTTTTGCTGAAATGAGGCTAAAAACCCGTGGCGCTGACGGAAGGCTTCTGGAATTCTGTAGAGCCAGACAATGCCTTCGCCGGTGAGATGCCAGGGTGCGGGAGCTATGAGCGGGGGTGGCTGCATGCAGTTTGTTTTTGGTGTGCTTCCTTCAACGATTCCTCTTCTCCACTGTTGCCGCTTGGCCTTACGCACTACTGATGGAGTATTACTTATCATCAATAGAAGTTAAACTATAGGCACCTCCTGAACTCTTCGCCCTCCTCCCCCCGCTTTTGCGTATCTTTGCGGAGCAGCCCGCCGTTTAGGGGCGGCATTTCTAAAAAAAGACCAAAACCGATATGAATATAGGAGACCGCGTGCGCCTCATGCACGGCAGAGAGCAAGGCGTGATTACCCGCTTTCTGGACAATAACCTGGTAGAAGTAGCCATTGACAATGATTTCACTATTCCAGTCATGCGCCGCGAGGTGGTGGTGATTGCCCCCGAGGAAGAACAGATGTTCCGCAACGCGCCTGCGCCGGAGCCGGTTAAGAAGAAAGAAGCCCCGGTGGTTCCTTCCACGGCCGTGGCGGGCATTTACGTGGCACTGGTTCACCAAACCCCCGAGCTGCTGGCGGTGCACATCGTCAATAATTCTGAGTTCGACCTGCTGTTCACCTACGGCGAGGAAACCGAGAAAGGCTACCGCGCCCAGCACAATGACCGCCTAACTCCCAAGAAAACCAAGCCCGTGGCGCACTTCCACCTCAACGATTTTGAGAAGTGGCCCGACCTGGTGGTGCAGTACTTACAGCACAAAACCGGTTCCAACACCCTGCTGGAGCCGGTAACCCGAAAGCTCAAGTTTAAGGCCTCTTCCTTCTACAAAAGCAAGAAAACGGCTCCCGTGTTGCAGAAAGAAGGCTACGTTTTCCAGTTGGATTCCAAGCCTTCTTTGGTAAACCCAGGCCAGATTCAGGAACAGTTGATTGAGTCATCGGCGCAAACCGAAAACATCAAAGTAGCCGTTCCTAACCATGAAGTGGACCTGCACATTGAGAAACTGCTGCCTAATGAGGACCCTAAAAAGATGAGCAATTCTGAGATTCTGCGCCAGCAACTCACCGTTTTCCAGGACAACCTGGACCGGGCCATCGCCGCGAACATGCACGAGATCATCTTCATCCACGGCACCGGCAACGGCGTTCTCAAAAAGGAAATCCAGAAAGTGTTAAGCCGTAACCCGCACATCAAGTTCTACGAAGATGCCCGCAAAGAGAAATTCGGGTACGGTGCTACAAAGGTTTCTTTGAAGTAAGCTTCTACTTTGAAAGCTGAGGCAGTAATGGCCGCGTTTGGGGGCTGTTCGCCGTTGTTAGTGTTATCACCAACAACTTCTCATCCGTTCAGTTTGATGGTGTTTTTGAGAATTGAGCCGATAAAGGATTGTTGGTGATAACACCAACAAGGGCACGAAGTTTCTCAGGAACCCTGCGGAAGCGAAATATAGCGGGTGAAATTAGGGAAGCGTTTGAGGGCTGTTTTGGTGGAAACGGCTCTTAAACGCTTCCCTTTTTTGAAGGAGTTTTGAGCAAAACACTACTGCTTTTCTAGTTCACCCACAAGGTCCTTTCAGGATGACAATAGGTGAGGAAGAAGTGACAATAGGTGGGAAAGAAATGAGCAGCCCTTTGCAATCATTTTAAATTCACACCTTCATTCATAAATCCATTCCCTCTCTCAATCATTCAATTCAATCTCTCAATTACTTAAATCTCCCCCTCACTTATTCTCTCAATCATTCAATCTCTCAATCATTCACTCCCCATCTCAGAAACGCGGAGCATACGCAGCAGGGCGGTCTTTTTGTACTGATGTTCCTGCATGCGCTTCATGATGTCATCTAGCAGGGAAATGGATTTTAGGATGTGGGGGCCTTTGTTCAGCATGACACAGTCGGCGCGCTGGGCCATGGCGGCATCGGTGATTTCGGCGCGGGAGGGGCGGCCTTTTTTGGTGAGTTTCTCCAGTACCTGGGTGGCCCAGACCACCGGCAAATGCGCCGCTTCCGTAATCCAGAGGATTTCTTCCTGCACTTCGGCCAAGCGCTGCCAGCCTAATTCCACGGCCAGGTCTCCGCGCGCTATCATGATTCCGGCGGGGTGTTGCCGCATGAGGGTGAGCAGTAAATGGGGCAGATTGCTGAAAGCGGCTTTGGTTTCAATCTTGAGCATGATGCCCACGTGCGTGGCCTGGTGTTCTTGCAGGGCCTGCTGCAGTTCCTCCACCATCTCGGGGTGGCTCACGAAAGACAGGTTCACTACATCGGCGTGTTTTACTACAAAAGCCAGGTCTTCGCGGTCTTTCTCGGTTAAACGGTGCAGTTGCAGGTCGCTTTCGGGCAGGTTAATGCCTTTGTCGGGCCGAAGTTTGCTGCCCGCCTCATCAGCGGCGGTAATTTTGATGCGCAGAAAATTGGGGGTTACTTCTTCAATCACGCCTTCCATCTCGCCGTCGTCAAATAAGATTGGTTCGCCTTTCTTCACCCGCGTGAAAACCTCAGGCAAGGTGCAGGAGATATGCGCTGGTTCCACTTCGTTTCCTTCTTTGTCCAGACGGGCGGGCGCACCGGGAATGCTCTCGCGGTGCAGAAACAGCTCCTGCCCTACTTTCAGGTTCAGCGGAATGACCATTGCGGGCAAAGTGCCTATTTTCTCTTTGAAGGTCTCGCCAGATTTGTGCACCAGAGTAAGTTGCGTGCCCGTGCTCAGGTACGCCGATTTCAGGAGATGGATCAGAACGCCGCCGCCTTTTTTCTGGAGCACGGTAAACGTCCTTTTCCGGTGGCGGGTGTCTTTAAAGGTTATCTCATCGCCTTTTCTGGCGTGTTTTACCCATTCCGCCGAGACGCGCAACGTCAGGTCTACCCGTTCTGGGGCGGGAACTTCTGGCGGGGCCAGCCACACTTTGGCCGGTGCCAGTATTTCACCTAGTTCATCAATTTTAGGGTGAATGGCTACTACCTGAGGCCCGGGCTGAATGGAACCGGTGCGGAGTTTGGGGCCCATCAGATCAAAAAGAATGATGCACCTGCGCCCCAGCTCTTTTTCGGCTTTTCTGATCTGCCGAACCATTTTTTCCCATACTGTTTTATCATCATGGGCACAGTTCAGGCGGGCGCAGTTCATACCGGCTTTGATGAGGTCCCGCACCATTTCATAGTCATCGGCCATATCAGCCGAAAACGTAACCATAATGCGGCCCTCCCGGTTGGGCGACGGTTCTCCCAGTAAGGCGGTAATGTTGGGTTTAAGGCCAGTAAGGGCCGGCAAAAAAGGAAGCACCTGGGGAGTTGCTTGACTGGAATAGGCCAGCAGTAAAGACAATTGATTTTTTACGGCGGTGAGGTTGGCCATCACGTTACTTTCGGCGCGGCCCAAGGAAGAAAGGCCCAGTTCCGCCAATGCCCGCTGCAGTTCGCGGTGGTCATGTTTCCGGAGGGCCAGGTAATGCAGTAGGTTCTTGCTACTTTCCAGAAAAGCGGGATGCACCTGTTGGAGCGGCGCCTCATAGTTTTTCTCCAGCGCAGTAGCCTCTTGCATCAACGCCTCTATCTGGTGAATGAGCTTGGTCAGTTTGGTTTGGTCCGGGTAATGCGTGGAGCTGAATTCACCTGCTGTTTTTGCGGGCTGTAAGGATTCTTGTTTCATAACGTTGTCTTCGTATGGCCCAATAAAGCAACTTGTTCATGGCCTCTGCTGCTTCTACATACGTTTTGCAGGCCTTCACAGCCCATCTTTCCTCTTCTTCTGCTAAGCTGATTTTGGTAAAACCAGATGTGCCTGTGTCTCCCGCCCCGGGCTGTAAGCAGCAACCTAAACTTGGCCAACCTGTTTACCACTTGTTTTCAGGAAAGCGGCTTTAAACGCAGGGTGCCTTTATAGTCCATTTCCAGCTAGAAAGCTGTACCTTTGTCAAAAATCGGCAAGCCGGCTTATCGCTGCGCCTTCGGGCGGAGAGGAAAGTCCGGGCAACGCAGAGCATCCTGCTTCCTAACGGGAAGGCACCTGGCGGGCGACGGCCAGGTGACAGCCAGTGCCACAGAAAAGTACCGCCCGTATGTAGTTGTTAGTCATTCGTTTTTAGTTGTCAGTTTTTCTGATGACCAACAACTAGTAACTGATAACTACAATGGGTAAGGGTGAAAAGGTGCGGTAAGAGCGCACCAGCGGCTAGGCGACTAGTCCGGCTGGGTAAACCTCAGGAGTTGAAAGACCAAATAGGCTGACAGCGCCTTGTCCTAGGGCAAGGCTAAGGACTGCTCGTCCGATGTCAGCGGGTAGGTTGATGGAGCCCCTCCGTGAGGACGGGCCTAGATAAATGATAAGCCATCTGCCCCCGGGCAGAGGACAAAACCCGGCTTACAGGCTTGCCGATTTTTTTATTTTCCCTTCTCTGCCTTCACTTCGTCCAAAACTTGGGTTTTGTTACCCCTGAAGTACAAACCCGGGCAAATCTTTCCGTATAAACCCTTGTATTCAGAAACGTCCTGCTGCTGGCTGTCTTATTTTCTTTACTGAAAAACTGGCGCGGCACGGAAGTATTCTTTCAACGTACCTGCTGTTTATGCTGTTAAACACTAGAATTCCATTATCCTACATCTTTAATAAGATCAAAAAAGATCTGGTTATCTTAGTTGTAATTGGGGTGGTGGTTCATTATATCTCTGCTATTTACCGGAACTATATACCAGAGATGCCGGGCACCATTCCGGGTTTTCTGGGAACGGCCATTTCTGTGTTGCTTTCTTTTAAGATGAGCCAGGCCTATGACCGCTGGTGGGAAGCCCGCAAGGTATGGGGTGCCATTGTGAACGACTCGCGCAGCTTTGTGCTTCAGTTGCAATCCTTTCTTAGAGACAATACCCACCCCATGATTAAAACCCTGGCTTATCGGCAGATGGCCTGGTGTTATTCTCTGGGACAGTCTCTGCGCGGCTTGAACCCTCTGGAGGGTTTAGAGGCCTTTGTGCCCGCACATGAGCTCCAGCACTTGACTTCGCACACAAACAAACCATTGGGACTCATTCAATTAAATGCCCTGGATCTTAAAAATCTGTATCAACGGGAGGAACTGGATACCTTTAAACATGTGCAACTAGACGCTACCCTGGTGCGGCTGGTAGATTCCATGGGCAAGGCCGAACGAATCAACGGCACGGTATTTCCCATCACCTACCGGTTGTTCCTGCATTTTTCCATTTACCTGTTTGTAATCACGCTTTCCATTTCCTTACGGGAAATTGCCCTTATCTTTGAGCTTCCGTTACTGGTTATTATTTCTTCGGTGTTCTTTCTACTGGAAAAAACTGCCTTCCATTTGCAAGACCCGTTCCGAAATCGACCCAGCGATACCTCTGTCACCGCTATTGCCCGGAACATTGAAATCAACATAAAGCAGTTACTCAACGAAAAAGAAGTTCCGCAGCCTTTGGCGCCGCAGGGCTTCTATCTTTTATAACATCTTTCCCGTTTATGTACACTCAATCCAGAGAAACACAAAGCCAACTAACGCCCGACCAAGCCTTCCAATTACTTAAAGATGGAAATGCCCGGTTCATCAATAACTTAAAATCGAATCGTAATCTGCTGCAGCAGGTCAATGAAACCAAGGAAGGTCAGTTTCCCTTCGCCACTATTCTGAGTTGCATGGACTCCAGAACCTCAGCGGAGTTGATTTTTGACCAAGGTCTGGGCGATATTTTCAGCATTAGAATTGCCGGGAACATCCTGAACGAAGATATTTTGGGCAGCATGGAATTTGGTACCAAGGTGGTAGGAACCAAAATTATTCTGGTACTGGGGCACACCAAATGCGGAGCCATCACGGGCGCCTGCGACCACGTTGAACTTGGGTACCTCACAGGGTTACTGCACAAGATAAAACCGGCCATTGACCATGAGACAAGCACCACTACTGATAGAACCGGCAAAAATACTGCCTTTGTGCGCAACGTCACCGAGATCAACGTGCATTTGGCGCTGGAAAGAATCAGAAAAGAAAGCCCCATCATCTCTGAGTTAGAAAACCAAGGACTTATTAAGGTGGTTGGCGGAGTATATGACGTAGAAACCGGTTTAGTATCGTTTTTCGAAAAATAGGCTTTAAGCACCTTATTCGCACCAACTTACGTTTTCTGGCAAATTCCCTGTCCTTACCCCAACAGGAAGGCAAGGACAGGGAATTTGCTTCTCTTTCTCTAGAATGAAGAATTACTCCATCGTACTGCTCCTTCTTTTACTTGGAGTCCTCTGGTGCCCTGCCACTTTTGCGCAGGCAACCTGGGAATTGAAGAAAAACCAGGACGGCATTGCCGTGTATACCAAGCAACTGGAGAATGCGGCTGTGAAGCAGATTAAAGTAGTATGCGAGTTACCCGGCACTACCGCCAACCTGGTGAACCTCCTTAAGAATGTAGAGCACCACTCAGATTGGGTATACCTGAACCGGAAGACCGCCCTTCTGAAACGGAAAAGCGAAAATTCCCTCATCTACTATACTGAGGCAGACATGCCCTGGCCCTTAGACGACCGCGACCTGGTGGTAGAAGCCACCTTCTCTCCTATTTCCAAAAACAACACGGCCCGGGTAGAAGTAAAAAGTTTATCCGGCTTTTTGCCTGTCAAGAAAGATTTTGTGAGAATCCCCTCTTCCCTGGCCACTTGGGACATCATGCAGCTACCCGGAAACAAAATCAAAGTTGAATATGTGTTCTCGGTAAATCCTGGAGGTTCTGTACCCGCTTGGCTCGTGAATGCCACTGTAGCCTTAGGCCCCCATAAAACCTTCCAGAACCTCCGCGATATCCTAGCCAAAATGGCAAAAGGACAGGTAAAGTAGTTTTGTTTCTGTTCTTAGCAGAAGATGGTAGCAACCTACTCCTCCGCAGAAAAAGGCTTATTAATTCTATAGAGGTTGCTCGTAATTACTGAACAGCGAACGTTCTTTTGAGGCTGTCTCCTCACGGAAGTTTCAAAATTCCGGTCATGGTAGGTCCAAGTCACAGACTTGAACCATGTTTTCACCTTTGCAGGAGAAAGGAATGCGTGTGATCTGCTTGTGTAAACATCCCCCTTCGCCCCCTTCAAAGGGGGAATCTCCGCTTTAGTGGGCAGAAGTGCATTGCAACTTTCCCCTTTCCAGTCTTTCCCGAGCGCGCCTCGCTTTTGGCCCTGGAAAGGCTTCAGCTAAGCGCAAAGGACATAACAGGCCGAAAGGGCAGTGCGCGAGGGGAAGACGGGACCTCGCGGCCGTGAGCGCACGGAGGGCAGCCATGCAACAACCCAGCATAAGGGCACCGCATCAACCCACCGCCACGCCAGCGACAGGCAAACCCCATGCACTTAATCATCAAAACAGTAAGTGTCACCTGTTCCCCCTCAAAAAACCAACTCCATTCATTAACTAAAACGCAAAATCAGTTCCATTTTTTCAAACGACCGTTTGCATATACTTCATTTTCATCAAACTAACAAGCGTTTTATTGAGACTTTTAGAATATTTTACTAAAAAAGTTTGGAAGTAACTACCGCACCCCGTATGTTTGAGCATCAATACAGCAAGACAATGATGCAGCGCAATTCTTACTTTTATGGTTTTTACTTTTTTGGACCTCAGCCGGGGCTCAACAGGTAAGACTTTGCGTTAAGAAACAAGAAGATAAACCTCAGAGCCCCGCCAAAAGCGGGGCTTTTTTCGTTATGAACAGAGCCCTAAAAATCGCCATCCAAGGAGGTCCGGCCTCCTTCCATGAAACCGCCGCCAAAGAGTTGTTCCCGGCGTCCACTCTCAGTACGCTCTCTTGTGCGTCGTTTCCAGAACTATGCGAAGCGCTGGAATCTGGACTGGTAGACTATGCGGTCATGGCCGTGCAAAACTCCCTAGCGGGTCCGTTGTTGCCTAACTATGGCATGATACACCAGCACGGGCTTTCTATCACGGCGGAGCGTTGGCTGTTGCTGGATCAAACTTTGATGGCCTTGCCTGGCCAAAGGTTGGAGGACATTACGGAAATCTGGTCCCACCCCATTGCGCTGTTGCAGTGCTGCGATTACCTGGAGAGTCAGCCTCAGGTTAAAACCAAAGAAACTTCTGACACCGCAGACACGGCCCGCCTCCTGAAAGAAGACCAAATCAAGGGAGTAGCCGCCATTGCCAGCCGCAAAGCCGCTGAACTGTATGGCCTGGAGGTGTTGCAGGACAACGTAGCCAATGACGAGGAAAACTACACCCGTTTTGTGGTGCTTTCCAGAGATAAATCTGCTAAAACAGCCAATAAAGTTACGTTGCTGCTGCCGTACCCGGTGGTGAAGTTCTCGCTGGAAAACGTACTGGAGAAATTAAACCAAGAATTGCTGGAACTGACCATGCTGCAGCCACTTCCGTCTGTAAACCCCGGTCAACCAGCCCAATGGGTACTGGAACTGGAAGGCGAACAAGCCGCATGCATTACCCAGGCCCTGGCCGCGCTCGCGTCAGTTGCACCCAAGTTTACGGTGCTGGGCTTGTACCCTAAAGCGGTGGCTCCCCTACCGCAAGACAGATTAGCCGGTTGCCTGTCCTCCATGCTTACCACTCAAACGCAGTTAGTATGATTATCTCCAGCGCCCAACGACTAGAGCACGTGCAGGAGTACTACTTCTCCCGCAAGCTGGCCGAAGTACGTGCCTTGAATGCGCAGGGCCGCAACATCATCAACCTGGGCATAGGCGACCCCGACATGGCTCCTTCTGAAGAAACCATTGAAGCCTTAGTGAGCACCAGCAGAAAGCCTGGGGTACACGGCTATCAACCGTACAATTCCATTGCCCCGCTTCGGCAGGCCATTGCAGATTGGTACCAACGTACCTATGCGGTAGAACTGAACCCAGAACAGGAAGTGTTGCCGCTCATGGGCTCCAAGGAAGGTATCTTCCACGTGTCCATGGCGTTCCTGAACCCCGGCGACAAAGTATTGGTACCAAACCCAGGCTATCCGGCGTATGCCGCCGCTGCGAAACTGGTAGGCGCTGAACCGGTTTTCTATACCTTGAAAGAGGAAAACAACTGGCTGCCAGATTTTCAGGAACTAGGCCATTTGCTACAAGCCGGTAACGTGAAACTGATGTGGGTAAACTATCCGCACATGCCCACCGGCGCCGAAGCGACGGCCGAAGTACTACAGCAACTGGTTCAACTGGCCCTGCAACATAAATTCCTGCTGGCCAATGACAATCCGTACAGCCTGGTGCTTCCCAACGAAAAACCGCTGAGCTTACTATCCTTGCCGCAAGCGAAAGAGTGCTGCCTGGAATTTAACTCCCTTAGCAAATCACATAACATGGCGGGCTGGCGGGTGGGCATGATATTGGGCCGGCAAGATTACCTCCAGTGTGTGCTGCGCGTGAAGAGCAACCTGGATTCTGGCATGTATCTACCGGTGCAGCACGCGGCCATTCAGGCCTTGTCTAACCCAGACGCCTGGCACGAAGCTCGGAACGAAGTCTATGCCCAACGGCGTCAGAAAGTGTATGAACTGTTGGAGCTTCTGGGTTGTTCTTACCAAAAAAATGCGGTAGGAATGTTTGTCTGGGCCCGGGTCCCGAACCAGGTAACCGATGTAGAAGCTTATCTAGACGAGATATTATACGAAGCCGGGGTCTTTCTGACCCCGGGAAAAATTTTCGGGACGCAGGGCGAGCGTTATCTTAGAATCTCCCTCTGTCTCCCCCAAACCAAGATTGAAGAAGCCACTAACAGAATAACAAAACATTTAACCTCGGCCAAAACCGAACTTTCCTTATGAGTACGAAGCATTTAGACCTGTCTCCCAAAACTGTTTTCAAACGCGCAGACGGACAACCCTTAATCATTGCCGGCCCGTGCAGCGCCGAAAGCGAAGAACAAATGCTGGCCACGGCCCGCGGTTTACAGGCCGTGCCGGAAGTCACCATCTTCCGGGCTGGTATCTGGAAACCACGTACCCGTCCCGGTGCCTTTGAGGGAATTGGCAAAGTGGGCTTAAAGTGGCTGAAGACTGTGAAGGAAGAAACCGGCCTGCTCACTGCCTGTGAAGTGGCCACGGCCGAACACGTAAACGATGCCCTCAAACAAGGGGTAGACATCCTCTGGGTAGGTGCCCGTACCACCGTGAACCCGTTCTCGGTACAGGAAATCGCCGATGCCTTAGAAGGTGTGGATGTGCCGGTTTTGGTAAAGAACCCCGTAAACCCTGACCTGCAACTTTGGTTAGGAGCGTTAGAGCGCCTGAACCGAGCCGGTATTACTGATCTAGCGGCCATTCACCGCGGGTTCTCGGCCTTTGATAGCCGTCCGTACCGCAATCACCCCAAATGGAACATGGCCTACGAGTTCAAGAAATTGTTGCCCGAGATTCCGTTGATCTGTGACCCCAGCCACATTGCCGGAAAACGCTCTCTGCTTCAGCAAATCAGCCAGGAAGCCCTCAACCTGCAGGTAGATGGCCTCATGATTGAAACCCACTGCAACCCAGACGTCGCCTTGAGTGATGCCGCCCAGCAAGTCACTCCAGAAGGTTTATCACAACTGTTGGCTTCCTTGGTAGTAGAACGTGTAACTGCTTCTGCAACCCAAAACGAAGAAGAATTGAGCGAACTGCGCAATCTCATCGATTACCTTGACAACGAGTTGATCAATGTATTGGCCCGTCGTTCTTCCGTAGCCAAACAGATTGGTATCTTGAAGAAAGAAAGCAAGATGAACCTATTGCAAACCGGCCGTTGGGAGCAAGTGATGGAAAACAGACTGAAAGCCGCTGCCCGCGAAGGTTTGGAAGAAGTATTTGTCAAAGCAATTTTCCAGGAAATTCACCAGCATTCCCTGCACGTGCAGGCGGCCGCCGAACCCACCAAAGTAGGCGTATAACACAAACCAGAATACAGGCCGTTTTTTTGAAATTGTGCCTAAAACAGAAAGCCCCAGCTACCTATAGCTGGGGCTTTCTGTTTTAGGCACAATTTCAGGACGAACCTGCTGCGGCAATTCTGGTTACTTATATCAGATCACCCTAAAGAGCCTTTTTTAAATTGTTGAGAATAGTAGGCTGTCGTGGGGCATAAATTTTTCAGTGCCATTGTTGGTATTATCACCAATGATCCTTTATCGGCTATCTTCCCAAAACTCCCATCAAACCGAGCTGATTAGAAGTTGTTGGTAATAACACCACAACAGCGAAAAGACTTTCCGGGGTAAATTAGTATTACTCTATCCGTATTCCTTCCTCCCTTTTGTAAGTCTGGCTGGAACTCACCCGGCAGCTTCCCTTTTGAAGTAAAATTGCTAAAACAACTTATATAGGTTGAAACTTCTGGATACGCAAAGTCTATCTACTTGACAAAGTCTGCCCAGATGTAATAATGATGTAGTGCTTTCTTTTACCTTGATGTAGTGATGAAGTAACATGTAGAAACCGTCCATGTACAGATATAACTAACTTTCGTACTGAAAAGGTAAGACTCAGACAAACTTATTTCCCTCATCAAACTTAAAGATAAGCTACATGAAAAAAAGCTACTCCATTCACCCAACCAGGAGTAAAACCTTCAAAAAAGGATTGAGCCTGCTGGGATTGCTTCTTCTCTTAGTTACTCTGGCACAGGCACAGACCTTGGTCTGGGAAGAGAACTTTAACGGTACTGCAATTAACCAGAATAACTGGACATTTGAAGTTGGTGATGGCTGCAACAAAGGCATCTGCGGGTGGGGCAACGCTGAACTACAGTATTACACAGACAGACCTGAAAATGTCCGCATTGAAGACGGCAACCTAGTGATTGAAGCCAGAAGAGAAGCCTTCCAGACCCGTCAATTTACTTCTGCCCGCCTTAAAACCGAAGGAAAACTGCAATTCAAGTACGGCACCATTGAAGCCAGAATCAAAGTACCAGATCTCCGGAATGGTTTGTGGCCCGCCCTCTGGACCTTGGGTGCAGTAGGTGGCGCTTGGCCGGCCAACGGAGAAATAGACATCCTGGAGATGGGCATACGTGAGGCAATACAGGCTGGACTGACCAACAGACGCGTTGGGGCAGCCGTGCATTGGGAGCATAACAACAATACCGCAGATTATGGGACCCATTTTGACCATGCCGCTGACCTGAGTAACGATTACCACCTCTATAAAATGGTGTGGACGAGCCAATCCATCAAGATTTATGTAGATGACCGGGAGTTCTTTACCTTCAATTCAGCGGGTGCGGCAGCCAGTGACTTAGAAGAATTCCACAACCCGCATTTCCTAATACTTAATTTAGCGGTGGGTGGTAATTACCCCGGTATCAATAATCCAACCGGAATAACGGCTCCTTTACCTGCTAAAATGTATGTAGACTACATTAAGCTCTACCAGAACGCCACTGATGAGATCATCACTGATCCAGGCCCCATTAGTGCAACCGGTAACTATGGCATTTACACCGAAACTACCCCTACTTCAAACAAACTCAGCTTTGAAGGCGATGCCAATTTGTACCTGTGGGAAGGAACCCTTTCGGCGATCACAAGCCCTGCTCCTGCCCCTTTTGAAGGAACCCAGGTAATAGCCGTGAAGGAAACCGGAAGCAAAGGTTGGTATGGATTCGGGATTGCGAATGCACCAAAGAATCTATCGGCGTACGCTGCCAATGGTTCACTTAGATTCCAAATGAAAACCACCGCTACCGGTACTTTTAAAGTTGGAATTAAAAGCGGAGACGTAGAAAGTTGGGTAAACATAACCGATACGGGAGATCAGTTTGGCTTAGTCAGGGACGGGAACTGGCATCAGGTAACCATTCCTTTCTCCCGGTTCATGGCTACCACTGGCTTCAACCTCAACAACGTGAACCAGTCCTTCATGGTCGCTTCGGTGACAACTCCACCTGCTGGGGCCGAGTTATTCTTTGATAACATCTATTACGCCCCTACGCCTCTTGGCGTGAATGAAGATGCTGAACTGAAAGTGACTGTAAGCCTCTACCCTAACCCAACCTCTGGTGAGATTTATTTTTCCTCCCAAAAAAGCTTAGACGGCAGTGCCGTTACCATTATGAACATGGCGGGGCGTCAAATGCTAACCACTAAAGTGAAAGGAAACAAAGTAAATGTTCATGGCTTACCGGCGGGTCTCTATACGCTTATATTGCAACAGAACGACAAAACCACTTTCAAACGCTTTATCAAAAAATAAAATAAATAGGATTAGGTAAAAAGGAGGCTCCCTTTGGGAGCTTTCTTTTTTTAAGCCCTTTTCGGCTTGTTATCCATAAAGCACGTCAAAATCATGAAACTTCTCCCTTTCATACTCAGACCTTTTTCACTACTTTGAAGTGGTCTATCTCCTTTACCGTACCTCCACTTTTAGGCCTTATTTCCCAAACAAAACAAATACCCCCTCGTTTTAAAAAGCTCATGTAACGTTAACCAGTTTAAGGATTTAAGCCGAGGGAGATATGGAAAACAGTTGGAATGATCAGCAACAACAAACCACAGCCACCTTGCAGGAACAGGTGAATGTGAATTCTGCGCCCGCCTTTGACATTGCCCAAATTATGGGCGGCATTTACGGCGAAGGGATTATTGGACACAAAGGCGCTTTCAGCCGGGAATGGGTGCAGCAGTTGCACCAGGAAGTCCTGGCCCTATACGAAGATGCCCTGCAAAGACCCGGCGGTGCCGTAGGCCGAGGGCCCAAAAGGCATTATGTAGAAATTCACCCCGAAAATATAAGCGGCTTTATAGACCTGGTGACGCACCCTTGGGTAACTACCGTGTGTGAAGCCGTTTTAGGGCCAGAATATAAGATTGTAGAAATTGGCTTTGATGTTCCTGGCCCCGGAGCCGTAAACCAACCCTGGCACCGCGACTTTCCGGCCCCAGAGGATACCATCACAGGCAGACGCATCAACTCGCTGGCCTTCAATCTTACCACCGTAGACGTGTTTGAAGACATGGGCCCTTTTGAGATAGCCCCTGGTACTCAATGGGATTTACCCAATGACTTTGAACACGGCATGTTTCCGCCAAAATCATATTACTCGCGCTATGAGCAAAGGGCGCAGCGTAAAATGCCCCAGATGGGCGATATTTCCGCCCGATCAGCTTTAACCATTCACCGGGGAACCGCCAACCAGTCAGATAAATCTCGTCCGGCCTTGGTATTAGGCGTGGATGCTCCGGGTGGTATCAATGCGGAGCGCCATGACTTGCAGGTTTCCCGTGCCTTTTATGAAAAACTCCCCGAAAACGTCCGCCAGCACTTAACCTTTCGTCTGGTAGACACCTTGGAACCTATTGTGCAAGCCCATACCATTGAAGGACTCATGATGGGAGAAGCTTAGAGCAACCTCAGAGAATTCCTTTATGAAGCTATTGTCTTTCTACTGAAGGGCAATAGCTTTTTTTCTTAAGAGTAGTACAGTCAGTCTCCGCTTGTGGGCACACCTTGTCTTTGAACACCTCCATACTTCTATCATGTAGGCGATTGTTGCTTCCTCAACCAAGTTTTTTGGTAGCAAGCCATACTTTCCCTTCCGTGAAGGAGCAAAATCCTTAGTTTCTTCATGCATAGACTACTTAAAGTGAAGGAATAACCATTTGCTCCTGGAAGATTTTTCTCCAAATTCTATACTTCTTCATTTCTCCCACAAAAAAGCATCATCAAGTATTCAGAACAAATAACCTGGCTATCAAATACTTGTATTTAGCTTTTTATTTATATAGTTATTCTATATAGCGTAAATATATCCTTTAATTATTCCATTCGTAACAAGTAAAGTTCTATATGGCTTCTTATTCTGTATTAAGCTAACATAATTTTTAACTTTTTAAACTTTAACTTATGAAAAAAACAAAACTGTCGCATTGGGCCCGTTTAACCTTCGGAGCACTTTTCTCCCTACTACTTTTAAACAGTTGTAATGAGGATGACCTTGTAAAACCTTCGGAGGAGGCAATTACACTTGATGGCACTGGTTATTTACAACCCCTTCCTACTCCTTGTACACAGGTTTGCCTTGTAGCAGGCCAACATGACAATGTTGGTACAGTAGACGTGGCCGTAGCCGACAATGGAAATCTGTTGGTTACTTACAGACTTACAAAAGCCTCCGTTTACCTTTCTGAGATTCATCTTGACGTTTTCAGTAGCTTGGAGCAGTTTAAATCTGACAAAAAGCTCAGCAACGGAGGAGCCATACCGGGCAAATTCGCTTTCAAGAACTCCTGGAGTTCTAAAAACAAGGTCTCTACGTACACAGTTGAGATTCCTAAGGCTTATGTAGACCAGAAGAGATCAGGAAAGAACTGTTTCTTCATTGCCTCCCACGCGGCACTTACAAACGGTGAAACGGCTTGGGGCGGTGTGTGTGAAGCCTCCAGCAAGGGCGTGTCTCTTCAAAACGCTAAGCAATTCCCAGGCAATAACTGGAGTGTTTTCTTTGACTTTTGCCTGGATAACTGCGATACCGGCATTGACTTTACTTATGCTTGGGAAGACATCAAATACGGGCAGAACGACGGCGATTACAATGACTTTGTAGTGCAGGCTGATGTTGTGAAATCTTCCGCAGCTTTAGACCTTACTTTCTTGGCCACGGCCCGTGGCGCGCACTATGAGCATCAGTTTAAAATCAGAATTCCTAAAAAAGGCATTGTGGGCGGCATGGCTGGCATTGTGGGGGCACAAGGCGTGAAGGAAGAGGGTGACTCTTACATCATCACTGTTTTCAACGGAACCAAAAGCGTTCTTCCGGGTGACGGAGAGGGCTTTGCGAATACCCAGTCAAAATCATCCTGCGTCCCCTTTGCTATGGCGAAGATTCAGTTGAAGACCGATGGAACCTTCAGCTATGACCCAAACAAACCTTACATTCCCTTTATCTCGGTGTACCAAGACGGCAACATAGACGGCAACACAGATTATGATCTTTCCATTTACGAGTTAACCAAGAATGAAAACGATACCTGGATGCTAAATGGAAAGAGATATCCTAACGGCATCATTATTCCAAGAGATTGGAAATGGCCGCTTGAGCACACCTTGATCACGAATGCCTATCCACAGTTCTCCAGTTTAACCGACGGCTGGAACCCGAACTGGGCGAATAACTTAGTCAACCCATCTTACACCTTTGATGCGAGCCGCTGTAGCTTCAAGTTATAATCAACGCTAAGGTGTGTTGCTTTCGGATTTTGTAAAAGGAAAAGCAGCGTATTCCATAGGCTTAAAAAGGATCTGTAGAGTTTCTACAGATCCTTTTTTATTGCAGCGTTCCGGGCTGTATAATTCTTCCTTTCGGCATCCATCTTACTTATTCCCCCTTGTAGCCCTTTTAGTTAAAAGGTTGAAACTAAACGTCCTTTACAACAGGAACTTTAGGCTAACCCCTTTGACTTGGCTTCCCGTTACAAAAGAGCTTCTACAACGCAAGCTCACTCTGCTTCTATCTCCGTATCTTTATATTTCCCCATAAACTTGCCACCAAATCCATTCATTTTAAACCTTTACCAAGAACCATCATCTTGAATCATAGTGTTTTATATTTTTAAACACTATAAAGCTATTCTCAGAATATTTCAAAAATAATTACTTCATAACAGAAGACATAAGTGCAACATCAGCAAAAGAGGAGCCCCTTCCAACTGAACATAAAAGTACTAACATAGGCATTAAAGCCCTTTAGAAAGACTTTTCCATCAATTTTAATCCTCTTAATAAGCTTCTTAATAAAACCTCTACCTCTCTAAGACATTAGTGAAACATTATATACAAAATAAAATATACCAGTTTTATACAAGTTATTATTTTACATCTTATATTTGAGCACATTTTATTACATTACTAATATAAATAATTTCACTATTTCAATTTTGTTGTACTTATGAAAAAAACCAAAACACTACAAAAGTTTAGTTTCACTGCTTGCGTGGCACTCTGCATGCTCCTCTTCACAGGTTGTATGGAAGACGAATTAGTTTCTCCATCAAACATCATAGATGCAGAAAATTCAAGCAACAATACCTTGACTGCAACTGAATCCTGCACTGTAGTAGGCCTTGTTGCAGGTCAGAATACCCTGGTTGGGACAGTAGGAGTTGCGGTTGAAAGCAACGGTGATCTTTCAGTAACTTATAAGATTGACAAACCTTCTGTTTACTTATCAGAGATTCATTTAGATCTTTTTACCGATATGGATAAATTCAGAAGTGAAAAGAAGCTTAGTAATGGCGGGGCCATTCCAGGTAAATTTGCATTTAAACAATCTTGGAGCACCAAAAATAAGGTTACCACGTACACAGTGAGAATTCCAAAGTTGTATGTGGATTTAAAAAGAGGTGATAATGATTGTTTCTTTATCGCTTCCCATGCTGCCTTATCTAATGGTGAAACAGCCTGGGGAGGAGTATATCAGAAATCAGCCCAAGGAGTTTCTTTATATCCTGCCAAAAAGTTTCACGGCAACAACTGGGGAGTGTATTTTGATTTCTGCCTAGATAATTGTGACAAAGAGATTGACTTCACCTATGCCTGGGAAGACATGAAGTATGGCCAGAATGATGGTGATTACAATGACTTTGTGGTGCAGGCAGATGTTGTGAAATCAGTCAACAGTTTGGATTTGACTTTCCTGGCTACTGCCAGAGGCGCGCACTATGAGCACCAGTTCAAAATCAGAATCCCTAAAAAGGGTATAGTTGGAGGTAAAGCCGGAATTATAGGTGCAAAAGCCGTAGTAGAAGATGGTACCGACTTCATCATCACTGTGATAAACGGAACTAAGAGCGTGCTTCCTCCTGACGTGCAAGGATTTGCAAATACTCAGAAAGGATCACCATGCGTTCCATATTATATGACGAAGATTCAGCTGAGAATTGATAGAAACTTCAGCTACGACCCTACTAGACCATACATTCCGTTTATCTCCGTCTTCCAGGATGGCGTTATTGGTGTAGATGAAAATCCTGATTATGATCTTTCTATCTATGAGCTGACTAAGAATGAAAATGACACCTATACGCTCAGCGGTGAGAGATTCCCCAATGGCATCATCATCCCTAGAGACTGGAAATGGCCACTTGAGCACACCTTTGTGGCAGAAGCCTACCCTGAATTCAATAGTTTAACCGAAGGCTGGAATGCTGACTGGGCTAAAGACTTAGTAGATGCCTCAAAAACGTTTGATGCCAGTGACTGTAACAGAAGCGTTATATCATCTCTTAGATAAGCAAGCTGCTACTCCAATCAGAAAGAAGTAATTGACTTTTACTTACCTTAAAGGCCTGTAGACCAACTACAGGCCTTTTTCTTTGCCCAAGGGCCAAGGCTTTCAGCTGGCTCTTACCACAACATGCAAACTTCCAATTCCCCAAATCTTACCAGGCGCTGAAGGCATTCACCCCAGAATAGGTAAGTTTGCTTCACTTCCACCTACTTTAAACAGCATGCCCACGGACACATAAGCACTAGTTTTACCAAAACAGCTTCAAAACGCCTTCCGGTTATTGGCTGGACATCTCTTCTGTTTCAATCTTCTTCCCGCAATCGCGTATACGCTAGTATAAATACCTATTGATCATCTCTATCACTATGAACCCATTTTGGAAACCCGCTTCGTGCCTGCTTCTGGGAGTCTTGCTTGCTGCCTGTAATTCGCCATCCACTAACAAGGAAAACAAGGCTGCACCCAGTACCTCCCAGACCCGGCTTCCGCAGCCGTACGCCACAGAATCTGCCAAGAACTACAGTGAGGTAATTGGGTGGCGGGGCAAAATGCCGGTGGCTCCGCCCGCATTCAATGTGAACAAGTTCATGGATAACCTGCAGAATCCCCGCTGGATTTACGTTGGTCCGAATGGCGATATCTTCGTGGCAGAAGCAACCAGCGAGAAAAAAGGAAAAGAGAAAATAGAGGCAAAATTGTCTGGCCAGGCCAAGTCTCAGAACATAGGCAGAAGTCCCAACCGCATCACCCTGCTGCGGGACTCAGACCAGGATGGTCAGCCGGAAGAACAGCACATCTTCCTGAAGGGCTTGAATCAGCCGTTGGGCATGCTGGTACTCAACAACTATTTCTATGTGGCTAACACAGATGGCATCTGGCGCTACCCCTACCAGCCCGGGCAAACCCGCATCACCAGCCGGGGCGAGAAGATTCTGGACTTGCCCGCCGGCGGTTATAACAACCACTGGACCCGCAACCTGCTGGCTAACGCAGACGGCACCAAAATCTACGTGGCGGTTGGTTCGGGCAGCAACAATGGCGAGAACGGGATGAAAAACGAAGAGCGGCGCGCCAACATCCTGGAAATCAACCCTGATGGAACCGGCGAACGTATTTTTGCCAGCGGCCTCCGGAACCCCGTAGGCCTGGACTGGGCACCCGGCAGCAATGTCCTCTGGACCGCCGTGAACGAGCGCGATGAACTAGGCGATGAACTGGTCCCCGATTACCTCACCAGCGTCAAAGAAGGCGGGTTTTACGGCTGGCCTTACGCCTATTTCGGGCCGAACGAAGACCCCAGAATGAAAGGACAGCGCCCCGATCTGGTGAAAAAAACCTTGGTCCCCGAGGTGGCTTTGGGCGCGCATACCGCCTCCTTGGGTTTAGCCTTTTATGACCACACAGATTTCCCGGCCAAGTACCGGGGCGGCGCCTTCATTGGCCAGCACGGCTCCTGGAACCATTCCCAACTGGTGGGCTATAAAGTAGTGTTTGTGCCTTTCCAGAACGGAAAACCCAGCGGTCCGCCCGAAGACTTCTTAACCGGATTCATTTCTGAGGAGGGCAACAAAAAAGTCCATGGCCGACCAGTTGGGGTAGCGGTACTTCAGGATGGTTCTCTGCTGGTAGCCGATGATGCCAGCGGAACCCTCTGGCGGGTAGCCGCCAAGTAGCTTCCGTTTTGCGCCTCTTTTAGATAAAAGATACCCGAAACAGCATTCCGCACGTTTCGTTTTCAGGCTCGTTTCCGTAAAACACAGCGTAAACGTGACGTATAACCCGTTAGAAGCGCCAATTCTCTTTTACTTACATGAAACAAATCAGAATCCCCCTACTACTCCTCTTTCTGTTTAGCGCCTATTTTAGCCAAGCGCAACTAAAACCCTTAGACGCAGAGTTAACCAATTACACCTATCCTTTTCCCGTGGCTTTTCACCCGGTGAAGGTGCAGCAGCAGTCCTTTAAAATGGCGTACATGGACGTAAAACCCACAAAGCCCAACGGCAAGACGGTGGTGTTGCTGCACGGCAAGAATTTCAACGGGGCTTACTGGCAGCAAACCGCCAATGACCTGGTCAAAAGCGGCTACAGGGTCATTATGCCCGACCAGATCGGCTTCGGAAAATCTTCCAAGCCCCAGAACATTCAGTACTCTTTCCTAATGCTGGCGCAGAACACCAAAGGCTTGTTAGACAGCTTAGGAATAAAAAAGGCTGCCGTGTTGGGCCATTCCATGGGCGGCATGCTGGCTACCCGTTTCGCGCTCATGTACCCGGAAATAACCGAGAAACTGATTCTGGAAAACCCCATCGGGTTGGAGGACTGGAAGCGTTGGGTGCCGTACCAGTCCGTGGAGAAATGGTATGCCGGTGAACTGAAGCAGACGCAGGAAAGCATCAAAAAATACCAGTTAGACAACTACTACGGCGGGCAGTGGAAACCGGAATATGATCCTTGGGTGAACCTGCTGGCGGGCTGGACCATTAGCCCAGACTACCCCAAAGTTGCCTGGAACTCGGCGCTTACTTATGACATGATCTTCACCCAACCGGTGGTCTATGAGTTTGACCAACTCAAAATGCCTACCCTCCTGCTCATTGGCCAACGCGACCGTACGGCTTTGGGCAAAGCCAATGCACCTGCCGCCGCCCGCGAGAAACTAGGCAACTACCCGGCTTTAGGGAAAGAAACAGCCAGGAAAATCCCGCAGGCGAAATTGGTGGAATTAGACAACGTGGGTCACCTTCCGCACATTGAAGCTTACAGCCGTTTCATTCAGCCGCTACTGGCGTTTTTGAAGTCTTAAGCTGAAAAAAGGTGATTGAGCCTAATCTACATCTGGGCACTCGCTCGCCTCTGGCGAGTGTGAGCTACCTGCGGCCTCTGGCCGCTTTTATGGACGTTTTTTCAAAATAAGCAGAGAAGCGGCGGGACGCAGCAGGTAGCTCACACTCGCGGGACGCGAGCGAGGGAAACAAATGGAAATGGAAGGGTTTCGAAGTTTCCGTTTAAGTTTTATTCACCCGCAATTCTCCCAATCTACCTGTCTTACAATCTGTTTCGTGCCTCCTTTTCAGAAAGAAGGCGCGGAACAGATTTTTTTTGGGCCGTATTAAACCAAAGCCCCTTGTTATAGTCTAAAGCCAAACCATTAGGCGATGAAAAAAAACTGTTTACTCTTTTTATTATTCTTTCTGTTTTCGTTTTTGGGCTATAGCCAGTCTACCACGTTGCGGGGACAGGCCGTGGGGGGTGGTTCTCCGTTGATTGGAGCCACGGTAGCACTTTTAAATGCCCAGGATTCATCGGTGTACAAAGGAGCCGCCACTGACGTGGAAGGACGTTTTGAGATTGCCGGCATCCAGAACGGGCGCTTTGTCCTGAAGATTTCCTACCTCGGTTTCGGGACCTTATACCGTGCCGTGACCGCCACCGGAGCTCCCATCCAATTGGGTACGCTCACCCTCAGCGCCGGGGCCACTACCCTCCGCGAAGTAGAAGTAGTAGGCCGTGCCGCTACCGTGATCCAGAAACAAGACACTTCAGAAATGAACGCGGCCGCCTTCAAGGTGAACCGAGATGCCAACGCCGAAAACCTCATCCAGAAAATGCCGGGTATCACCATCCAGAACGGACAGGTGCAAGCCCAGGGCGAACGTGTGCAGCGGGTATTGGTAGACGGAAAAGAGTTTTTTGGCGAAGACCCAAACGCGGTTCTGAAAAACTTACCTGCCGAAGTAATTTCCAAAATCCAGGTATTTGACCGCCAAAGCGACCAGGCGCAGTTTACCGGCTTTTCTGACGGAAATGAGCAGAAAACCATCAACATCATCACCAAACCAGAGTTCAGGACCGGAAGATTCGGACGCATCTCTGCCGGGGCGGGAACAGACGGCCGCTACCGCGTAAGCGGAAACATAAACCAGTTTGAAGGCGACCGCCGCATCTCTGTGGTGGGCCTCAGCAACAACGTAAACGAGCAGAATTTCTCCTCAGAAGATTTAGTGGGCGTAGCCAGTGCTTCCAGCAGAGGTGGCGGCGGAAACCGCGGTGGCGGTGGAGGCGGCGGTCCTCGCGGCGGCGGCGGTGGTTTTGGCGGTGGTAACAACACCGGCGATTTTCTGGTGAACTCCAGCAACGGAATTGCCAAAACCAACGCCATCGGGTTGAACTACCTGGACAAATGGGGTAAGAAAGTAGACGTGCAGGGCAGCTACTTCTTCAACAACACCAACAATGACTACAACTACTCGGCTTTCCGGCAGTTCGGGATTGGCTCTGAGAACGCGTATGACGTACGGGAAAACGGTAACTCTGATGCCACCAACCAGAACCACCGCTTAAACCTGAGAATCACCTACAACATTGACAGCGCCAACTCCATCATCATCCGTCCGCGTCTGAGCATTCAGCAGAACGACGGTTCCAGCTTTACCAACTCCCGCCTTACTTCCGGCACAGACCTGCAGAATTCGCGATTGCTCATCAACAACTTTGACAATGAATTCCGGTCAGACTTGTTTGGGCTCAACTTCAACAACAGCATTTTGTACCGTCACAGTTTTGCCAAAAGAGGCCGTACCATCAGCTTGGATGTGAACAACGGGTATAACCAAAACAAAGGCGACAGCCGCAACAACATCTCTTACCTGCGTGACATTATAAACGAAGGCGATGACTCCCTGGTGTATCTGTCCTCTAACCTGGACAACAAAGGCTTCTCCATGGGCGCCAACGTGAACTACACCGAACCTCTCACCCAGAACACCCAGTTGCAGTTAACCTACGGCACCAATTACAGCAATTCAGACGGCGACAGACGCACTTACCAGTTCCGCCCCGAATCTGAACTGTATGACAGTTTGGTGACCAACCAGTCCAGCACCGTAGAAAACGTGACCCGCACCCAGGAACTAGGCGGCGGCTGGCGCTATAACACCAAAGACTTCCAGCTCATGCTGAGTGCCCGGTACCAATGGCTGCAACTGTCTACAGACCAGGTCTACCCTACCTTAATTGACACCGTTAGGAACTACCACAACATCTTGCCGTTTGCCATGTTGCGCTACAACTTCAACGCAGACCGCAACATACGGGTGTTCTACATGGGCCGTTCGCAAACGCCAAACGTGGAGCAGTTGCAGAGTGCGGTAGATTATTCTAACCCCACCTTGCTGAGCCAGGGTAACCCCAATTTAGGGCAGAGCTTCAACAATAACTTCAACATCCGGTACTCCTCGGCTAACCCCGGCAGATCTTCTTCTTTCATTGCCGTGATTGGCGGTTCTGTGGCCCAGGATTACATTGGCACCAGCACTATCAGAAACACCAGCCCAGATACCAACGGCCGAGACGTGGAAGATGCCCCCATTGTTACCCCAAGCGGCGTCCGGTTGTTGACGGGTCAGCAGCTTTCCCGCCCAGTGAACTTAGACGGACAGTACTCGTTCCGTACGTTCTTCAACTACGGGTTGCCTATTCCGTTTATCAAGTCGAACATCAACGTAAACGCGAACGCCACCTACACCAACACCCCTTCTTTGTACAGCGACTTCAACACCAATTACCAGTTTGTCGCCAACAACACCAAATCCACGAACCTGGGCGGTGGCGTTGTGATCAGCAGCAACATCAGTGAGAACCTTGACTTCTTGGTATCTACCAACGCCAACTACAACAATGTGGAGTATGAGTTCCTGAAAACCCAGAACAACAACTACTACAACCAAAGCAGCTTGGTAAGAGTGAACTGGGTGATGTGGAAAGGCTTGACCATTACCTCAGAAATAAACCACCAATACAATGGCGGTCTGTCTGCGGGCATTGACAAAACCTTCATGCTTTGGAACGGCAGCATTGGCTATAAATTCCTAAAAGACCGCCAGGCAGAAATCAGATTATCTGCGTTTGACATTCTGGGCGAGAATACCAGCATCCAGCGGAACGTGACCAACGCGTACATTGAAGACGTGCAGACTACCGTCTTGCAGCGTTACTTCATGCTGAGCTTCAACTACAACCTGCGCATGTTTGGCGGTGGTGGCAACACCACGCCTGCCAGACCAGACGGTTACCCTAGAGGCGGAATGCCGGGCAGAGGCTTCTAGTTCGAACTACCTTTTAAGTAAAGCCGTTTGGGGTCTGTTTTCTAAAAACAAGCCTCAAACGGCTTTTTCTTTTCTAGCTTAGTCCCATGTTGGCACAACTCTGTTTTATTCCCATCCTCATGCAAGAGTTCAAATTACAAGTTCCAAAAGAGGATTGTTTTTTCCTGACCTAGAGCATAGATGTCTAAAGGAAATGAGCAGGTTAATGATTCAAAGTGAATTCCAGAGCTACCTGATCGTTCCAACACTAACTGCCACAGTGGTCACAACAGATCTTGCAGATGCGACTGCCTCAGGTAAATAAACTGGCATAGCGGCCCAGGAACCAATCTACGGCGGGGTGCTGCCCGGCGGCGGCTTTGTATGCCAGCACTACTTCCGTGGAAAAAGACAGATGCGGTAGTGCGTAGAAAGACAAATTCAGGCGGGCATAACTCTCTTGTACAGAGGCGGGCAGCACCGTCACGCCCAGGCCACTCTCCACCAATTGCAGAATAGAATGCACACTGTTGGCTTCATGCACAATTTCGGGAGAGAAGCCCATGCGCTGGCAGATGTCTATGAGTTGACAATGAAATTGCGGGGCATATTCCTGGTTGAAGAAGATGAAAGGCTGCTGCTGTAAAAAAGAAGCTAGCTCCTGTGGTTGGGCAAAGTAGGCTTCTCCTGCGGGCAGCACTACCACGAAGGAATCATGAAAGAGGGTGCGCACCCTGAGCCGTGTTGATTGTACCGGTGCCCGCATGATTCCCACATCCAGTCTTCCCTCTTCCAGTGCCTTCACCTGTTTAGAAGTGGGCACCTCGTAAAGCTTGGTCTTCACAAACGGGAATACCTGCCTCAACTCCTGCAGAATCCGGCTCAAGTGCGGATGGTAGGTAGAACTGATATAGCCAATACGCAGCTGTCCGTTTACTCCGCTGTGAATCTGTTTTAGCACCTGCTTGCTTTCCTCCAACTGCTGGAAGAGTTGGTTTACTTCCTTCTTGAAGTACAGACCCGCTGGCGTGAGTTCTACCCGTTTGTTGTTACGGGTAAAGAGCGTAATGCCTAACTCCTCTTCCAGTTCCCGTATCTGTCGGCTAAGCGGTGGCTGGGAAATAAACAGCTTGTTTGCCGCATTGCGGAAGTGCAACTCCTCGGCTACGGTTTTGAAATAAAGCAAATGCCTGAGCTCCATTGATACCTATAAAGAAACAATACTTGACAAAATTGATACTTTACAAATATCATTAGCGCCTCTACCTTTGGCAAGAACTCAATGCATAATCTCAAACCAAAAAAACTATGGATTCAGCCATTTCTCAGAAATCAACTGTTGAGGAAATCAGAACGCGCTTTGACCATGACGTGGAACGCTTCTCTCAACTGGAAACCGGACAGCAATCTACCCTTGATGCGCCCCTTTGCCTGGAACTGATCACCGAAGCTGCTAAATACACCACGCCTCACGCACAAAACTTGCTGGATATTGGCTGCGGAGCTGGTAACTATACCTTGAAGATACTGAGCAAGCTGCCCAACCTGAATTGTACCTTAGTAGACCTAAGCAAGCCTATGCTGGAAAGAGCCAAAGAGCGGGTTGCACCGGCTACCACCGGCCGCATTGACATTGTGCAGGCAGACATCAGAGAAGCAGCCTTCGCAGAGGAACAGTTTGATCTTATTCTGGCGGGCGCGGTCTTGCACCACCTTCGGGAGGAGGCGGAATGGGAAGCCGTTTTCCGGAAGTTATACCTCCTGCTGAAAGTTGGTGGTTCTATCTGGATTTCTGATCTGGTCACCCATGAATCTCCGGAGGTACACCAGATGCTTTGGCACAAGTACGGCGAGTACTTAGAAGCATTAGGCGGTGCTGAGTACAGAAAGAAGGTTTTTGCTTACATAGAGAAAGAAGACACCCCAAGGCCTTTGAACTACCAGTTAGAGCTGTTGAAACAAGTAGGATTCCGCCAGGTAGAAGTGCTGCACAAAAACCTTTGCTTCGCAGCTTTCGGGGCAGTGAAGTAAAGAAGGTCTCAAAGCTGAATTTATAGGAATTGTTGTGCGTAGAGTTAGCGCCAGCGCTCTACGCACCATAGGACAGCCAATCTCCTGATTGGCGAGATATCGGCACAGACGCTCGCAGGTCTTCCAGACACTACGAGGTCTTTGGTGCAAACGGTATTGCGGAAGGAGGCGGATAGAAAACACTGGCGCGAGACTCCTGTCTCGTGACTAGGGATGAAGCGAGTCTCCAGACTCGCCGGGACCTACCAGCAGGAGAGCACGACAGCAGTTCCTTAGTTTACACTACTCTCAAACAACGCTGGATAACATTTTAACGGTAGTTTTGCAAAAACTGCCTTGAAACGGTCCTTCAGTTCCTTAGAAATCGGGAGTGCTCTGATTTCTTCTTTTGACTTTCCCCCATCCTGCCTTACATTAGGGTTTAGGAAGCGGTAGGGCTCGCTCTCTTTGCTGTGTCTCGAAAGCCAAAGCGGTGCTCTCTATCCTTACCTCCTAGTTCAGCGTTTTTATGCGGCTCTTCTTCACGACGTGAAACGGAGCCGCCCCACGTACATGCATCCAGAGAAATTACAACACCTTGCCAGCAAATTAGAAGGCGAACTGCACGTTGACAATACCTACCTTACCCTGTATGCCACCGATGCCTCGGCGTACCGCGAGAAGCCGTTGGCGGTGGCGTTCCCGGCTTCGGTAAAAGACCTGAAGACGTTGATTCAGTTTGCCCGGCTGGAAGGCACGTCGCTCATTCCCAGAACCGCTGGTACGTCGTTGGCGGGTCAGGTAGTGGGAGCCGGAATTGTGGTGGACGTTTCGCGCACGTTTACCAAGATTCTGGAAGTAAACCCCGAGGAAGGCTGGGTGCGCGTGGAGCCGGGCGTAATCAGGGATGAGCTCAACCTATTCCTGAAGCAGCATGGCCTGTACTTCGGGCCGGAAACGTCTACGGCTAACCGTGCCATGATTGGCGGGATGGTGGGCAATAACTCCTGCGGCTCTAACTCTATTGTGTACGGCAGCGCGCGTGAGCACTTGCTGAGCGTGAAAGCGATTCTGAGCGACGGCACCGAGGCGGAGTTCGGAGCTTTGACCTTAGAAGAGTTTGAAGCCAAATGCCGGGGCGAGAATACTTCAGGTGATTTAGAGACGTGCATTTACCAGGCCACGAAGGCTATGCTGAGTCACGGTCCAACGCAGGAGAACATCCGCGCGGAGTTTCCGAAGCCCAGTATTCAGCGCCGGAACACCGGGTATGCCATTGATTTGCTGCTGGAAACCGAGCCGTTTACCCAGGGCAAAGAGCCGTTCAACTTCTGTAAACTCATTGCCGGTTCTGAGGGTACGCTGGCGTTCCTTACCGAAATTAAGCTGCACACTGATCCGCTTCCTCCTAAGGAGATTGGCTTGCTTTGTATCCATTGCGAGACTGTAGATGAATCCCTTCGGGCGAATTTGGTGGCGCTGCACCATAACCCCAGCGCGAGTGAGCTCATGGACCACTACGTGCTGGAGTGTACCAAAACCAACATTGAGCAGAGCCAGAACCGCTTCTTCGTAAAGGGTGACCCGGGCGCTATTCTGGTGGTGGAATTCACCGACCATACCCAGGCCGCCATTCAGGAACGGGCGAACGCGCTTGTCAAAGACTTAGAAGAAAATAAACTGGGCTACCACTATCCGCTGGTACTGGGCGCAGACACTAAGAAAGTCTGGACGCTTAGAAAAGCGGGCCTCGGGTTATTGTCTAACATCCCCGGAGATGCCAAACCAGTAGCGGTCATTGAAGATACCGCAGTTGATGTGGCAGACCTGCCGGAGTTCATCCGGGAGTTTAACCTCACGCTAGAGCAGTACGGCTTGTACTGCGTGCACTATGCCCACGCGGGTACCGGTGAACTGCACCTGCGGCCTATCATTGACCTGAAGACCGAGGAAGGCAACCAGCTGTTCCGGGACATTGCCACTGAGATTGCCCACCTAGTGAAGAAATACCGCGGCTCTCTGAGCGGCGAGCACGGCGATGGCCGTTTACGCGGTGAGTTTATCCCGTTCATGATTGGTGCCGAAAACTACAAGCTGCTGGAAGAAGTGAAGCGCGTGTGGGACCCGGCCAACATCTTCAACCCGGGCAAGATTGTGAACACGCCGTCTATGAACACCTTCCTGCGGTACGAACCCGGTCAGGAGACCCCGGAGTTTGACACGGTGTTCAAGTTCAGCCAGGCGGGTGGCGTACTCAGAGCCGCCGAGCTTTGCAACGGCTCCGGCGATTGCCGCAAAACGCACCTCACCGGCGGTACCATGTGCCCTAGCTACATGGTCACCCGAGATGAGAAAGACACTACCCGCGGACGGGCCAACGTGATGCGCGAGTTCCTGACCCGCTCGCCTAAAGCCAACCGCTTTGATCATGAGGAAATCAAGGATGCCATGGATTTGTGCCTTTCTTGCAAAGGCTGCAAGTCTGAGTGCCCTTCTAACGTTGACGTAGCCAAGCTGAAGGCCGAATTCCTGCAGCATTACCATGATGCCAACGGCGTTCCGTTCCGTACGCGCCTCATCTCTAATTTCACCAACGCGAACAAACTGGCCTCGCTCCTGCCGGGTGCCTACAACCTGCTCTTCAAAAACGATTTCACGGCCAGAGCCTTCAAGAAAGCCGTAGGTTTCGCGCCGGAGCGTTCTTTGCCGCTGCTGCACAAAACCACGCTGCGCAGCTGGTTTAAGAAGCACCAGAAAGAAAAAACCAAGGAGTGCAAGGTCTTCAAGAAAAAGGTGTACTTGTTCTGCGACGAGTTCACCAACTACAATGACACGCCTATTGGTATTAAAGCGGTGCTGCTGCTGGAGAAACTGGGCTATGAGGTGGTGATGCCGGAGCACGAGGAAAGCGGTCGTACCTACCTGTCTAAGGGTTTGGTGCGCGAAGCCAAGAAACTGGCCCAGAAGAACGTAGCCATGCTGCACAAATTGGTGTCTTCTGAGACGCCGCTCATTGGCATTGAACCCAGCTGTATCCTCTCCTTCCGTGATGAGTACCTGGATTTGGTAGACGAAGACCAACTAGAAGACGCCAAAAAGCTTTCTATCCACTGCCTTCAGTTTGATGAGTTTATTGCGCGTGAAATCCTGAACAAGAACATTGAGAAGGATCTCTTCAAAGACGAGGCTCGCTTGATTAAACTGCACGGCCACTGCCACCAAAAGGCGCTTTCCAGCGTGCTGTACACCCAGCAGATGCTGAGCTTACCGGCTAACTACAAGGTGGAAGTCATTCCCTCGGGTTGCTGCGGCATGGCCGGCTCCTTCGGGTATGAAGCCGAGCATTACGAGGTCTCCATGAAAGTAGGCGAACTGGTACTCTTCCCTACCGTCCGCCAACAACCCGCCGATGTCATCATCGCCGCGCCCGGCACCAGTTGCCGCCACCAAATCCACGACGGCACCGGCCGAGACGCCCACCACCCGATTGAGGTGTTGTATGAAGCATTGAGGTAGTTTTTTTGATTTGGGGCTGTTTTGGCGAAAACAAACCTAAAACAGAATCAAGTTCATAATGTAAACAAGAATAGTATTTTTGAATATGGTATATAGCTTAATCAAAAAAATTATTTACTCTTAATTACAAGAAGCTTGACAAACCGTTTCAAAGTATGACTTTAATACCTAAATCAACAATAAGAACTGTAAATGGAATTTCAATTACCGAACTTCAAAGAGTTTATGACTATTTGCAAGGCGCGGTTTACTGTTGGTGTAAAAACAAACCCGGAGAATGGTTCTCAGTCAGAAATCTATTTGGAGGAGAAAACTATGATTGGAATGGAACACCTATGATTGTCTTATTCAATAAACATAAAAATAAAGGTAAATCCGATGTTGATGCCATTTCTGATGCGGGCAAAGATGCTGGATGGATTTTAAAAAGAATAATTGAAGATGACAAAAGAGAATTCGAAACAAAAAAAGAAGAGTTAATAAGAAAGTATCGCTGGAATAAATAAATATCCTTTAAAATAATACTTAGAAAATATAAAGACTTACAGCATAAACGTAAATATATATTCAAGATTGTAGCTATTATTGAGCATGAAGAAATATAAGTATTTAGAATACTTCCCTAAGCCATTTTTAGATGATTTAGTTAGCAATAGATGTTTGCCTATTATTGGAGCAGGATTCTCAAAAAATGCTGAAATCCCGAAAAACAAAAAAATGTTAGATTGGGAGGAATTAGGAAGAGCAATTGCAGCAGACATACAAGATTACAAATATACAAATGCAATAGATGCTATATCTGCCTATTGCCACGAATATTCAAGAACGAACCTTGTAGAGAAACTTACAGATTTGCTTTTGCTTGGCTCTGTTAAACCTGGAAAAACCCATAGAGCATTTTGTGAACTTCAGTTTGATATTGTTTGCACCACAAACTTTGAATTTTTACTTGAACAAGGGTATTCATTGATTCCAAAGTATTTCAGACCCATAATTGATGAAGACCAACTTTCAATTGCTAGTTTAGGTGATGGAATTACCATCATTAAAATGCATGGAGATTTACATCATCCAAATAGACTTGTTGTCACAGAGGAAGACTATGACAAATTTCTAAATAATAACCCGATGTTGGCTACCTATTTAGCAAATTTGCTTATCACGAGAACTCCCCTGTTTATTGGCTACAGTTTAGATGACACTGATTTTAGGCAAATTTGGCAATTGATTAAAGATAGACTTGGAAATCTTAGAAGGCAGGCTTATGTCTTAAAAGTCGACTGTTCTCCACATGAAAAAGCAAGATTTGAAAGAAGAGGCGTTAAAGTTATAAATATCAAAGGGAACCCTTCAGAGTATCCAAAAATTTTAGAAGATGTTTTTATTGAACTTAAAGACTATTGGAATGAAGAAGTACTTAAATTACCTACAGTTAGTGAAGAGGCAACACTAGCTGAACTTGCCTTACCAGACGACACAAATAATAGATTATGCTTCTTTTCTATTCCTTTAAAATTATTGCCATTTTATAAAAAATATATCTTCCCAATTGCATCACGATTTGGACTTGTACCAATCAGTGCTGATGATGTAATTTCTATTGGTGATAACTGGATTGCAAAAGTTTCAGCATTAATTAATAAAGCTGAATTTATAGTTTTAGACCTTGCAACTCAAAATACAATGTTTGAATTAGGCATTGTGCTAAGTCAAAGCAAACCCTCAAACCGGCTATTGGTTATTTATCCAGAAAATTCTCCTATTACTACCGATTTACAAAATATACTTTACTTAACAAGAACAGATAATCCATTTGAAGATATAGATGGTCTAGTCGAAAGAATTGAAGTTTGGTTTAGGAATGTGGTAGAGCCTCTTAAAACAATTTATGATGAGGAGCCCAAACGATTACTGGCAAAAAAGGAATATAGAGCTGCTGTAATTTCAGCGATGACTTTACTTGAAGTAAATATTCGACAAAAAGTTGAAAATTTTGAAGGTGTTCCTTCAAAAGCGATTGCGCCTTATTCAATCTATACCCTTGCTAGGAACTTACAGATAATTACTCCTGAACAGTTCCTCAACATAAGGAAGTGGTCTGACACACGAAATAGATTGGTTCATACAAAGGCAATAGTTTCCGCAAATGATGCTAAGAAAATAATCAATGGAGTTTATCAACTTTTAGGATTCGAAAAGACGTCTTCTCCAAATAAGGTTGACTAGCACAGATACGACTTCAAACCAAACTGTTAATTTAGAGAACTAAGCACAATAAATATTTTCCTTTGATTTCAAATGCCCTTTATCACCCTCAAAACTACCATTCAAGCACCATCTTCTATTTCTTTTGACTTATCAAGAAGTGTTGATTTGCATCAGGTATCTACTGCACAAACGGAAGAGAAGGCTATCAAAGGAGTAGTAGCGGGCTTGATGGAATTAGGAGATTCTGTCACCTGGGAAGCAAAACACCTGGGCGTTCGGCAAAGGTTGAGCAGCCACATTACGGCATTTGAGCGACCTTATTTCTTTGCAGATGAAATGCTCTCCGGCGCTTTCAAAAGCTTCCGGCATGAGCACAGGTTTGAAGCCTTAGCCGGAGAAGATACGCGCATGACAGATGTTTTCCACTATACCTCGCCCTTGGGTTTTCTGGGCAAGCTGGCAGATTACGTGTTTCTAAAGCAGTACATGACGCACCTGCTTTCTGAGCGGAACAGGGTTATCAAAGAAGTGGCTGAGAACGGCAAGTGGCAGGAGGTTCTCGCTATTGAAAAGAGAGTAGTTCTGTAAGCTTCTATTTTCATGCTATTTTTTGTAAATCAGCCTAAAAGGGTCAACCTAGCAATCCTTCCAGTACACTAATGTTCTACCCTTTAAGGATGAAAATAGCTAAATTTATCCTGAGCATCATCTTCCTTCTCTATAGTGGAGTCTTAATAATAGCTTACTTTTGGTCTCTCATTGAGAAGATCATACGCCCACAATACAAGAATTTAAACTTTGATGATTTCCTTCTATTAGGTCCTGTTGCTCTATTTCTTACATTCATAGACTACCTTTTAATAAAGAGGTTGGTCAAGAGTCTCAAAAAGAGAAACTCATAAAATTTTCATAATACCTTCAATGAACCCTTTCAAATTTACAGTAACCTTATCCTTTATTTTATCTTTCTTCCTCTTCTTAGAAGCAAAAGCCCAAACAGATTTTAGACCAGGTTATCTGATCACTACCAAAGGTGATACGGTAAAAGGGTTAATCAATTATAGGAGTGATATAGCCAATGCAAAGAACTGTGTCTTTAAAAAAGACCATGATCAGGAGAAAGAAGTGTATACACCTGATCAGATCAAGGGGTATCGGTTTCTAGATGGCAAGTATTACATATCTAGCAATACGTTTAAGTATCCATTTAAAAACCAGTCTTTTTTAGAGTCTGTCTCACAAGGGCTTATTAGTGTCTACTACTATAAAGAGGCGAACAAAGAGCATTATTTTCTACTAAAAGACACCCTGCTGGTAGAACTAGACCATCATAAAAAATATACTGGTACCTTAAGCAATGTTGATTTTGACCTGGATAAAGTAGGGCCAGAGAAGTTCAGAGGTCAGTTGAAATACCTGATGTGGGACCAACCTTCTCTTTACAAAAGAATTGAGAATACATCTTGTGATCTGAAAGATCTGGTAGCTCTAGCGAAGGCCTATCAGCAGCTTAGCTCTCCCTCTCAGGAGTATGTAGAATATGTAACAGCACCTGCAAAAAAAGTAAAAACCAAGGTGGGTGTGTTTGCCTCCGGAGGACTCTCCCATTTAGATACGCCCCCCTATAATATGTACATCAGTGACTATGACTTTCAAAAATTTCTTGATTTTGAAACAAGCTTCGCCTATGAAGTGGGGGCTCTGATTGATTTCAGTTTTAATTTTTTGGGTGAAAACAAATACTTCCTACAGGTTGCTCCTGCGTTGAGTTTCACAGAATACAAATCATACCAGGAGTTAACGTTAGCCCCTCTCTTATATAGCTACAGAACAAACATACAGTTTACCGCCCTTAAGGTTCCTGTAATGATGAAGTATTCCTTTTACTGAAGTCACGCATCTGTTTTTCCATACCTTAAAGCTGGACCAGGTTCTGTCTTCTATTTGAGTCAAAAAGGAGCGTATGAATATCGTTCCGTTCCGCTGAATGGAACCACAAGTCAGGCAACGGTTTACAAAGAGAAATTTTCTAACAATTTTGAAGACAAGCCTTACAGAGCTTATTTTATCTGTGGAGCTGGGGTAGACTTCAAAAAAGGGAGAAGCCCTTTCTCTTTTGGGGTAACGTATGAAACCGGACAAGGTCCCTTAGATACTTACAGGACTGAGGTCCTAGTTCAAGTTGGAATTCAGTTCTAACAAGATTTGATTTTAAACAGTATCTAGAGTAACTATCTTAAAAACTAAAAGCTACCAATAACAGCAGCTACTATGAAAGCAATTGGCTTTAAAACGTCATTACCCATTGAGGAAGCAGATAGCTTTCTTGAGTTTGAAAAAGAAATACCAACTGCGCAAGGAAAAGACATTCTGGTAAAGGTAGAAGCCATATCGGTTAACCCGGTAGATTATAAAATTAGAAGAAACAGCCTCAAAGACAAGCAACAGGATACGCCCAAGGTCATTGGTTGGGATGCGATAGGTACCGTAGAGGCTACCGGCGAGGAGGTGACCCTCTTCCAGAAAGGTGACCGGGTATTTTATGCAGGAGACCTAACCAGAGAGGGCTCTAACCAGGAATACCAGTTAGTGGATGAACGCATTGTAGGGTTCGCCCCGAAAAACATCAGCATGGAACAAGCTGCTGCCATGCCGCTTACTTCCCTTACGGCCTATGAACTGTTCTTTGACCATTTCCAATTGAGCAAAGAGAAAGATGCAGGCAAAACTCTACTTATTATTGGCGGTGCAGGCGGGGTTGGTTCCGTTGCCATCCAACTGGCTAAAAAGCTGCTGGGGTTAACCGTAATTGCCACCGCATCCAGAGATGTTACCATTGATTGGTGCAGAAAAATGGGGGCAGATCATGTTGTCAACCACACCAACCTGGTGAGTGAGGTAAAAAACATCGGCTTTGAACAGGTAGACTATATTGTAGACTTTGTAGACCTGAATCAATATTGGGAGACCATAGTAGAACTCATTAAACCGCTGGGCAAGGTAGGCTCCATCAGTGACCCAACAGAACCAGTAAAATTACAGCAGCTAAAAAGGAAGAGTGTCAGCTTTTATTGGGAGCTGATGTTTACACGCTCTATGTACCAAACAGAAGACATGGTAGCGCAGCATCACATTCTAAACAAAATTGCGCAACTGCTGGATGACGGCACCTTAAAACCAACGCTTAATATGACGCTGAAGGGCTTAACTGCCGAAAACCTGAAAGAAGCACACCGTTTACTGGAAAGCGGCAAAGCAGTTGGTAAGGTGGTCCTGAAATTCTAAGAGTCAAACCATTTCGTAATTCTTCAGGCTGGCGAAACTACATACTGAACGGAACAAGTTAGCAAATAGGCTGAAAACGGCAGGTGGCAGGAGATGCTCGTTATAGAAAAGCGGGTGGTCCTGTAAACTTCTGTTTTCAGCCTTTTTCCATTAAATTAGCTTTTAAATGTATTTCAGTTTTCAAATAAACCAGACCACCTCAAAAGAGAAAAAATCATCCAGCAGTAAATAGCGGCGTATAATGCGTTTGACATTGACCGTATGCTTCTTTATCTTAACCGGTGATTATCTTTGAAAACATCTTCAACGGTGAACCTAACCCAATAGGCCTTCTTGCCTTCAAAGCACAAGCCGAAGCAGCGAAGGCGCTATTCCCAGAAAGAACCTAAACCATCAAATCTTTTCTCCATCAGCCTTAAAATCGGAACAAGAAAGAGATTTAGAACTAGTACTTACGTATTATAGCCTTCCATGAAAAAACTGCTTTCCTTTTCCTTCCTTATCCTTGTTTGCTTTAGTTGTAAAGAGGAAATAGAAGAAGAGATAATTAAAGAGATAGAAAAAGAACAAAGCTGGAAATTACGTCCAGGTTTTGAATATGAGAATGCGATTCAAATGAATAGCTATGCCTCAGAGGAATACATATATACTCTTGGCATAAACTCATTCACCGTAATGCTGCCAGACCATTTAACAGATGCTAAAGGTTCTAATTGGACCCAATACTCTATATTTGGTCCCCAACTGTCAGTTACAACTAAATTCCCCATAAACTCTGCTTACTTCGTCACACAAACGGAGGCAGAAGCAAACCTTATAAAATTGTCTCCCACTTTAAGTAATGACCCCAAAGAGACAAAATCTATAAACATCAAAAGCTTAGACCCTACCTTTAACAAATTCAGCTTATTACATTTTACTAGAGGCTCCAGTTTTGCCATGAATAACAAAGGGCAACTATTAGTACCCTATTCAGCAGCACTGCCGGCTAGTACAGCAAAAATAAAGGCTGCTCTTTTTGACATTAAAACGAGCAATAATAGAAACACTTTACCACTTGTTGATACCGTTAAAACCAGAATTATCAACTTCAACAGTTTATATGATGGGGTATTACTATCATTAAATACCGCTAATGACAACTTCTATATTAGTCCTAACTATAATGAAACCTTTAGGGTAGATCCAGCAGGGAACCAACTTAAAGTATTAAACCAAAAGCTGGATCGTGTTTTTGCTCATAAAGGAATAGTATATGGCATAAATTCTGAAGGAGAAATTTATACTTCAACAGATGATGGAATTTCCTGGAACAAAGAATTTGAAACTAAAAAGTCTCTCAACCTGGTAAACTTTACCCCTATAGGAGACAAGATTGTAGGTTACTTTAACTCTCAAATTTTCAGTATTACCCCAAGTACTTCCACAGTAACCATAACAGAACTCATCAATGATGGATTGGAAGGGAAATCAATTACCTCCATCTCAAAACTTAGAGACAAAGTGTATGTGACTACCATATCTGGTACTTATTATAAAGACATCAATAATTTCTTTACTGAGAAGCCAGAACAAAAATAATTAAGGAGTAAAGAGGCTAATTCATTGGTTTAAGGCCTTTGCTAGAGGGATTACACGCATGACAGATGTGTTGCACTATACCTCGCCTTTAGGTTTGCTGGGAAGACTGCCAGATTACTCGTTTCTATAGAAATAGAATCGGATAATCAAAGAAGTGGCGGAAAATGGCAAGTGGCAGTAAGTTCTCGCTGTTGAATAGCGAGTGGCGCTGTAAGCTTCTGTTTTCCGCCTCTTTTTCTTAATATAGCTTATAAACCGCAACGCTTAATCTCTACCACAATGCGGGCAGCTATAGAAGACCACCATGAAAGAGGAAATCCAGGCCTACCACTACAAGCAATCAGCAGTTGATCAAGGAATCTGCGACAAACTGGCTACAGTTATTGACGCTGAACTGACCGAGGCGGAAAGCAAAATCTGGCACGCGCATCCGGTCTGGTTTCTGGAGGGCAACCCCATTGTGGGTTACAGTAAACTGAAAAGCGGGGTCCGGCTTATGTTCTGGAGCGGGGCTGATTTTGGAGAGGAAAAGCTGACACCCAGCACCAGCGGTAAATTCAAAGATGCTTCCATCACCTACACCTCGGCTGAGCAGGTGGAGGTAGCCGAGTTGAAGAACTGGCTGCAGAAAGCAAGGGAGATTCAGTGGGACTATAAAAATCTGGTGAAAAGAAAAGGACAACTGGAAAGATTGAAATAGCATGAAACCAACGCCCGAACACGATGCCCGAATGGCCAGCATGACCTTCGCCTCGGTTTATCCGCACTACATTACCAAAGTGGAGCGCAAAGGCCGCACCAAAGAAGAACTGCACCAGGTGATTGCGTGGCTCACCGGCTTCACCGCCGAGAAGTTGCAGGAACTGGTGGAGGCAAAGGTGACGTTTGAGACCTTCTTCCGCCAGGCTCACCTCCACCCTAACGCGCATCTGATCACGGGCACCATCTGCGGCTACAAGATACAAGAGATTGAAAACCCGCTAACCCGGCAAGTAAGATACCTGGACAAGTTGGTAGATGAGCTGGCGAAGGGCAAGAAACTGGAGAAGATTCTGCGGGAGGTATAAACGTCATGGCTGGGTTGGCATTCAGATACCTTTATTTTTATTTTAACTGAAACAGGGAAAAAGCTATTTACCAGTAACCCAAACTCTCTTTACAGGTCGGCAGAAATCCTTTCCACCCTTTCTAAGTCATAATTCCACTGGTTTCTGTAAACGTGCTTAGTTGTGGCACCAAAAATTTTCTTCCTTTCTCCTAACTGTAACACAAGAACATGAACATCATCCTCAAAGAAGTGCAGGGCGAGCCTTTTGCTATGCTGGAATCTGATGCCATTGAGATCCAAACGGTGCAGGATGCGGTAGACCTCATCGGTAACAGCGGCTACCAGGGAGCGCAAAAGGTGATAGTAAGAAAAGAAAACTTGCACCCCGACTTCTTCGACCTTAAAACCAAACTGGCGGGTGAAATTCTGCAGAAGTTCTCTAATTACCAGATGCGGTTAGCCATTGTGGGAGACTTTACGCAGTACACCAGCCAAAGCCTTCGGGATTTCATGCAGGAAAGCAACCAGCAAGGCCGCATCAACTTTGTGCATAGTGTAGCAGAAGCACAGGAGAAATTAGCGTAATCGAGCAGCAAGTACCTATTCTTCATACAAGACCTTACCCCAATGGAAGCAAGAGAAAAGATGATCAGGCAGTACCTGGATGCCTACAACACCTTCGACATTGATAGAATGCTGCTGGACTTTGACCCGGAAATCAGGTTTGAGAACATTTCCAACGGAGAAACCAACCTCACTCTGCACGGCCTGGCTGCCTTCAGAGCACAAGCCGAAAGCGCGAAAGGACTCTTTTCGGAAAGAACGCAGACCGCCAACTCCTTCATCCATCATCCAGACACCACCGAGGTGGACATTGCCTACCAAGGCATTTTAGCGGTAGATTTGCCAAACGGGCTTAAAAAAGGTGATGCTCTGCAACTTGCCGGGAAATCTATCTTCCGGTTTTCAGGGGAGAAAATTGTTGGGTTAACGGATATCAGCTAAGGCGAAAGTAAAAAAGTAAAAGGTTGCGTAATATGAATTCCGTCACTCCTGCTTTTCATTCTGAAAGGAGTTGGTCGCATGCGTATGAACGTCTACACAAAACTTTCCCGTCCCATTGTTGGTGTTATCACCAACAATCCATTACAGGCTCTCTTCTCAGAAGCAGCATCAAACTGAAATGAGTAGAAGTTGTTGGTAATAACACCAACAACGGCAGAAAAAGCAGATTCTCCCTTTGAGGGGAGAATCTGCGCAGCAGGAAAGTAGTTGCTCCTCGCCTGAATTCACTTGAAATTAAAAGAAGAGCCGTCTGGGTATGATCCAAACGGCTCTTCTTTTAAAAAAATCGCTTCATCTAGGCCTCTCCAACATCAAAAAAATATTTTCTTTTATTTATTGATTTTCAATAAATTTTTATTGAATTTTACTTCGTACTTTAAAAACAGCTAAAGATGAAGACAAAAACGAATCTGATTCTCTCTACCGTGAACGTCTTGTTTTGGATTGTGTACATTGGTTTGTGCATCAAAACCGGAGCCATCTTGATTTCCTTCTTGGTGAGCCTTTTTGTAAACCCGCAGGGAGCCCAGGATCTGCATTTAGGATTGGACCTTTCCGGCCTCCTGCGCTACAGCAAACAGTATTACATTTCCATGGTATCGCTCATCCTTGTGCTTTCGGCGTTGAAGGCGCACATGGCGTACTTGGTGATTCGGGTGTTTATGAAAATAGATCCCCATCACCCTTTCAACGCAACGGCATCGGGCCTCATCACCAAAATCAGCGAAGTGGCTTTGGGAACAGGAATTCTGGCCATTCTCTGTAACGCCTATGCCAAATGGTTACATAAAATGCCTATAAACCTTCAAAACTTAAATCCCTATCAGGACAATGGGGGTGAATTCTTGTTTCTGGCCGGAATCATCTTTGTTATTGCCCAGATTTTCAAAAAAGGGGTCGAAATCCAATCTGAAAATGAACTGACCATTTAAGCCATGCCTATTATCGTAAACCTGGACGTCATGATGGCAAAGCGCAAAATGTCACTCAACGAACTCTCCGAAAAAGTAGGACTAACCCTGGCGAACCTCTCCATCCTGAAAACGGGAAAAGCAAAAGCCATCCGCTTCAGTACGCTGGAAGCCATTTGCAAAGTGTTAGAATGCCAACCCGCCGATATCTTGGAATACAGGGAGAATGGATAATGAGGTGGCCTTTCAAGAAAGCAGCGAAAAGCACCCTGCAATTCAGGTATTCCTGTGAAGGCAAAGTGTTCACTCGCTCGCGTCCCGCGAGTGTGGGCTACCTGCGGCGTCTCGCCGCTAAGTACACATTAATATCGTAAAGCAGCAGCCAGAGGCTGCAAGTAACTCACACTCGCGGGACGCGAGCGAGTGTTCTGAATAGTTCAACCTTACTTTTTCAGAACTACCAAAAAATCAAAGCGTCTGGTAAAAACAAGAGCCATGCCCAATGTTTTCACCAGACGCTTTGTGTCGTTTTCCTATTGAGCAGAAGTTTAATCAGAACCTCTTTAGTTGAACTCCACCTTCTGTACGCTTCGTTTCTTGCCGTACTCTAGCACCAGCAGGTAGCTACCCGGCGCCAGCTTTCCTTTAGGAATGGTTAAGGTGTGTTTACCCGCTTTGTATTTATCTTTCAGCACCAGGGTTTTCTTCTTGCGGTCCATAGTGTACAATTCGGCTTTTACGCCAGACTTCTTTTTGAGGGTAATGTCAACCAAGACCGAAGAGGCCGCCGCAGGGAGCAACGGTTCAGGAGCAGACAGGCTTTCGGGTATTGGGTCACTGGTTTGCTCTGACAGTTGATCTACGGTTAAAATGGGGCTTACCTCCTGCTGCGCCAGCACCGGAATCGCATTGCCTAACACCACTACGTTGCTTAACTCGCTTTCCTGGTTTCCGGGGCTTATTTCAGAAACAGCCCAGAAAGAGGTGGGCGAAGGAACGTCGGCGGCGGCAATGGTGACGGTTTCTGAGGTGGAGAAAGCCCGCACCGAACCATCTGGAATGAGGGCACCGGTGGCTGGCATAGCCGAGGTGGTGTACAGCAAATAGCGTTTAAAGGAGTGGATATTCTGCGGATTTCTGGTCCAGCGAACTTCAAAGGAACCACTAGATTCGTTTAACGTGACGGTTAACCCGATGGGGGCAGCAGGTGCTTTCCCGGCTAGCCAGTTCATCACGGGCGGCGCGGCCGGAAGCCGGAACGTAGCGGCTTTAAACGAAGTGGAGATCAGATTTTTGTTTTTGAGGATATTATCTGCCCGAAAGATGACACTGCCCAACGCATTGTTCTGCTGGTTAGAGCGCGAAATCTCAATTTGGTGCGGCACTTCCTCCGTGGTAAAGCCGTTCTGGTGCACAATGTGGCCCGGGTACAGGTGCCGTGAGGCGCTGGCCGCTTTGTCTGACCACCAATAAAGGAGCTTGCGGTAATCTTGCCGTCCGCCAATGGCCCAGTAAAGTTGCGGCGTGAGGTAATCTACGTAGTGGTTGTCCAGCCAGTGCACGGCATCGGCGTAGATGGCGTTGTAGGCGTCCATGCCCGTGGTGCCGGCAGGCTCCCCGTTTTTCCAAATCCCGAAGGGACTCACCCCAAACCGTACGTAGGGCTTTAGTTCTTTGATCTGGGCGTTCACCTGGCGCAGCGTTTCGTTCACGTTGTGCCTGCGCCAGTCTTTGATGTTGGAGAAACCCGCCCCGTACTTCTGGAAGGTTTGCGCGTCTTCGTTCGCGATGCCTAGAAAGGTGCCCTCGGGGTAGGGGTAGAAGTAATCGTCAAAATGCACGCCGTCAATGGCATAGTTCTGGGTTACTTCCTTGATGAGAGAGGTGATGTAATTCCGCACTTCGGGCAGGCCCGGATTCAAAATCTTTTTCCCGTTGGAGAAACTCAATAGCCACTCGGGTCTGGATTTGGAGACATGCTGGTTGCTATACACCGCCGGATTATTCACGGTGCCTACCCGATACGGGTTCATCCAGGCGTGTAATTCCAGACCGCGCGCGTGGGCTTCTTCAATAGCGAAGGCCAGCGGGTCATACCCCGGATCTTTGCCTTGCGTACCCGTCAGGAACCGTGACCAGGGCTCCTGGCTAGACCGGTAAAAGGCATCACACTCGGTTCTGATCTGGAAAAAAACCACGTTCAGGTTGGCTTCTTTGATCTTGTCAAACATCTCCCGCAGGGCCGCTTTCTGACTCTCAGCGGAGGCACCTCTCACGGGCCAGTCCAAATTAGCGACGGTGGCCACCCATACACCCCTGAACTCGCGGTTGGGTAATTCCTGGGCAGTAACGTGGTGAAAGGATAAGAGTAAGGCAAGCGCAAAGAGAGGACAAAGGTGCTTCAGCATAAGCAGTAAAGAGTGTTGTAGCTGGGATAGAACTGGGAATTGTGCTACAAAGGTAGGGATAAGGCGGTTATAATTCGGAGCTAAATTCACTTTCTATTTCTCTTTAGTTCAGAACTCAAAGTTTCTTTTCCTAGTGTGAAAGCAGGCATATTAAGTAGCAGTACAATTTAAAATATACATTTTGTCATCTTGGAAAGATCTTGTGGGCGAACTAGAAAAGCTTTTAATAAAAGCCATTGCCGTTCGCCCACAAGGTCCTTTCAGGATGACAAGGAGAGAAGATACTATAGTTATTTCAGTCCAAGTACTTATATAAGTGGATACACCTCCTATAAATACACCTCATAGAATTTTGATTAACTTAATTAAATCCTCGCTCGCCTCTGGCGAGTGTGAGCTACTTCCGGCGTCCCGCCGCTAAGGGAACAACAAAATATACATTCTATCGGCCAGAGGCCGCAGGCAGCTCACACCCGCCGCAGGCGAGCGAGGGTTTAAAGAAATCCCTGTTACTTGTTTTCCGATTGTTGCGTAGGTTTGCCGCACAGGGCTGTAAGAACTACTATATGAGAAACGCGGAGGTAAGGAGAAACTTATATACGATCATTCATGGCACAGACACCCCGGCCGGCCGAAGGTTTGACGTGGTTTTGCTTTGGATGATCCTGTTTTCTACGCTCATTGTTTGTTTGGAGAGTGTACCGGCGTTCCGGCAGAAATTGAGTATGTATTTCAGTTTGCTGGAATGGTTCTTCACGGTTTCATTTACGCTGGAGTATGCACTCAGAGTGTATTCGGCCCCTAGACCGCTTAAGTATATTTTCAGTTTTTATGGCATCATTGATTTTATATCTGTGATTCCCACTTTTCTGGCGTTTTTCGTGCCGGGTTTCCGGTACATCATGACCATCAGGATTCTGCGTCTACTGCGTATTTTCCGGATTTTAAAGCTAACCAGTTATGTAGAAAATGCGCAGTTAATCACGGGGGCTCTGAAGGCCAGTTTTCAAAAGATTACGGTATTCATTCTGGCCGTTTTCTCGTTGGTTTTAGTGGTAGGCACCCTTATTTACGTGGTGGAAGGGGAAGAAAATGGCTTTACCAGTATTCCGCAGAGCATTTATTGGGCTATTGTGACCATTACCACGGTGGGTTATGGAGACATCACGCCGCGTACCGCGCTGGGACAGGTGATCTCTTCGGTGGTCATGCTGCTCGGGTACGCCATTATTGCCGTTCCCACGGGCATTGTGACCGTGGAGCTGTCCAAGATCAGAACACCCGGCGAGGAAGCTGCTGCTTCTTCCCTTTCCTGTACCAACTGCGGCCAACCGGTTAAAAGAGCCGATAATTTCTGTGCGAACTGCGGCCAAAAGCTAGTAACCCGGACCTAGTCTTTCCGTTTCGCTGCCGATTTTTGGGAAACAGTCGCAAAACAGCCATACCTTTCGCACTTTAAACCAGAACCTGCTCTACATGAACCTTGAAACGCTACAAACCCTTTGCCTCTCTTTTCCGGCCGTAACCCAAGACGTGAAATGGGAACATGATCTCTGTTTTTCTGTTGGAGGTAAAATGTTTTGCCTGGCCAGCCTGGAGCCTCCGTTTACCTTCTCCCTGAAAGTGCCAGATCAGGAGTTTGAGGAACTGATTGCCCTTTCGGGCATTAAACCGGCTCCATATCTAGCCAGATACAAATGGGTACTCCTGGAAAACCCGTATGCACTAGATGCCGAACGGCTGAATCACTTGATCAGGCAATCCTATGAACTGATCAAAAGTAAACTCCCCAAAAAAGACCTGAAAGCCGCCGGACAGTTGTAGTCCCGCTATTTTGTTTATCAAGATTATTGAATGATTGTGCGTTTTGCCAGACATACTGGTTACTACAGTCATTAACATCTACATTATACTGCTACGCTATTCGGGATTTGCAATCCGAAAGAGCATAATAGAGCAAACGTTGTTGAGGCTTTCGCCTCACGGAAGTTTCAAACTTCCGGCCATGGTAGGTCCAAGTCACAGACTTGAACCATGTTTACTAGTGGGAATGCGTGTGATCTGCTGGTGTAAACATCCCCCCTTCGCCCCTTTAAAGGGGGAGTCTCCGCTTTAGAAAGGGCTTCTCACGCATTGCCACCATCACATTCCACTACTTCCCCCATTCCAGTCTTCCCCGAGCGCGCCTCGCTTTTGGCCCTGGAATGTCAAAGCTAACCGCAAAGGACACTGCAGGCCGAAAGGGCAGTGCGCGAGGGGAAGACGGGGCCTCGCGGCCGTGAGCGCACGGAGGGCAGCCATGCAACAACAAAGCATAAGGGCACCGCATCAATTTCCCGCCACGCCAGCGACAGGCCAACTGCATGCACCTGCCAATCCCCCTAAAAAAGCAGAAAAGCCAAGGAAACACGCAAACTACATGCACCTCACGCCCCAAATACCACCTTATTTCCAGTCTTTTTTCCTGAAAATAGCCCCAAAACCTTGCTCCTGCTTAAGAAAAGTGGTGTTTATTAAATTTTTTAAATATTTGAGGAACTTATTTGGAATGTTTCTAAACAGGTAGTTAGTTTGCATCAGTTTAGAACAAGTCTAAATAAAGACATAGATGATGCACCACACGTACACTACCCCCAAATACCTTCTTTGCTTTGCGGTAAGCTTCGCACTTTTCCTTTGTTCTACCGTCGTATTTGCCCAGAATGGCAACCTGAAAGGCCGGATTACCACCACAGATGGCGAACCCGCGGCTTACGTGAGTGTCATGCTGAAGGAACTGGACAAGGCGACCATGACTACTGAGGAAGGCGTCTTTTTCTTCCGCAACGTTCCCACAGGTCAGTACACCTTGCAGGTTTCGTCCCTTGGGTTCAATGTAGAGGAAAGACCGATCAACGTCTCCTCAGACAAAACCGTGCTTCAGGATATTCCTTTGGTTAGAAGCAGCCAGCGCTTGGGAGAAGTGGTGGTAACCGGCCGCCAAACCTTAAATGAGAAGCCCTTGAGCGTAGGCAAAATAGCCATCAAACCCTTGGATCTTCCGCAGAGTGTGACCGTGATTGGCGGCGAAGTGCTGGAAAGACAGCAGGTGCAGGCCTTGAGCGAAGCGTTGCAGAACGTAAACGGCGTGTACGTGATGAGCGCTACCGGCGGAACGCAGGAAGAAATTGGGGGTCGGGGGTTCGCCTTTAACAGCAACAACACCTTTAAAAACGGCTCACGGTACAACAACAGCATCATGCCCGAAATGTCTAGCCTGGAGCGGGTAGAAGTGATGAAAGGCAGCAACGCCATTCTGTTCGGGAACGTGGCCGCGGGCGGCGTTCTGAACCTGGTGACCAAAAAACCGAAGTTTGAGAGCGGCGGTGAAGTAAGCATGCGCCTGGGTTCCTATGATTTCTACAAACCGGCCATTGATGTGTACGGGGCCATTAACAACAGCGAGAAAGTGGCTTACCGCCTTAATACCACGTACCTGAACGCGGGCAGTTTCCGGGACGGGGTTTCAGCAGAGCGGTTCTACATCAACCCTTCCCTCCTGGTGAAAGCCGGAAACAAAACCGACATTTTGCTGGAAGGCGATTACCTGAAAGACACCCGCACCCCAGACTTCGGGATTGGGGCCATCAACTATGAGATTGCCCAGGTGCCCAGAAGCCGTTTCCTGGGAGTTTCCTTCGCCAGGAACAACGTGGAGCAGAAAAGCGCCATGGCTACCATTACCCATAAGCTAAGCCCTAACTGGGAAATCAGAAGCACCAGCTCTTTCCAGAATTATACTGCCGGACAGCTCTCTACTTCACGCCCAACCGGCATCAAAGCCAACGGCGACTGGTCCCGCAACATCCAGCGGAGCGCCTCTGAGGAAGATTATTACCTCACGCAACTTGACCTCACGGGTAAATTCAGAACCGGTTTCATTGAACACACCTTGCTGGTGGGGGCAGACGCTGACAAATACGACACCGAAACCGAAGCCTTCAAAGCGGAACCCTATGATGTCATCAACATATTTGATTTGCAGAAATACGAACCCCGCCAAGATGTGCCTACCAACAGCCGCACCACCACTACGTATGCCACCACCAAACGCGTAGGCGTATATGCCCAGGATTTGCTGAGCCTTTCAGAAAGCTGGAAAGTATTGGCCGGTTTACGGTACAGCTACCAGGACATCGGCTCAGATGTGTTCACCCACACTTCTAACACCACGGCCACTACCAATACCTATGACTACGCCTTCAGCCCGCGGGCAGGTTTGGTGTACCAGCCCACCAGAAACACGTCGTTGTTCGTGAGCTATGCTAATTCCTTCGCCCCTAACACCGGCATTGACGTGAACAGCCAGCCGTTGAGACCTTCTATCATTGACCAGTATGAAATCGGGATCAAAAACGAACTGTTCAAAGGCCTTTTATCGGCGAACCTGACCTTGTACAAGATCATCAACGGAAACCAGGTACAAAACGTGATCATTCCGGCTGGCAACCCAGACAATATTCCGGCCAATGCGCGGGAACTGGCCGGCGAAGTAACCAGCAAAGGGGTAGAACTTGACCTCATGAGCAAAAGCATCAATGGCTTCTCTTTCATTGGCGGCTACAGCTACAATGACACCCGTTATACCAAAAGCAACATCTACGCTGAGAATGACCGTTTACGTTATAACCCAGCACACACGGCTAACGCCAGCGTGTACTACAGCTTCCAGACCGCCCGTTTAAGTGGCCTGAACCTGGGTCTGAGTTCTTTTTACGCCGGTGAGCGCCTGGCAGGCCGTAACACCCGACTTACGGTGAAAGAGGATGCCTACCGCCTGATTTCCCTTCCAGACTATTTCCTGTTTGACGCCCATGTAGGCTACAGCATCCAGCGTCTGTCTTTGCGCCTGAAAATGACCAACCTGCTCAATAAACTAACCTACAACGCCCACGACGACAACAGCATCAACCCCATTGCTCCTCGTCAGTTCATGGCCACGGTCTCTTACAAGCTTTAATCAACCACCATCGGCGTAGCTTTCTGGCTACGCCGATGGTTTTTACACCTCAGCAAATACTCACTGCCCATTTTCTATTTTTAGCTTAGTTTAGACAAACAGCTTAAAAACTAGTTTCTTTGTATTGACGTTACTTTGGTACACTCACCTAATTCTCTTCTTTAGAAATGATGTCTAACTGGAAAAAAGGCTTGAAAAAGATAGGCATAGCAGGCTTCCTGTTTTTCCTGATCAAAGGCTTGATCTGGATTTTCATTTTTCTAGGCGGAGCCAAACTCCTCTTTGATTAAGCTGCCACCTTGCTTAGTACACCTTCTTACTGCGATATCCAGAGAAGTTCAGTTTCTACGTTCCCCCCTTCCATTTTTAGGTTGTTTTTCTGAAAATAGGCAAGAAGCGAATCACCTTCTTTTAGGCCTACCTTTCCTTCCTTACAAACATTAGCTTATTTCTATTTTCGGGAAATAATCTGCACCTTGCCTCCGCAGAGACAAAGACCTGGAACTTCTCTTTGCTCGCAGCAGAATTGATTTACATAAAACTTACTTATCTCAATCTCTGCTTATTTCCTTACCAAGACAACCCTTTATGTTACCGCATACCCTTTCTTCTGTTATTACCGGCTCTGGAAAATGCCTTCCAGACAAGGTGGTTTCTAACCATGATTTCTTAACACATGAATTTTATGATGTCTCAGGCAAGAAGTTGCCCAACACCAATGAGGTTATCATCCAGAAGTTTCAGCAAATCACGGGCATAAAGGAAAGAAGGTACGCCACTGATAACATGGTGGCTTCAGACCTGGGGTTTCTGGCCGCCAAGGAAGCCATCCAAAATGCCGGTATTGATCCTGAAACCTTAGATTACATTATTGTTGCTCATAATTTTGGCGATGTGAAAGCCAGTTCCCGGCGGGTAGACATGATGCCTCCGCTGGCGGCCCGTATCAAACACAAACTTCAGATTGCCAACCCGTACACGGTGGCGTATGATCTGCCGTTTGGCTGCCCGGGTTGGTTGCAGGGCATTATTCAGGCGCACTATTATCTGCAGTCCGGCGATGCCAAGCGAATCCTGGTTATTGGCACGGAGACCTTATCCCGGGTGTCTGATGCCCATGACCGTGACAGCATGATTTACTCAGATGGTGCGGGGGCTGTCATTCTGGAAGCCCAGGCCGGAGAAGCCAAAACAGGCATCTTGAAACATCTTACCGTTTCAGACACCCTCACGCAAGCTTTGTGGTTAAACTCCTCTCCTTCTTACAATCCGGCCGCGCCGCAGGAAGATCTATACATTAAGATGGATGGCCGCAAGATTTATGAATACGCCCTTAAAACGGTTCCGCAGCTGATCAAAGACTGTTTAGACAAAGTCAATATTCCGCTTTCGAAAATTAAGAAAGTTTTGATTCACCAGGCCAACGAAAAGATGGACGAGGCCATGCTGGAACGGCTTTTCAAACTTTACGGGCAGGAAAACATTCCGGCAGATATTATGCCCATGACCATTGCTAACCTGGGGAATAACTCGGTGGCCACCCTACCGGTGCTGTATGACTTCATCGCCCGTGGCGATTTAGCTGGGCATGATTTACAGAGCGGCGATACCGTGGTGTTTGCCTCTGTGGGGGCGGGCATGAACGCTAATACTGTCATCTACCAAATCCCTTAACGCCCTTACACTTCTTCTTTTCTGCTTACGTTTACAGGTAAAAGAAAGGTACAACCATGAAGATTGGTATTATTGGCGGCGGAATTGCGGGACTTACTACGGCCATTGCGTTACAAAAAATAGGCCTTAACGCTCATGTATTTGATGCTGCGCCAAAGTTTGAACCCGTAGGTGCCGGCTTGGCCCTGGCGGCGAATGCCATCAAAGGATTTCAGCGTTTGGGTATAGCCGATGCGGTGATTGCCCAAGGCAACTGTCTGGATGGTTTCCATATCTTTGATGCCCAGGGCCAACTCATCAACCGCACCGACAGCCGTGCTATTAGTGCCAAGTACGGGCTGGATAATTTCGTGGTTCATAGAGCGTCGCTGCACAACGTGCTGGTAGATCACTTGCCTGCCGCCTCGCTGCACCCCAACAAAAGAGCCATCGGCTGCCAGCCGAATAAACAAGGGATTACCGTTCAGTTTCAGGATAACACCCAGGAAACGTTTGATCATCTGCTGGTGGCAGATGGCATCCATTCGGCTATCCGGAAACAGTTACTGCCACAGTCGGTAACCCGGTACGCGGGCTATACCTGCTGGCGCGCCATCATAGACAATCCCGGCCTGGAAAGCATCTACGCCTCTGAGACCTGGGGCAAAGCCGGCCGAGTGGGTTGGACTCCGTTGAAAGGAAACAAAATCTATTGGTTCGCCTGCATCAATGCCCCGGAGAACGACCCTGGCATGAAAGCCATGCGGGTAGAAGATTTGCAACGGCATTTTCAGCACTACCACGCTCCCATTCCAGACCTTTTCCGCTGTACCAAACCCGAGCAACTGCTCTGGCACGACCTCTATGATTTGGCGCCGCTTCCGCAATTTGCGTTTGAGAATGTGCTGCTGCTGGGAGATGCCGGACATGCCACCACCCCCAACATGGGTCAGGGCGCCTGCCAAGCGGTAGAAGATGCCGTGGTTTTTGCCGATGAACTGCAACAGGATTTCAACTTCAACCTGGCGGCCAAACGCTTTGAAAAGCGCCGCATGCCCCGCACTCACTGGATTACCCGTCAGTCCCGGTTCCTGGGCGAGGTAGCGCAATCTCAGAATTCGGTTTTCATGAGCATCCGCAACTTTGGCCTGCGGCATTTGCCTACCTGGGTCAATGACAAGCAACTGGAGAAGGTTTATTCTGTAGATTTTTAGAAAAAGAAGTCCGTGAAAATCAACCTCGCTCGCGTCCCGCGAGTGTGAGCTACGTGCGGCCTCTGGCCGTTTCTCTGCTAATTTTGAATAAACGTCCACAAAGCGGCGGGACGCCGCACGTAGCTCACACTCGCGGGACGCGAGCGAGGTTTAAAGGTCCGTTTAGGCTTCCTTTCTAATAAACAGCCTATAAACATAACTACATTCCCCAAACTCAACTTAAAGGAAGATAGAATCTGAGGCTGGTTTTATGCAGTCAGAAGTACAATGCATCACACCTAATCAGCGGCAATCTGGCGGGGTAGCATGGGGAGTAGGTTTAAATTGAGTAATATTGTAATTAAATTCTCATTAGACCTTTTACCCTTGACTACCTCCCTGCCGGCTTTCAGACAGACACAACGCGTCTTTGATGACGCTTTTGACCCTAGCTTTAGTGCCAGCGCTCACCTATACATCTGTTTCGGGGCACATCGTATTCGTTTGGGGGTGCTGGATGCCCAGCGCAACAAGTTTGTGGCCCTGGAAGATTATGAGTCTGAACGGCCTTCTACGGTAGAAAACGCCATTGCCCAGTTGCAGCACCTCAGCAGCGTGACTCCCCTGCTGGAGGAAAGAAAATGGCAGCAAGTCCGCATTGGCATTAAGAATCAGCAGTTCACATTGATTCCCGAAGCGCTTTTTGAATTGAATGCCCGTGCCGAGTACTTGAAACTGAATGCGGTGCTAGAGCCGGAACGGGAAGTAGTGCACCACCATGAACACCCTCGGTTAGAGCTCATGAACGTGTTCACCGTTCCTGCGCCTCTGGAAGATTGGGCTGTTTCACAGTTTCAGGGAAGCCAGGTGGAGTTTGTGCACCAGACCTCGGCGCTGATGGAAGGTTTCCTGCACATGGCTGAGCGAGGCACACGGCCCCAGTTATTTATTTACGTAGATAAAAACTACGTCACCTTAGTGGTGTTGCAAGGCCTGAAACTGGAGTTCTGCAACTCTTTCTTTTTCACTTCTTCTGAAGATTTCATCTACTACGTGCTGTTCGTGCTTCAGGAAAAGAAAATGAACCCCGACCAGGACCAGGTCACCGTCTGGGGCGAACTTCTCCTGGACTCTGAACTACATGAAATCCTGCGTACGTACATTCGGCACGTCCAATTCGGGAAGAAGCCTACCGGCGTAGGTTTCAGCTACCGTTTTGATGCCCTGTTCAACCACCGCAACTTTGACATGTACAGCCTTCATTTTTGCGATTGAGGTTATTGAGTGATTGAGAGATTGAATGAATGAGAGATTGAAGAATAGATGATTGTTTGAATTGTAAAGAGTTTTTGAATAATACCCTATAATCTTAAATCAGAAACCTATAAAAAGAGAGAGCCCGTTAAACACTGCTTAACGGGCTCTCTCTTTTTAAAATTCTTTCAATCTCTCATTCATTCAATCTCTCAATTCCTAAAGCACAAAGAGGAAAACGAAGTAGAGGGCAATCCAGATAATGCCCAAGAAGTGCCAGTAACTGCGGAGCATCTGCACCTGCATGAGGCGGTAAGGATCGCGGTTGAAGACGAGGGTACGAATGGGGTCTTTGGAGGCTCTGTTCACTTTCACGTACAGGTAAGAGGCAAAGGCCAAACCACCGGCAATATGCAACAAGTGCAACGCCGACAGTAAATACAGGAACGTGCCCGATGGATGTCCGTCAAAGAAAACCCTGGCCTCGGCCATTTCATACCAGGCTACAATCTGGGCCAGGGTAAACGCCATGCCCAACACCAACGACCACAGCAGGCCTTTTTTCATGTTTATCAAGTCGTCTTGGCTGTAATGGAAAGGCACTTGCTGCATGGCAAACCCGCTCACCAGAATGAGGATGGTACTCACGGAGAAAAGCTTGGGCAGGTTAAACGTAGAGGGGGTAGCCGCATCTGCGGTTTTGAAGAGAAACATGGCCGTGAGCATGAAAAACAACATGGCCATGCCCGCCATGCTCACAAACAGCAGCATTTTGACCGGCGGTACTTTCTCTATTTTCTCAAAGCTGGACATTCTTCCAGCACCTATCTTATTTTGATTCTCAGATTTCATGATTCAGTAAATTCATCGGCCTCACTTGCGTTACCAGTCTGCATTAAACACTATGTTCTACATAGGTAGTACCTTGAATATCAGCAGAATGTTTACCTGGTTTCTCATATTTGATGCACTTTTAGAGAAGAACGTTGCATCTGCCAATTTTTATATTGAATAATCCATTTTGGTCTGCCTGTTTCTGCTTTTGGGTGGCCAATGTTACCCTCTTTTAAACCATGAACCCACTTGCCCAAACACCGCATTGGCAGTAATGCGGGGCGAACTGCCGGTGCCTATTTCAATGTACGTTTTGTTGTTCACCCGTATGTCCAGCACCAGCCCGGCCTGCACCAGTTTTTGGTTCAGGTCTTTGGCTTTCTCCAGTTTCGCGACCAAGGCCGCAATGCCTTTGGCTGAGGATGGAGGCATCACATTGTCCAGTACCCGCTCCAGGGAATGATGGTCTTTGAAGTTTACAATCACGTAATTCTCCTCTGCCACCACCAGTACGTGGTCCTGCTGCACGGTAAGCACCAATTTACCTGATATTTCAAACGGAAAATTGGCCATACCTATGCTTGGTTAGAACCCGATGATTTGGTTTTAAGCGTCAGGGTGCCGTTGAGTTTCCATTGCCCCGGCTGCCCAGTGGGGCCGGGCCCTTGCACCGACACATCCTGAAAATCTAAGGTGATATCGGTTTGATCGGCTTTTAGTTTTTCCAGGAGCACGTTGGCTAGATCAGACAGTTTCTGAACAGTTTGGGTAGATTTTTCCATAGTTAGATTGGTGGTAGTAGAAACTAAATTACGCAGCCTAGAAGGCTCCGTTACTTTCCCCATTATAATACAAAAAGTACAATACATCCAAGTAATCTGCTACTACGTATAAACAACAGTTTTACGTTCCTGTTTGAGGGCTTTTTACTTTATGAAAAACACGTTCTATTCTGCCGCAAGATTGGTCTGGCTTCTGGTCCTCTTTGTCTTGCCCGGTGCCGCCATTGCTCAGAATTGCCTGCAACCCCTGGGTTTGTCAAAAAACACCGAGTTTGTGTACCAAGTCACCGATAAAGGCCGCAACAAAGGCACTCTCAACAACAAAGTGGTGCAGCAAATGGCCGATAAGGATGGCGTCTATGTGACTACCTTCAAAAGTACCCGCATCAATCCCAAAAAACGACCCGAAGCCGCAGATGAATACCGCATCAGATGCGTGGGTGATACCATTTACCTGGATGCCATGTTGTTGCTCAGAGAACAGGTCTTAAAAACATTTCATGGCAAAGACTTTGATTTTACGCCCGTAGATGTGGCTTATCCGCAGCAGATGAAGGTGGGCGAAATTTTGCCAGATGGTAGATTAGGCGTGAAGGTGCGCTCCTCTTCGGTGAACATAACCCAAGTAAACATGCTGGCTACCAACCGCAAAGTGGAGGCCCTTGAAAAAGTTACCACTCCGGCAGGTACCTTTGACTGCTACAAAATAAGCTACCAATACGAAGTAACCTTAGATGCCATGGGCATGCCCTTGCGCGACATCTTTCAGGTAGAGGAATATTTCTCTTTGGAGCACGGCCTCATCAAATGCCAGTTCAAAACTAAAGGAGGCCGGAAAGCGAAAGGCCTGGAAATGATTTCAAAACGAAACACAGCGCAGGCTCTGCAGAAATAACGGCTTATAGCTTTGGCGATTACCCCATATTAAGTAGCTTTAATCCTGAAAAATCATCTTTCAATACCATGAAAAAGCTACTGTTCTCTGCCTCGCTTGTGCTCCCCCTACTGTTGGGAAGCTGCACCAAAAAAACTGATACCAAAGACGCTGTTTCCCAAGCTTCAGACCAAAAAGTAAGCACCTACGGTCAGAAATTTACTTCTGAAGGAGCCATTGCCCCCGCTGAGATTACAAGCCTGCTGGTGAACAAAGATTCTGTTCAGGCAAAAGTGGCCACCAATGTTTTGGAAGTGTGTCAGGCGAAAGGCTGCTGGATGAACGTGGCCGTGGAAGGCCAGGAACCCATGCGCGTTACCTTTAAGAATTATGGCTTTTTCATGCCCAAAGACATTGTGGGCAAAGAAGTAGTGTTTGAGGGAGTAGCTCTGAGAGACACGGTTTCCGTGGAGGACCAACGCCACTTCGCCGAAGATGCTGGGAAAAGCAAGGAAGAAATTGCCGCCATCACAGCCCCTAAACCCTCCATCACCTTTGTGGCCAACGGAGTTCAGGTAAAGGAATAGTCGTTGCTTTATATCTATGGCACAGCCGTTTTAAGCCTTCTTTTCTGAAAGGAGCTTAAAACGGCTGTTCTATTTTGAAGTAGCACCAACTTACTGCAGGTGTTGCAGAAAAGGAATTCAGGAAACATATAAAAGCAGCCATTCCTGGGCTAGTTCCTGTTCTTCAAATGCTTTGACTTTGAGCTGTCCGTTCAGATGCTGCCTGAACGCCTCAAATGACCTTTGCCCGTAAATGCCCGGCGATAGTACATGGGCAAAATACCGCAGACCTAGTGCCTGGGCGGCTGGAGCCCACTTGGCAGTCATGTACGGCACGGCCACTTCCCAGGGGCCAATCAGCTCTTTATTACTGTTCAGTAATCCGCGGCAGGGTTTTTCCCGCAGCATAGACAATACGTGGTTGCAGCCCATCACCACGGTTTCCAAGCTTTGTATTCCAATCCAGTTGACGTAGATGTATTGGTTCTGGGGCATTCTGATGGCCTCAAAACAGACATCTCCGTTTGCTTTCTTCAACTCTTTCTTATCCATTAAACTACATTTACCGGCCTTGGCCTCCAGAACAAAGCCTTTCAAAAACTCTTGTGGTGGTTGGAAATCAACTTTGTAAGAATTCTTGCATAGCGGCTATGGTCTCTTCGGGGGCACTCAGGTTGGGGCAATGACCCGTGGCCTTAAGCAGCTTGAATGTACTGTTGGGGATGTTTTGGTGCATGTATTCCCCTACCGCCAAGGGAGCGATCAGGTCTTCGGAACACTGTAGAATCAAGGTTTCCGTTTTGACATTGCATAAATCAGCGCGGCTATCAGACAGAAACGTGATACGGGCGAAATCTTTGGCAATCTCCACGTCGCTCTGGCAAAAAAGCTGGGTTAGTTCCTGCCCCAGTTCCGGCCGATTGGGGTTTCCCATGATCAAAGGAGCCATGGTATGGGACCAACTCAGATAATCACTATCCAAGGAACTTAGCAAACCTTCTATGCTTTCCTGGGTAAATCCGCCGGTGTAGTCGTCATCATTGATATAGCGCGGCGAGGGGGCAATCAATATCAGTTTTGAGAAACGGACTGGGTCCAGAATAGAGGCGAGCATGCCAATCATGGCACTCACTGAGTGACCCACAAAAATGACCTCCTCTAAATCTAGTTCTTCACAGATTTCCAGAATATCTACCGCGTAAGATTGAAGCGAAGCATATCTGCCCAAGGTATAGGCCCTGGTGTCTGCTTTCCCGAAACCCACATGGTCAAAAAGCACGATTTTATACTCCTCTTCAAAGGCTGGGGTAATGTAGCGCCACATGCTTTGGTCGCAGCCGTACCCATGCGCAAAAAGCATGGGTTTCTCGCCTCTGCCAATAACCTGTACGTTGTTTCTCTTGATTGCATTCATTGTAGTGGGGGTGCTAAATGACTCTTAAAATAATCCATCAGATGCAGATTATACTCAATATACGAACCTATTATTCAGGAACCCTTTTTTAACGCACTTTTCTTAAAATCAGCTTAAAAAGCCTCTTTTTAAGGGCTGAAATTAACTCAAAAGTCAAGCAGCATCTACGTCATACATTTTGCACTTACCTTTCAATTTTTATGAGATATTGAAACTGAGCAACTTCTGCATTTGTAGGTAGGAATGGCAAAAGCTTACATGAAACCACAATGAACTTTACTAATTCAGAGACTAAACCCGGTAAAATACAATTAAATTTCGGCTGTTTATAGCGCTTTTTCTAAAACGAGGGCAAAATCTGCTCCATGAAGAATGACTTGAAAAGGATTCTGGAGTATGTACGGTATCCTCCAGAAACGTTCTTTGATGCTTCAAAATGAACGGCAGAAGTATTTTCCTTCCAAAAGGTTCTGGGAATTCTAGCTAACTAGGTGAAAAAATATCCGTTTGTGTCTAGAACCAAGTCGGTGCCCGCTGGAAGAGCAGGCTAGGCTTAAGGCAGAATTTTATCTGCTTTTACTGAATTTAACACAAACTGAAACTATGGAGTCATTGAAAGGAAAAACTGCGCTCATCACCGGGGCAGGCAAAGGAATTGGGCGGGCATTAGCTATTGCGCTGGCGAAAGAAGGTGTGAATATTGGGTTACTGGCCCGTACCGAAAGCGATTTACAAAAAGTAGCCGATGAACTAGAAGGCCTGGGGGTAGAAACGTCCATTGTCACCGCAGATGTCACCCATATTCACAGCGTGAACGAAGCCGTAGAGCAGGTGCAGCAGGAACTGGGGTTTATAGATATCCTCATCAATAACGCCGGTACGGCGGCCTTCGGGAAATTCCTGGACCTGGAACCCGACCACTGGGAACACATCATCAAAGTGAACCTGATGGGCCCGTACTATGTGACGCGCGCGGTCTTACCAGCCATGATCTCCAAGAAAACCGGCGACATCATCAACATCTCCTCCACGGCCGGACAACGCGGGTCTGGCGTAACCAGCGCGTACAGCGCCTCTAAATTCGGGTTGATTGGCTTGTCTGAGTCCCTGATGCAGGAAGTCCGGAAACATAACATCCGGGTATCTACCCTCACGCCCAGCACCGTAGCCACTGACCTTTCCCTGGAACTGAAGCTCACCGACGGAAACCCCGAGAAAGTGATGCAGCCCGAGGATTTTGCCGAGTTTGTGGTATGTCAACTTAAACTGAACCGGAGAGTATTCCTGAAAGAAGCGGGCATCTGGTCAACCAATCCGTAAACAACTTCTACCAGCAGGAAAAAGCCCTACCTAAACGTAGGGCTTTTTTGTAAAAATGCCTTTCTACTACTCCCACTTTTTTAGCCATATTTTTGATAATCAGCTTATAAAAGGAAATTTTCTCTTGCTATCGTTTTGGATGTTGGCTAATTACTTCTCTTATTTGCTTCGGAAGTCAACTGTAGTGAACCGCCTAAACCGCTGTTGGGGAAGGAGTGTCGTAATTCCACCTTGCATTTTCGCTTTTAACTAGCCATACCGTTATGGTTTTCATATCAATTACCAGGCTCAGACTACGTTCTGTTTTCTACTTGCCCCAGTTCTTCATGACTAATGAAGCATCTGCTAAGGAGTTAATCAAAACTCCAGGCTTTTTAGGCGGGAAAGAATTAATAGATCAAAACCTTACATTTTGGACCGTTACTGTCTGGGAAGACATGCCCAGCATGCAGAAATTCCGCAACTCAGTGCCGCACCGTAAGGCCATGCAAAAACTTCCCAACTGGTGCAATGAAGCCGCTTATGTACATTGGGTACAAGAACAGTTCTCCCAGCCAGACTGGAATACTGCTTATGCTAAATTGATGGAGGAAGGCAAAGTGAGCAAAGTACGCCATCCCTCTCCCCGGCACCAGACCAAAGCACTCCCAGCCCCAAAATGGACCAAGACAGAACGGATTTTCAAAATCGCTCCCCGTCAAGAAACGACAGTTTGAATTTTACCCAGATTATTGTCTCTCAAGCACTAGAAAACAGGTTCATTCCATGCACACGTAAGAAACGGCACTCCCGCTAAAAACCTTTCAGCACTACGTCTTTGGTTTCCTGCGTAGGAATAACCCGTTTGGTTTGCTTCTGGATGATCTTGAAATGGTGGGCATCTTCGGGGGTGACCAAGGTAATGGCTTCCCCGGCAGATTCGGCCCGGCCCGTGCGGCCTATTCTATGGATGTAGTCTTTAGAAGACCTCGGCAAATCATAATTAATCACGAAGGGCAGATACTGCACATCAATGCCCCGCGACGCGATATCGGTGGCTACTAATACCGTTACTTTGCCTTTTTTGAACAAGGCCAGCGCCTCGGTTCTGGCTCCCTGGCTCTTGCCGCTGTGCAGCGCTACCGCTTTAATGCCATTATTGGTCAGTTTCGTCACCAGATGGTCGGCGCGTTGCGTGGCCGAAACAAAGACTAACACTTGCTGCATTTGGTTATGCTTGATCAGGTAGCGCAGGAAAGGCCCTTTCCGTTCGGTATCTACCAGATATGCCATTTCTGAGATCAAAGAAGGGGCGGCGCTTTCTTCTTCCTCGATTTCTACCGTAACGGGCGCTTGCAACAAGGTTTCCTGTATAGCATTTACCTTACTGTCCAGCGTAGCTGAGAACAGCAGATTCTGACGTCTTTTGGGCAAAAGCGCTAAAATCTGGCGCATCTCTTCTTCAAAGCCCAGGTTCAGCATCTTGTCGGCTTCGTCAAGGACCAGGGTTTCAACTTCTGAGAGATGCACGGCCTTAGATTCCACCAGATCCAGCAAACGGCCCGGCGTAGCTACCAGAATATCGGTACCCTGCAACTTCATCATCTGCGGGTTAATAGACACGCCCCCAAAAACGGCCAAGGTCTTAATCTGGATAGACATATGCGCGCTGAAAGACAGAAACACCTCCCCTACCTGCAAGGCCAGTTCCCGCGTGGGTACCAGCACCAAGGCCTTCACGTACCGGTTCTTGAACGCCCGGTTCGTTTGCATCCTGTCCAGCAGCGGCAACGCGTAGGCGGCCGTTTTCCCGGAGCCCGTTTGTGCAATACCCAACACATCTTTCCCTTTCAGGATCTCGGGAATGGCGGCTTTCTGTACCGGCGTTGGATCTGCGTATTTCTGGGCGGAAACTGCTTTTAGAAGGGCGGGAGATAACCCAAGCGCTGAAAAGGACATAATTATGGACTGATGAAGGTACTTTGACAACACAAAGTTAACCTTAATAAACCGGATTTAGTGTTTATAGAACTTCGCCTGCAGAAGCTGAGGAAATACCATCCGTCTGAAAGTGTTCAATCACTTGTTGCACCAATACCTCTGGCGGATGGACAATGTCAAGCGTCAAGGCATCTGCGGGCACCTCCAGGGTTTCCAGTTGCGAGGCGAGCAGTGCTTCGGGCATAAAGTGTCCTTCCCTACCTCCCATTCGCTCCCTCAGAAGAGTTACTTTGCCGTGCAGGAAAACGATTTTAAGCCCGTTTTCTAAATTCTGCCGCAAAACCGTCCGGTACTGTTCTTTGAGAGCCGAACAGGCCATGACCACCTCTTGCCCGGCTTTCTCCGCTTCTACCAGCAAATGGTTCAGTTTCCGAAGCCATTCTGCCCTGTCCTCATCCGTTAGCGGAATGCCTTGGCTCATTTTGGCAATACTAGGCGCTAGGTGATAATCATCTGCATCAATGAAATGCAACTGGAGTCTTTGGGCCAACAGTTTGCCCACCGTGCTCTTTCCACTCCCAGATACACCCATCACCATGTACGACATGTTCTTTTCCTTTGCGTGACAATTATCAAAAGATACGCACTATGGCTTGGGTATGTTATTTCTACGGATGAATGAGCAGGATTAGAATAGGGAAAGTAGTTTTCAATGGGAACCAACTCCTTTCCTGTTCTAGTTTGTAGCGATATACTTTCTACTAAGATGCCCACCCTCATCCATAATGTATCATCTCTAAAAGAAAACAGGCGAAGTCTCAGAAACAATCTTACCTCTGCCGAGGCTGCCTTATGGAAAATGTTGCAAAGAAGCCAATTGGATGGAAGGAAATTTAGAAGACAGCATAGTGTAGGTCCTTACATTCTTGATTTCTATTGCCCTTCAGAAATGCTCGCCATAGAGCTAGACGGTGCCCACCATTTCACTGATGCAGGCTTTGAAAATGACCAAGTTCGAACCAGATATTTAGAAAGCCTGAACATTAGAGTACTCAGGTTTGAAAACAAGGAAGTGTTTGAACAAACAGAAGGGGTAATGGAGGAGATTAGAAGTAACTTCAGAAGCGCTCTTTAACCACCCCCAGCCCCTCCTAAATTAGGAGGGGAGCTTTTGTTTAGCACCGTTTATCAGGCGAAATTCTGTTTTTGCAGGTACCTTTGTTACAGTATTCTATGATGGAAAGTCGAAGGCGGATCTTATCCTTTTCCAGCCTATTTTCTTAAAATAACCTTAAAATAGTTGTAGCCATCTTCAAGGGTTTCAAGCTTTAACCCTACAGACTAGGCCCCTCAATTATGAAACGGGTTGCTAACAGAAAGCTCCCCTCCTAATTTAGGAGGGGTTGGGGGTGGTTAATTTCGGGGCTGGTGGAAGTTAACTTCGGAGGGCAACGGTACTCAGACAAACTCCGTTTTTCTTACCTTTACCAATAGATTAACCCAATCCACCCATGCCTGAGCAGAACCCTGAAGCCCGCATTTTAGAGCTGACCCAACGCCTGAATTATCTCAATTACCAATATTACCAGAACAGCGTCTCAGAAGTCTCTGATTATGAGTTCGACCAGATGCTGAAAGAACTGCAAGACCTGGAAACGCAGTACCCGGTGTTGCGCTCAGAAAACTCCCCTACCCAGCGCGTGGGCGGCACCATTACTAAGAGTTTCCCAACAGTGAAGCACAAATACCCCATGCTTTCACTGGGGAACACCTACTCAGAAGACGAGGTGCGGGAATTTGACAAACGCGTGCGCAAAGTGACCGGCGACGAGGTGGAATATGTCTGCGAACTAAAGTTTGATGGCGTAGCCATGAGCCTCACCTACACCAACGGCGCTTTAACCGCTGGCGTGACACGCGGCGACGGCACCCGAGGTGACGACATCACGCCCAACGTGCGCACCATCAGAACTATTCCGCTGCACCTGCATGGAAATGACGTACCCGCCGAAGTGGAGATTCGGGGCGAGGTATTCATGCCCTTCACCGTCTTTGAGGAACTGAACAAAGAGCGCGAGGAAATCGGTGAAGCCTTGATGGCAAACCCGCGCAATGCGACTTCCGGCACTCTCAAACTGCAGGATTCCAAAGAAGTGGCCCGCCGCCGCCTGAGCATGTTTGCCTATAGTTTGCTGAGCACTCCTACCCTGTTTGAAAGTCACTCCCAAAGCCTGGAAGCCTTGCAACGTTGGGGCCTGAACGTATCGCCTACCTGGAAGAAGTGCAGTACCATTGAAGAGGTGATGGACTTTATTCATGAGTGGGAAACCAAACGCTTTGAACTACCCATTGCTACCGACGGCATTGTGGTAAAGGTGAATTCCTATGCGCAGCAGGAAGAGTTAGGCTATACCGCTAAAAGTCCACGTTGGGCCATGGCCTACAAATACAAAGCCATGGAAGCGGTAACCGAGTTGTTGGGCATTGAATACAACGTGGGCCGCACGGGTGCTGTGACACCAGTGGCTTTAATGCAGCCCGTTTTGCTGGCGGGTACCACCGTAAAACGCGCCTCGTTGCACAACGCAAACGAAATTGAGCGCCTGGGTTTGATGATTCATGACCGGGTAGTGGTAGAGAAAGGCGGCGAAATCATCCCGAAGGTAACAGCCGTGAAAACCGAACTCAGAACCGAAGACGCTCAGCCAATTGTCTATCCTACTACGTGCCCAGCCTGTAGCACCCCGCTCATCCGTACCGAGGGCGAAGCAAACCATTATTGCCCCAATGAGAAAGGCTGTCCGCCGCAGGTGAAAGGCAAGTTGGAGCACTTCATCAGCCGCAAGGCCATGAACATTATGAGTTTGGGCGAAGGCAAAATTGAGTTACTGGTTGAACAAGGCTTGGTGATCAGTCCCGACCAACTCTATGACCTTACCTATGACAAGCTGTTCGGGTTGAAGAAGACGTTTGTGAACGAGGAAACCGGTAAGAGCCGTATTGTCACTTTTCAGAAAACCACGGTAGAGAACATCCTTAAAGCCCTGGAACAATCCAAAGAAGCACCTTTTGACCGGGTTCTGTTTGCGTTGGGCATCCGGTTTGTGGGGAACACCGTGGCCCAGAAACTGGCCCAGCACTTCCGCAACATAGATGCCCTGCGTGCTGCTACTGAGGAGGAACTGATTGCCGTGCCTGAGATTGGCGGACGCATAGCTGCCTCGGTACGCGAGTATTTTCAAGATGTAGCCAATCTGCACGTGGTGGAACGCCTGCGTACGCACGGCCTGCAATTAGACTTGGGCGAAGTAGCGGTGGTTGAACCGTTAAGTGATAAACTGGCTGGCCACACCTTCGTGGTTTCCGGGGTGTTTTCCGGTTACTCCCGTGAAGAACTACAAGATACCATCATCGCCAATGGCGGTAAAATTGTAAGCTCTATCTCCAAAAAGCTGTCTTACCTGGTGGCTGGTGATAAAATGGGTCCTAGTAAGCTGGAAAAAGCCACTACCTTGGGTGTGAAGATCATTAATGAAGAAGAATTTAACCAGATGATTGCCTAAAACCGTCATGGACAGAGACACTAGTAGAACCTCCGGACACTACGAGGTCTTTGGACCTGTTTTGCTGAAAACCGACCAGAAACCTGTGAGGTCTTGATGACCTCACAGGTTTGAAAAATACTGGCTCAACTGGCGCGAGACTCCAGTCCCGTGACATGGGATGAAGCGAGTCTACAGACTCGCCGGAATCCAAAAAATCAATTGCTGTGCATAGAGTTAGCGCCAGCGCTCTAGGAACTATTGGGCAGCCAATCTCTAGATTGGCGAGAAAGGAAAAGCTATCGGCACAGACGCTCGCAGTTCCTCTGGACGTTATGAGGTCTTTTGAACCACCGCTGTTACAGTTAGCTACAAAACTCCCCTCCTACTTTAGGAGGGGTGCCCGAAGGGCGGGGTGGTGAACTCAGCACTAACGCCTTCTCAAATGACCTCCTAATGTCCGGAGGTCTTACGGGTGCCTCTGCCAATGGCTCCTGAAAAGCGGCTGTACCTACAAGTCAAACATGGGCGGCTATCGCTTGAGAATTAAAGAACTAGTAACCAGAAAGTAGTACAAACCCTAAATTACAGCCAGAAAGTACAAATAACGTAACGCTTCTTTTTCTTACACGTTGGTTTAAGAAAACCGTGTAGATAGAAAAAGCTATGTCTTTCAAGCCACTGCCAATAGAGAAGAATAAGGAAGGAAACGTGCGGACCGTAGGCTTTGAGCTGGAGTTCGCCAATGTGGGCATCAATGAATGCATCCAAATTGTCCAGGAGCTGTACGGGGGTGAGGTGGAATGGGAAAACCGGTTCTCGGCGAAAGTGGTGAACACCACCTTGGGAGATTTCAGTGTGGAAATTGACCTCAAGCTCTTAACGGAGAAGCAGTACAAACCCATTTTTGAGAAACTCAATATTGACATTGAGCACACCAAGTTGGGACAAGGTACGCTGGAGGAGAAAATAGATGATGCTTTGGAAAGTGTTATCAAGAAGGTAATTCCTTATGAGATTGGGGTGCCTCCTGTTCCGTATAACCAGTTAGAACAGTTAGAGCAACTGCGGCAGTCTTTGTATGAGCATCAGGCCAAAGGCACCGAAGCATTCTTCACCAATGCCTTTGGTACGCACATCAACGTAGAGATTCCAGATACAGAACCTGCTACTATCTTGCGCTACATCAGAGCGTTTCTGCTGTTGTACCCGTGGTTGCTGGAGGCGGGAGAAACAGATTTCGCCCGTAAAAACCTGACTTCGTTCATTAACCCGTTTCCGGCCGAATATAACGTGTTGGTGCTGAACCCGGACTACAACCCAACGCTGGAAGAACTCATTGACGATTACCACCAGTACAACCCAGACCGGAACCGGCCTTTGGACATGTACCCGCTCTTTGCCTACGTGAACGAACAGCAGGTAAACCAATTTACCAACCTGGGTAGCGTGAAAGCCAGAAAAACTTTCCATTACCGGCTACCCAACTCCTGCATTTCTGACCCGGACTGGACCTTGGCGCAGGAATGGAATAACTGGGTGGTCATAGAAGAACTGGCCAGCAAACCCGAGAAAATTACCGAAATGAGCATGGAATACCTCAACCTGAAGGAGAACACGCTTCTAGGTTTTGAAGGCAAATGGTGCAAACAAACACAGCAGTGGCTAGCGTAAAAACTAAGAAATATAAGATAAACCGGAACCGACCAACCATTGGCATTACGGGGCCAGACAAAGGCGGGGAAGTAGCGTGGGTATTCACTGCCTTCGGGGTGCTGCTGGCGGGCGGAAAACCCGTACACATCACCCCTTCCAACCCGCGTACCGCCGATGGTCTGCAAGGTCTTATAGTGGGTGGCGGGGCCGATGTAGACCCGCAGACTTACCAACAGGACGCCGTGTTCCAAGAGTATCTTCAACGCACCCTTAAGCACCCTAGAAAGAACTTCTTCCAACGGGTTTGGCGCTTTACTCGCTGGATTTATTACCCAGCCCTATTTTTCGTCCGGAAACTCTTTAGCCGCAAACCACAGTGGTCTTTAGACCAAGCCCGTGACCATCTGGAGTTTCAATTGATTGACCAGGCAGTAAAAAAGAACCTACCGGTATTAGGCATCTGCCGGGGTTCTCAGCTTTTGAACGTGTACTTCAGAGGTACCCTGTACCAGGACATCAGCACTTTTTATAAAGAGGAACCTAATCCTTCCAGCATTTTCCCGGTCAAAGAAGTCACCTTTAAACCCGGCAGTAAGTTGTCCCAAATTATAGGCCTTCCGAAGCTAAAAGTGAACGCACTTCACCACCAAGCCGTCCATACTCCCGGCAAAGGTCTGGAGATTGTGGCCCAAGAAGCCAATCAGGTGGTGCAAGCCATTGAACACGTTGAGCGGGAATTCCTGATGGGCGTGCAGTGGCACCCTGAGTATTTGCCACGCCGACAGGAACAACGGCGCATTTTCCAAGCCTTGGTGCAGAAAGCCCGTGAGGTGAATTTGCAGATTGAAGACCCAGATATGGAAGAAGCATTGTCCCAGCCTCGGGACAGCGCGTTGGTTTCTTTAGACCAACAGGTAGAGGAAACAGCGGTCCGAAGCAGCCTATAATTCTGATAACTTCCTCCTTTTCTCATAACAGGCATAAAACAGAAAGGCGGCCCTAATACACGGGCCGCCTTTCTGTCAACTAAACAAAACAATAAACAACTAAACCTAACCTGGGTTTCACTTGCCTATAGAACCAGCTCGGTTACTGAATGTTTAAATAAACTCAAATAAATTTCTGCCTATAGAATCCGCATCTCAATACGGCGGTTCAACTGCCTTTTTTCTTCAGAGGTGTTTGCCGCCGCCGGTTGGGTTTGGCCGTAGCCTTTCGCCTGGAAAATAGTAGTGGGAGCGCCTTTGGAAACCAGGTATTTCACCACGGCTTTGGCTCTGGCCTCAGAAAGTTTCTGGTTTGCAGCGGCCTGGCCTACGTTATCGGTGTGGCCAGCAATCTCTACCTGAATCTTTGGATTGGATTTCAAAAACTGAAACAGCTTGTCCAATTCCGTCTGTGACTCTGGGCGTAAATCGGCTTTGCCAGTATCAAAAAAGATATTGCTGAGGACGGCTTTGGCTCCTTTGTTCAGCGGTTGCAGGTAAAAGTCCAGAGCTAACGGAGCCGTAGTGGAAGTAGCCGAAATATGACGGCTTTCCAGCACGTGGCCTGGCGCAGTTACATACAAAGCGTAACGCTGCTTCTGGTTCAAGACAATGGTATAAGCCCCCGAAGTACCATCGGAAGCTACCTGCTGGGTAATCACCCCCGCCGAATCCAGGTCATAGACCTGCACGGTAGCTTTCAAAGGCTTCTTGGTCACCGCATCAAATACCCGTCCTTGCGCAAACGAGGAAACCGTATTTCCTTTCCAAACCTCGGGCACCTCAAACTGCAGCAAGGCTACCTCTACTTTACTTCCCTGGGCAGACTGTCCCGAGTAGTAACCGGTTCTGTTGTCTGGTGAGATAAAGATAGAGCTTTCATCACGGTGGGTATTCAAAGGATAGCCCATGTTCTGGGGAGTGCCCCAGCCGTTTTTCTCCCGGTTTACTTTAAACAAGTCCAAACCACCCATGCCTTGTAGGCCGTCCGTAGCAAAATATAGGGTGTTGCCACTGGCGTGTAGAAAGGGCGAGTTCTCTCGGCCGGGAGTATTTACGTTTGCTCCTAGGTTCAGGGGAATGCTCCAGTTGCCATCTTCCTGCTGTTTGGTTACCCAAATGTCTTCGCCGCCTAGTCCGCCCTTGCGATTGGAGGCAAAGTAAATGGTGCGGCCATCGGCCGAAAGGCTGGGCTGGGAATCCCAGGAGGTGGTGTTCACGTTTCTGCCCATGTTCTTGGGTTTGCTCCACTCGTTTCCTTCGCGGTAACTGATGTACAAATCACAGGAACCATAAGAATCCTGGCGGTTGCAGGAAGTAAATACAAGTACGCGTCCATCGCCGGAAAGGGAGGCGGCACCTTCGTTTAACTCCGTATTGATGGCCTCTGAAACAGAGACCGGCGTCTGCCACTGGCCATCTTTGCGGTACGCCAGATACAGGTTTTCATCGTCTAAAGGCCCGCTGCTCTGCCGGGCGGTGAACAGCAGCGCCTGCTGGTCGGTGGTGAGTACCGGAGAATACTGCAACCCGAATTTGTTTACCCCTTCGCCCAACGGCTGCGGATGGAAGTTGACCGGATTCTTAATAGCCTGCTGGGCAAAGGTCACGTTCTTCAACTGCTGGTTGGCGTGCTGCATCTGCTTGCTCCCCTTCTTCCCGAACTGGATGTAGTGCTGGTAGAAAGTAGCCGCCTCATGGTACTGCCCTCGGCCGAAGGCCAACTCTGCATAATTAAAGTAATCGGCCGACCTGCCGGGCAACACGCCCAACTTCGGCAAGCCGCGGCGATAGAACTGGTAGGCTTCCTCTTCTTTCTGCAGAATACGGTATAACCCGGCCGCTTCTACGTACGCTTCGCCAAAGGTGGTGTCCCGCTGCACCGCATCATTAAACGACTGTAACGCTTTCTCAAAGTTGCGGGCCTGTATGTACTTGATGCCTTCGTCATAAGCATTCTGGGCTTTCTTGTTGGCAGAGCCGCCCGCTGCTTTTTGCGCCACCGCTGGGGCGGCCACTTGCAGGATAAAGAACAGGAGAAGACTAAGAAGCGGGAAACGCAGCATGGATTACGGAATATTCAGGAATTTATGGGTTTGCAAGGAGATGCGCCACTTAGGGTTACTTTTCACATACTCCACAATCTGCGGCATCATATTGTCGGCTTTGCTCCACTCTGGTTGCAGGTACAGACGCGTGTCAGGACCAACCAGGGCGGCATGTTCCTCGGCCCAGGCGAAATCGCTTTTGTTGAAGACAATCACTTTCAGCTCGCCGGCGTGCGGTTGTACGCTGGGGTGCGGCCCTTTAAATTTCTTGGGCGAAAGGCAAATCCAGTCCCAGGTTCCGCTCAACGGATACGCGCCCGAGGTTTCAATAAACGTCTGGATGCCCCGCTTCTGCAGTTCTGAAGTGAGGTAATCTAAGTTATACAACAACGGCTCGCCACCGGTCACCACTACGGCTTTGCCCGGGTACTGCTCGGCTTGTTGTACAATCCAGTCGGTATCAGTAAGTGGGTGCAGGTTCGCATCCCAGGACTCTTTCACATCGCACCAGTGGCATCCAATGTCACAACCACCCAATCTGATGAAATATGCGGCTTTGCCCGTGTGGTATCCTTCGCCCTGAATGGTGTAGAAGTGCTCCATCAAAGGCAGTTTGGTCCCATCTTTGGGTACCGTGTGCACCGAGGCAATTTTTATATCTGCAGTAGCTTCCAATTTCTGAAAATAAGCGTAGCCGTTTTAGGCCAATTTTAAGCAAAACAGCGCCAAAACGAGATTTATTGTATGAACCCAACAAGCATGGCGCGTTATAAGTTGCGGTTTTGCCTTGCTTTCACGCGCTGGCTTTCATTGGGCGGTGCAAAGTTAACTATTCCAGACCAGAAAGCGCAGGGAGCATTTTCGCCTTACTTTCTACTGCCAAATAAAAAATTCTCACTTTTTTAGCTTGAACTTTCAAATTTTTATAGATATTGCTCCCACTAATGGCTAAAACTCCTAACATAGCACCCCACGTATTTTCTTCTTTCTGTGAAGAAACGGTTTTCTATGTCTTAGCTACGTCTATTATTACAGGCACATTCACTATTACCCCTGAGGGGGTATAGCTGCACATATCGTCCATTCTAAGGCCAAATCTAAACTGGCCCTTTCGGCCTTGCGTCCGAAATCACCGTACTATTATCGTTTTCCTTTAAGCCTGATTCCATGCTGGTTTTGAAATTTGGGGGCACTTCTGTGGCCAATGCAGATGCCATCCGTCAATTAATCTCCATTATCCGGGAGAAACAAAATCCAAAGATGCTGGTGGTAGTCTCCGCCATGTCCAAAGTCACCGATTTGCTCATTAGCCTATACCAGAAGGCCGCTGACCATGATGCTACCTACCTGGAGCTGATTTCCAGTCTGGAGGCCAAACACATGGAGGCCATTGAACAGTTAGTGCCCATGAGCCAGCAGATTGACATCAAAGGCCGTATTAAAATGATTTTCCGGGAACTGGAAGACGTGTGCCGGGGAATTTATCTCTTAGACGAACTCAGCGACGGTACCAAGGCGCGGGTCATGGCCTACGGCGAGCGTTTGTCCTCGGCCATTGTCTCCGTGGCGTTTCAGCACAACGGTTTGCCTAACGCACTCATAGACAGCCGCGATTTCATCCAAACCGACAACACGTACCTCAACGCCAAGGTCAACTTGAAAGCCACCTATGCGCTCATGCAGGGAAACCTTCCGGAAGCAAACCTCATTGTGGCTCCCGGTTTCATTTCCCGCTCCGCGGATGGAAAAACCACCGTTTTAGGTCGGGGCGGCTCTGATTATACTGCTTCCTTATATGCCGCAGCCTTACAAGCTGATTTGTTGGAAATCTGGTCAGACGTGGACGGCATGTACACCACGGACCCGCGCAAAGCCAGCGCCGCTTACTCCATTGAAGAATTGAGCTACGAAGAAGCAATGGAGCTGGCATACTTCGGTGCAAAGGTACTCTACCCGCCTACTATTGCGCCCTTGGTGGCCGCCAAGATTCCGTTGGTCTTGAAGAACACGTTCAACCCCAACCATAAGGGAACGCTCATATCGTCTATGCCGTCGCCGAGTGCCCAGAAGGTGAAAGGAATCTCCTGCATTGATCATATTGCGGTATTAACGATAAGCGGCAGCGGCATGGTGGGTGTGCCCGGCGTGGCCATGCGCTTGTTTAAGGCGGTGGCGTTGGAATGCATCAACATCTACTTTATCACGCAGTCTTCTTCTGAGCAAAGCATCACCATTGGTCTGGCCGAGGCGGAAGGGGAAAAAGCCGTGCAAGCCATTACGGAGGAGTTTGCCGGAGACATGGCGCAGGGGCTGTTGAATCCTGTGAGTCTGGAGACTCCTATGAGCATTGTGGCCATTGTAGGAAACGGCATGGTGCAGCAACCCGGCATTGCGGGCAAGGCTTTCTCTTTATTAGGTGAAAACAACATCAACATTAGGGCCATCGCGCAAGGAGCTACCGAGCGTATTATCTCCGTGGTATTGAACTCCCATGATGCCCACCGCGCCGTGAACCTGCTCCACGACCGGTTCTTTCTTTCCGTACCTGAACAATCAGCGGCCGCTTTGGCCTAATATCTTTTATATGGATAACAACGATTTTGTCAAAGCCTACGCCCCGGCCACTGTGGCCAACGTCTGTTGCGGCTTTGACGTGCTTGGGTTTGCCTTAGACCAGCCCGGCGATGAAGTATGGGCCCGGAAAACAAATGAACCCGGTATTACCATCTCGGCCATTCACGGCATTGACGGCCTTTCCGCTGATCCTAAAGATAACGTGATTGGCGTAGTGGCCCAGAAGATGCTGGATGCGTTGGAAGTCAAGCACGGTTTGGAGCTGCAGTTGCACAAAGGCATGCCCGTTGGTAGTGGCTTGGGCAGCAGCGCCGCCAGTTCGGCCGCCGCTGCGTTTGCGGTAAATGAACTGCTCGGCTCCCCTTTCACAACCCAGGAGTTGGTGGTTTATGCCATGGAAGGCGAACGCAAAGCCTCCGGTTCTGCCCACGCCGACAATGTAGCCCCATCCCTTTTAGGTGGCTTTGTACTGGTGCGTGACTATGACCCACTGGATGTTGTGCCGCTAGGTGTTCCGCTGGAATTGTACTGTACCATTCTATACCCGCAGATTGAATTAAAGACTTCTCTTTCCCGCAGCATTCTCAAGCAGGAGATTCCCTTGAAAAAAGGCATCAGGCAGTGGGGAAACCTGGCGGGCTTGATGGCCGGTCTGCTGAAGAAAGATTATGGATTGATTGGTCGCAGTTTGCATGATGAGATTTTTGAGCCGGAGCGTTCTGTGCTGATTCCATTGTTCAAACAAGTAAAAGAAGCCGCTTTAACTGCTGGTGCGTTGGGTGCTGGAATTTCTGGTTCTGGTCCATCTATCTTCGCCTTATCTGCTTCTTTGGAGCAGGCAAATGCTGTTAGACAAGCCATGGAAGCCATTTACGAAGGCAGCGGCATCGAAACCAAAACGTATGTATCTCAAGTGCCGGAACAAGGCGTTCGCCTGGTGGCACAATCAACCTTTCAACCCGCTCTTCCGCTATGAACTACTACAGCACCAATGACTATGCCGCCCAGATGAGTTTCAAAGAAGCGGTCATCAAAGGACTGCCCCAAGACAAAGGCCTCTTCTTCCCGAAGGAGATTCCCACCTTAGGCGAGGATTTCTTTGAGTCGCTGCCCTCCCTCTCCCTGCCGGAGATTGCCTTTGAAGTACTGCAACCCTTTGTCACCCCTGATATTTCTCCGGAGGACCTCCGCACCATTTGCAACGAGGTGTTCAATTTCCCTATTCCCTTGGTGGAAGTAGAGAAAGATATCTATGCCCTGGAGCTATTCCATGGCCCTACCTGCGCCTTCAAAGACGTAGGGGCCCGGTTTATGTCGCGCTGCCTACAACTGTTTGCAGAGCCTGACCGACCAGTAACCGTGTTAGTAGCCACGTCTGGCGATACCGGCAGCGCAGTCGCCAACGGTTTCCTGGGCTTGGACAACATTGATGTGGTAGTGGTGTACCCGCAGTTAGGCGTGAGTGAAATCCAGGAAATGCAGTTTACCACCCTAGGCCAGAACACTAGTGCAGTTGGCATTGAAGGCACTTTTGATGATTGCCAGGCCCTGGTAAAACAAGCGTTTTCAGACGAAGAGTTAAATCAGAAGAAGAACCTATCCTCCGCTAACTCTATCAACGTGGCGCGGTGGTTACCGCAAATGGTGTACTACTTCCATGCTTGGGGACAATGGAAAAAACAGAACTCCGATGCCCAGGAATTAACCATCTCGGTACCCAGCGGAAACTTCGGGAATCTGGCGGCAGGACTTCTAGCCCGTCAAATGGGCTTGCCTGTTACTTACTTTGTGGCTGCCACCAACCTCAACCGGATTGTTCCAGAATACTTAGAAACCGGTGTTTACACGCCTGCCCCATCCGTTTGCACTATTGCCAACGCCATGGACGTAGGTAACCCCAACAACTTCCCCCGCATTCAGGAGCTGTTCGGGCATAAACTAGAAGCCTTGCAAAAAGTAGTAAAAGGATTTTGGGCCGATGACGAGGAAATCAAAGGCACCATCAAACTGGTGCATCAGGAAACCGGCTACATGTTAGACCCGCACGGGGCAGTTGGTTATCTAAGTTTACGGCAATTACTCCCTGAACTGAAAACACCTGGAATTTTCCTGGAAACCGCGCACCCAGCCAAATTCAAGAAAAGCATGGAAGAAGTATTAGGGCAAGAAATCGAATTGCCAGAGCAGCTGAAGGTTTTTCAGGGGAGACAGAAACAGGTAACCGATATGCCCAACGACTTTGATGGTTTTAAACTTCTGCTGATGCAGGAGCATAAAGAGGGAACTCTATAGCTTTTTAGTCCTGTCTTTTCAGAGACACACTAAAAGCAAAAAAGGCCCAACTACATAATGTAGTTGGGCCTTTCTATTTATTGATTAAAATTATGAATACACTTCCTTTTTAGCGGCTCTCAAGGTGTTCTTCAGCAGCATGGAGATGGTTAATGGCCCAACGCCGCCGGGTACGGGGGTAATGTGGCTGCACTTGGGGGCGACGTTGTCAAAATCCACGTCGCCGCGCAGGCGCCAGCCTCTTTCGCGGGTGGCATCGTTCACGCGGGTGGTTCCTACGTCAATCACTACGGCGCCTTCTTTCACCATGTCAGCAGTAATTAAGCCCGGTTTACCGACGGCGACTATCAGGATATCAGCCTGGCGGGTATGATGGGCTAAGTCAACAGTATTGCGGTGGCAGATGGTGACGGTGGCTTCGCCAGGAATGGTGCATTTGCTCATTAAAATGCTGATGGGCGTACCTACAATATTGCTTCGGCCTACCACTACGCAGTGCTTACCTTTGGTGTCAATGTTGTAACGCTCCAGCAACTGCATGATGCCGTACGGGGTGGCGGGAAGATAGGCGGGTAAGCCTGCTACCATGCGGCCTACGTTCACCGGGTGGAAACCGTCTACGTCTTTTTTGTAGTCCATCACCTCCAATACTTTGTCTGGGCTGATGTGCTTGGGAAGCGGCAACTGGACAATCAGTCCGTCTATCTCCGGGTCTTCGTTTATTTCCTTGATTTTGGTGAGGAGTTCTTCTTCGGTGATGTCAGTTTCATAGTGGAGCAAAGTAGAGGCAAATCCTACGCGTTCACAGGCTATTACTTTGTTGTTAACATACGTCATAGAACCTCCGTCCTGGCCAACTAAAATAGCGGCTAAGTGAGGTACCTTTCCACCTTGTGCTTTGATTTCGGCAACTTCTGCGGCAATCTCACTTTGGATTGCTTCAGAGGTTTTCTTTCCGTCTAAAAGGGTCATGGGTACTAGAAATGAGAGATGATACAAAGCGTAAAAGTACAAGCCATTGCGGAAAGTGCCTCGGGTTTTTAGAGTTATTTCCAAGAAACAAGGCCGAAACCAACGGCATCTTCTTTTCCTCCTACCCTTGCAGCATAAGCTGTTACTAGTTTCACTTAAAAGTATTTAGGGGCTGGTTCTAAAAAACCAGCCCCTAAATAGCATATTCAATAATTGGTAGTTCCGTTAATGGACATCTACCGGTACGTTGGTGTTTTTCTTGAACTTCTGCAAATACAGCAGCGGAATAGAGCACAGCATGATCATCCCCGATACCCAGAAGGCATCAGTGTAGGACAAGAGCGCGGTCTGTTTCATGACCATGCCTTCTACGGCTTTGTAGGCCGCTTTCTGCGCATCCATAAACGTATAGCCTTTGCTGATGAAGTTCTGCATGAGTCCGTTCAGGCGTTGCGTAAACACCGGGTTGTACTCATTGATGTTCACCAGCAAGTTGTTGCGGTGGAAGCCCTGGCGTACGTGGATGAGCGTGGTTAGCGCCGCAATCCCGAAGGAGCCCCCCAACTGGCGCATCATGTTGTTCAGACCCGTTCCCTGCCCTAACTCGGGACCTTTCAAGTCCTGAATGGCCAGTGTAGTAAGCGGCACAAACAGCAAGGCCATTCCAATCCCTCTAATGGCCAGTGGCCAGAAGAAATCCCCGGTGCCCGAAAGCAAGGTGGAGTGGTTCATCATCATCGCGAAGACGAAGAACAGCAACATGCCTCCGGTGGCCATAAACTGGGCCGGTACGCCGCGCTGTAGCATCTTCCCAATGAACGGCATCATCATGATGGTAAACACCCCGCCGGGCAGCAACAGCTTACCCGATTGCTGCGCCGTGAAGCCCAACAGCCCCTGCGTGAACACCGGGAACACAAACATGGAACTGTACAAACCGAAGCCCAGCACGAAGGAAGTGAACATGCCCACAGAGAAACTCCGGTGCCGCATGATTTTGAAGTTCACGATAGGGTACTCAAACGTTAATTCGCGCCAGATGAACAACAACGTGCCAATGAGCGCGGTAGCAGACAGCACAATGATGTAGGTAGCCGAGAACCAATCTTCGGTTTCGCCTTTCTCCAGCACAATCTGCAAACTACCCACGGCAATGGCCAGGAGCGCAATCCCCCACCAGTCTACCGGTTTGCCGCCCAGTTCACGTGGTGTCTTCTTGATGAACAGGTACGTGGCAATGGAGGCAAGAATCCCCACGGGAATGTTCACGTAGAAAATCCAGGGCCAGGAGTAATTATCGGTGATATAGCCGCCAATGGTTGGACCTAACGTTGGCCCAACCACGGCTCCTAAACCAAATAACGCAGTGGCAGTTCCTACCTGTTCTTTCGGCCAGGCTTCCAGCAGAATAGACTGGGAGGTAGACAACAATCCACCCCCGGCCAGACCTTGCAGAATCCGGAAAACGACCAGTTCCTCTAAACTGGTGGCGTTTCCGCATAAAAAGGAAACGGTGGTGAAGACGATGATGGAGAACAGGAAGTAGTTCTTGCGGCCAAACCTACTGCCCAACCACCCCGACATAGGCAGGATGATCACGTTGGCTACGGCATAGCCCGTCACAATCATGGCCACGTCTTCCAGCGTTGCCCCCAGGTTTCCCTGGATCTGCGGCATGGCGACGTTCACGATGGTGGTGTCAATGAGCTCCAGCAGTGCCGCCGAGATCACCGTGATGGTGATGGCCCATTTTTTTAATCCGGTTTCTGCCATTGTTATTCTTGAATCAGAACTGATGTTTTCACACTCATGCCAGGGCGAAGTCTTTTCATCAGCTCAGGAGAGGCATTGATTTTGATTTTCACCGGCACCCGCTGCACCACTTTCACGAAGTTACCAGTGGCGTTATCAGGAGGAAGCAAAGAGAACTTGGCTCCGGTAGCCGGTGAGAAGTTGTAGATCTCCCCTTCTACTTTGGCATCTGGGAAGGCGTCTACCTCAATGTTCACTTTCTGCCCTTCGCGGATTTTCTCTAACTGAGTCTCTTTGAAGTTAGCCGTCACGAAGATGCTGTTGTCATTCACAATAGAGAACAGGCTTTGTCCGGCTTGCACCAACTGGCCTTTCTGCACGTTTTTCTTAGACACAATACCGCTAGCCGGGGCAGTGATGGTGGTGTAAGACATCTGCAGCTTGGCAAAGTCTACATCGGCTTGCCGCTGGTTTACACCGGTATTGGTCACTGTCAACTGCGAACGGGTGGTACCCACTTGCTGCAAAGCGGCTTTGTATTGGTCCTGGGCGGCCTGGTAGTTGGCCTGGGCTACGTCACGGTCAGCTTTAGCTTGTTCAAACTGTTGCTGCGTGATAGAACCGTCTTTAATCAGGTTGGCAAAGCGCTGGTAGTCCTGGTTTGCTTTCCAGAGGCGCACGCGGGTAGCTTCAATGTTGGCTTTGGCCGTGGTGGCGTTGGCAGCCGTGGCTGTAATTTGCGCCTGGGAAACCCCGGTGTTCGCGCTGGCTCCCTGCTGGGCAGCTAGGGCTTGTTCTACCTTGATGGCGTAGTCGCGGTCATCCAGTTTCACCAGCACCTGTCCTTGCGTTACGTGGGTGTTTTCCTCAAACATGATGGTATCTACGTACCCACTCACCCGCGCCACTACCGGACTGATGTCGGCGTCAATTTGGGCATCATCGGTGTCTTCGTGCTTGCTGTAGTACAGATACTCTTTCACGCCGAAGAACCCGCCAATGATCAGGACCAGGCCTAAGATGATAGGAATGACTTTATTGGATTTCTTTTTCTCAGTTTCCATTTTGGTTGTATGCGGTAATTAGTTAAGGATATTTCCGGTTGATTTTAATAAAGTGTAGTACGCCAGTCCCGCATCGGCTTTGGCCAGTTCCAGGTTGATCAAGGCCTGAAACAGACGAGTCTGTGCATCAATTCTGTCTGTGGCCGAAGCCACTTTATTGGTGTAGCGGGAAGCCTCGCTGCGGTCGTTTTCTTCGGCTTGTACAATGGAAGTTTGCAGAATATTGATTCTATCCAAGGCTAATAAATAGCGCTGGTAGTTCTGGTTTACCTCGGTTTTCAGTTGGTCGGTGGTCAGCTCACGGCTGATATCCAGTTGGGTTTTCTGGATTTTAGCTTCGGCAATCTTGTTTTTATTGGTCCAGAGGCGGTCAAAGTTCCAGGCAGCCGTTAAGCCCAAGGTACCCACGCTCAATGCCCCGTGAGACGGCGGAATAAACGAACCGCTCGGATTGATGTGGTAGGCATCGGCGGCAGCTACCAGGGCAGGCAACGCATCGGCTTTGATAGACTTGATGTTGTTGTCTGCGGCGCGGCTGTTCAGATCAAGGACTTGTAGTTCCTCGCGGTTGGTAAGGGCAGAATCTACGTACGCCGCCAGTGAGACTGTCCGTCCGTCTGGCGCAGCGGCGTCTTCCACTACCAGGTCGTTGCTCTCGGGTAAGCCCAGCAACACATTCAGGTTATAGACAACAATCTTACGGTTGGTTTCCAGGTCGGCACCGGTCAGTTCCACGTTGCTGCGCTGCAGTTGGAAGCGTAATACGTCGTTCTTGGTCACAATACCCTGCTCAAAAAACCGCTGCGATTGCTTGATCTGCCGGTCAATGGCCTGCAGGTTCTGGGCTACCACTTTCTGGCTCTGCTGCAGTTTGTAGAGGTTGAAGTACGCGTTGGTGATGGTATAGGCGATTTCGTCCTTGTCTTTCTCGGCATCCAGACGGGCTGCCTGCGCCATGAGGTCCGTAGATTCTTTGGCGTATTTCAGCTTATTTCCGGCGAAGATCACCTCCTGTACAGAAAGCGTTCCTAAGAAAGCATCGGCGCGTTTTGGTAAGTAAAACGGATCTGCCTCTTTAGACATCTGGAATACGTTAGAAGGAATCTCGGCGTGGTTATAGGTATAGCTGACGCTTGCCTTCGGCTTAGCTTCGTCTATTACCTGGTTGTAACGCGAGATAGCCTGGTCAATCTTGGTCTGGGACAAACGCAGCACTTTGCTGTTCTGTACCCCTAGTTGCACCGCTTCCTGTAGGTTCAGGTGCTTCGCTTCCTGGGCTGCCGCCGGTTGAGAGAAAGCCATCAGGAAGCTAAGTCCCCCCACCACTGCCGCAGTTATAACTCCCCGTCCTTTCACTGGACGTTCAGGAGAAGCATTGTTTCTCAGTTTCATTTTATAAGTAAGTGTGTTTTAAGAGAGTCTTGTAAATAAGCCAGCAGGCGCGGCTTCATTTCTTCTTGCAAAACCTGGTCGTCAAAAAGGTCCATTTGCAGGATTTTAGAGGCTAAACGGCGCGAATTGATGAGGTAGTTGACTGTCCCGAAAATGCTGGACACCGTCATTTCCACGTCTACTGGCCTAAATTCGCCTTTCTGGATTCCTTCTTCTATGATTTGCTGAGCACGCAGAGAGTTACCATACAGGTTTTCCAGCACAAAGTCCGTCACCTCACAATTAGAACGAACCACGGAAATCTCCCGGAAAAGGATTTTATGGAAGTATTTGCTTGTAGCCACCCGGCTCACGTATAATTGCACCACTTGGGTAATTTTCTCCCAGCAGGAAATGTCTTGTTCCGAAATCTCCTCCAGGCCCCTTTTCATGCTGGAGATACGACGCTCCAATACCGCCTTCAACAGTCCGTCTTTAGACCCGAAGTAGTAGTTGAGCATGGCCATGTTCACGCCTGCCTCCTGGGCGAGCATACGGGTAGAGGCCCCGTCATAGCCTAATTCCCCGAACACGCGTTCCGCCACATCCAACAGGTGCTCTTTCTTGTCTATTTTCTCTTTCTCTGCCATTTCCTAAAAGTCGCGCAAAGTTAATCAATCGATTGATTAACCAACAAGCCCAGTTATGCTTTTGTTTCCAGAACTGCAGTAATTCCTTCAAAATGAGGAAGATTATTTTGGCTAAAATTCGGCTACTTTCCTCTGG